>OMOG01000148.1:19484-20275 GCA_900290305.1 Candidatus Sulfopaludibacter sp. SbA4
TTTTGTCCCTATCTGAAGGGCACGGGGCTCGATGCACAAGGAGGCCATGCCGAGTACATGTTGATGAATGCCGACGCCACCTATTTGATTCCTGAGAAAGTCGGCTACGAGCAAGCGGCCCCGATATTCTGCGCAGGCTACACAGTCTATAGCGGCCTTCGGTGGGCAGACCCCCAACCGCATGAGCGCGTGGCCGTACTCGGGATCGGTGGGCTCGGGCACCTGGCAGTGCAATACGCCAAGGCGTCAGGCTTCGAGACCGTGGCAATTTCGCACTCCCCCGATAAAGACAAGATGATCCGCGATCTCGGGGCGGATGAGATTGTCCGCGATGGAAAGGGCCTCGCTGCAGCAGGCGGCGCAGATGTGATCCTTAGTACCTCCAATTCGAGCAAGTCAATGGTGNNGCGCCGACGCCGAGCCGCTTTCGATTTCCTTGATGGACCTCATCATGAAGCGCATTCGTATCATCGGCAGCCAGCAAAATGGCCCCGAGTATCTCTACGAAGCCCTTGATTTCGTAGCGCAAGGAAAAGTTAAGACGATCGTCGAGACGTACCCATTAGCAGAGGCTCCAAAGGCCTACCTGCGCGTCGTGGAAGGCAAGGTTCGGTTCCGTGCCGTCCTCACAATGTAATCCCGGCGCGTCAAATGACAGGCAAACAGAAAGGAGCCGAATTCCTTCCGGATTGCCGGCCATCCTGCCGTAAAGAAAGGGATGCCTCCGGCTGGGGAGGTTCCGATGAAGCTGAACGCTTGAACCCGAACGGCATTCCGGATGATCCCGAACA
>OMOG01000148.1:20285-22178 GCA_900290305.1 Candidatus Sulfopaludibacter sp. SbA4
CGCTGTTATCGGTGATCTCGAAGGCCCTGAGTCCATCGCTCGTATTGGCCAGTTCCCGATGCAGGGGAACCTCCCTTCCTAAGAACTCTGTGTACAGTGAGTCCGGATCGTCCGTGCCGATGTAGGCGTCCCAGCGGGCCCATTCGTGACGCGAATGATTCGGCTGTGGATGGACCTCGGGCGCGATGGCCTTGAACATTAGCATTACCCGGTCGCGTCCGACGATGGCGAAGTAGTCGTCTCCCTTTCCGTCATCCCCACACTGATAAAGAACGTCGAAACCCAGCTTGGACCGATAAAACGCAAGCGTAGCGCCCAAGTCGTCGACAATAAAGAAGGGGGCAACACTGTTCAACATAGCGAAAGCACCTTGGGCTCGAATATAGCCTACGTTGAGCAGCTCGTGCAATCGGCAACTGCATAGCGTCCGGCGCGATCGCTCCAGGACGTCCTTACCCCGGCGCGTATCTGCAAGTAGACTTGGTGATTTCGCTACTCTGAATTGGCCCCTTTCGATACTCTGATTTGGCCCCACTTGTAAAGCATAAAGGGTGTATCTTGTTTCGGGCGTTCGAGCCCGGAAGGAGATGCAGTCTTGGAGAACAGGAGAGCCAAAGTGGAACTATATGAACAGATCCGGCGCGAGTACGAGCATGGCGGCGGAACGATCCGGGCGGTGGCCCGAAAGTTGGGGGTACACCGGCGAGACGTACGTAAGGCACTGGCGAGTGCGATGCCTGCCGAACGGAAGATACCCGAGCGGCAGCGGTCTAAACTGGGTGCGGCGATTCCATTATTCGAGGGGATTCTGGAGAGTGATCGCAGGGCGCCGCGCAAGCAGCGGCACACCGCGCACCGCATCTGGACTCGATTGCGGCGCGAGATGCCTGAAGTGGAAGTGGCGGAATCCACGGTGCGGCGGTACGTGCGCGAAAGAAAAGCGGTGATGGGTTTGCTGGGCCAGGAGACCTTCATCGCGCAGTCGTACATGTGGGGTGTGGAGGGGCAAGTGGACTGGTATGAGGGTTGGGCGGAGCTCGAGGGCGAGCCGCGCAAGGTGTACGTGTTCTGTTTGCGCAGCATGGCCAGCGGCGCATTTCATCGGGCCTACCCGCACGCCAACCAGCAAGCGTTTCTGGAGGCCCACGAGCTGGCGTTTGCTTATTTTGGCGGGGTCTTCCACGTGCTGCGATACGACAACCTAAAGAACGCAGTAAAGAAAATCCTGCGGGGTCATCAACGGGAGGAGACGGCGCGATTCATTGCTTTCCGGTCGCATTGGGTATTCGAGTCGGAGTTCTGCACGCCGGGGGAAGGGCACTTGAAAGGCGGCGTGGAAGGCGAAGGAGGGCAGTTCCGGCGGAACCATCTGGTGCCCGTGCCGAAGGTCCGGGATCTGGAAGAGTTGAATCTGCTGCTGGCAGCGGGCTCGAAGGAAGACGAGAGCCGGATCATAGAGGGGCGTGCGCAGTCCGTCGGAACGGCGATGATCATGGAGCGAGAGCATCTGTTGCCGCTGGCCACAGAAGGTTTCGACCTGGCCTCGCTGCATTTCCCAGTAGCCAACGGCAGCGGTTGCGCGAAGGCATTGACGAACTTCTACTCGGTTCCTTTGCCGGTGGGCACCGCGGTGGTAGTGAAGGTCTACTCGGCATACGTAGAGATCTGGCATCAGGCCAAGTGTGTGGCACGGCATGAGCGTTGTTATGGACGGCATCAGAAGGTGCTGGAGTTGGAACATTACCTGGACGTGCTGACGAAAAAGCCAGGAGCGTTGGCCGGGTCGACGGCGCTGGAGCAATGCCGGGCACAGGGGCGATGGCCGGCCAGTTACGACCAGTTCTGGGATGTGCTCTGTCAACGGCAGGGCAAGCAGGAAGGGACGCGCGCGAT
>OMOG01000148.1:22185-50566 GCA_900290305.1 Candidatus Sulfopaludibacter sp. SbA4
TTACGACCAGTTCTGGGATGTGCTCCGTCAACGGCAGGGCAAGCAGGAAGGGACGCGCGCGATGATCGACGTCCTGCTGCTGGCACGGGAGCACGGTCCGTCGCCGGTACGCCAAGCCGTGGAAGAAGCGCTGAAGTTGGGGTGTTCGGATGTAGGCGCGATTCGTTATCTGCTGAACATCAGCGGCCAGGAGCCGCCACCGCCGACCGCTCCGGTACACCTCGGCGCACTGAATCGCTATGACCGGTCGCAGCCCAGCTTGGGAGGAGTACGACCGCCTGCGGCCGAACTGGGCAGCGACGGAGGTGATCCAATGAGCACCGCCGTCAAACCCATGCAAGAGGCCGCGATCCGGCAATACGCCAAGCAACTATACTTGCCCACATTGAGTGGGCAGTTTGCGCACTTGGCCGAACAGGCGGTGAAAGAAAAGCAATCGCATCTGAGTTATCTGGAGGCATTGCTGGAAGGGGAGTTAGAGGAACGTAGCCGCAAGGCGATGGCGCGGCGGATTCAGGAGGCGCGATTCCCGACGGTGAAGACGCTGGCGGATTGGCTTCCAATGTGCGGCCCACATTCCGGCGGCGCTGCTGCGAAATCTGAGTGAGGGTGGATACCTGGCACGCAAGGAGCCGATCATTTTTCTGGGCGACACGGGCACGGGGAAAACTCACTTGGCAACCGGGCTGGCGGTGGCGGCTTGCCGTCAGCGGAAGCGGGTGCGGTTTACGACGGCGGCGGAAATGGTAACCGAACTGATCGAAGCCCAGAACCAGGCCGAACTGACGCGGGTGAGGAATCGCTGGACCCGTTACGACCTGATTGTGATTGACGAACTGGGTTACGTGGTCATGCCAGACACGGCGGCGGAGCTGCTGTTTCAAGTCATCGCGGGACGGGCCGAGCGGGCGGCGGTGATCGTGACAACGAATTTGCCGTTTTCGGAGTGGACCACGAAGTTCCCCAATGCGCGGTTGTGCAAAGCGATGCTGGACCGATTGACGGACCAGGCCCACATCATCGAGACCGGAACCGACTCATACCGGTTCCGGCGGACGTTGGAGAGGAAACAAGGAAAAGGAGCGAAAGCCTGAAGAGGCGGCAATGGTATCAGGCGCGGATTCGCTGGGCGGAGATGGTGGAAGGGCGCGGGATTCGCCACTGGGAAGAGGGGCTCTATCTGTTTCGCAGCGAAGACCGCGAGGCAGCCTTCCAGCGCGCATTGGAGATCGGCGAGGGTGGGCAAAGCGGTGGGGACGAAGAGCGTGCGCGCCGCCGTACCCGTTGGGTGGAGACCCGGTGGTCCGCCGCCTTATGACTCCTTGCGTGATTCCGTTTCCCAGCCACGTTCTCGCATTCTCCCACATCCGCGGAGGACATCAACGCAGATATTTTCTACGGCTGGCAGCACGGCCCGTGGCGTGGGGCAGATGACCGTCTGTCGTCACCTGCCCGGCGGACCAGCACCAAGGTTTTAGAAGCTCAAACTCCTAAATCATTTAGGCGGTAGCGGCGACCGTCTCGTGCTTCGTTACCGCGCCGCGCTTGCGCACCGGGGGCTTGTGGTGGGGAGCCTCGTGGGCCTCGGCGTGTCCCGGTTTGGCCATGACGTCCAACAGGGCCTTCTGAGCGGCCACGAAACTGTCCACGGTCTGTCGCGTCAAATCCGCCAGCGTGCTCTTCACCGGCAGATGGAACGGATTGACCACGTCTGCCGCTTTTTTAACGGTCTTCACATTCACCGACATCTGCTGCGCCGCGACGTCCAGCAACTTCTTTTGGGCGTCGATGAAAGCCTCGACTCCCTCGCGGGCCAGTTCCGTCAGTTCGGTCTTCTTGCCGCCTTTTACGGCTGCATGGCCGTTGGTGGCATTGGCCGTCTCTTCAGCGACGATGTCCAGGAACTTCTTCTGGCTGCGCACGAAATTGTCCATACCCTCGCGCGCCAGTTCGGCCAGCCCCTTGCCTTCAAAGGGTGTGCCCTCTTTGGTGGCGTCGATCCATATGTCCGTCTGCTTGGCAGCTATGGTTAGAAAATGCTGCTGCATGTCGATGAAGGTGTCGACGCTGCGGCGCAGCAGGTCCGACATCACGGCCACGGGCGCCAGGCGGCCGGCTCTCTCCTTCACGCCCGTCATCACCAACTCGTTTTCCCGCTGGGCCAGGTGAAGAAGCACGCGTTGCGCGGCGATGAAGTTGGACATTCCCTCACCGGCCATCTCGGTCAGGGCGGCGGCCGGGGCGGCTGTGGCGCCGGAGAAACGCTCCCTGACGGCTTGGATTGTGTTCGTGTTTTGCCGCATCACCAGATCCAACAGGATCCGCTGAGTGGCGAAGAAACTCTCGGTTCCCTGCCGGACCCACTCCGATAGCAGGGAAACGGTCGAAGACTCTCGAACCCGCGTGGCATGCTCGGGTTTCGCTTTGACTGGCATGTTTGCTCCTATGCTGCATTGCAGCATCTAAAAATAGTGTACCCCTGCAACGGTTTTGTGTCAATATAAATATAGAAATTCTGCAACGCAGCAAGGAAGGGATCATGGCAACCGCGCCCGTGGTCATCAAGAAGTATCCAAACCGCAGACTTTACGACACATCCTCACGGCGGTACGTCAACCTGGACGATCTGGCGGCATTGATCCGTCAGGGAACGGAGATCCAGGTGGTGGACGCCAAGACCGGCGAGGACCTCACGCGCGTCGTCCTGACACAGATCATCGTGGAAGACGCCAAGGGCCATCCCACCGGGCTGCCCCTGGAGCTTCTTCGCCAACTGATCATGGCCTCGGACCGCGCCGGCCAGGAATTCATCATGTGGTATCTGAAGTCCGCATTCGATGCCTACGGAAAGGTGCAGGAGGCCGTCGAGACCCGTCTGAGCGATGTTCGCACGGCCGCCCTGTCTCCGTTTAACATGGTGAAAAACCTGCTCACCGGCCAGACAGCGAGCTCTCCGGGGCCGGCCGACGCCGAACTGGAACTACTGCGGCGCCGCATCGCGGAGTTGGAGGCGCGCACCGAGAATCCGAAACCCAAGACGACTCGCAAGGCGCCCCGCCCCCGCCGCGGCAAGGAGCGGTAAATGCTCTTCGACCGTTCCCTGATCGAACCGTTGGTCTCGGGCCTGGCTCCGGAGCAACTGACCGCCACCGTCGGCGCATTCCTCCACAGCGCCTCCACCGCGGATCGGATTTCCGCCGTTGAAGCTGCGCTCGAGAGCGGCGGGCGTCGCTGGCGGACCGCTGTTGGAAACTGGATCAGCACCCGGATCGTCCCGGCCGAAGTCCTCGTCCCCGATGAATACCAGCGCTGGCGCCCGCTGGTTCAGGATGCCATGCAGTTCGTTTTTTCGCGGCTCTCCGGCCGGCGCCTCGCGGCCAAGCTCGTGGAACAGATCGAATTGCCCCGGGACACTCCGCCCGAGCAGCGCCTGATCCGCCTGATTTCCAAGATGCCGGGCTTGCAGAAGCTGGGGCAGGTCCTGGCGCGCAACCGGCGATTGTCGCCGGCCCTGCGGGAGGCGCTCTCCGAACTCGAAAACGGGATGTCCGACGTGGCGCCCGGCGAAATCCGTGCCATTGTCGAGGCGCAGCTCCAATCGCGCCTCACCACCCACGCCGTCGAAATGGACGCCTCCATCTTCAAGGAAGGCAGCGCCAGCGCGGTGGTCCGGTTCACCTGGAACGGCGCGGGCCACGAGCGCGAGCGTGGCATCTTCAAGGTCCTGAAGCCCTACGTTCCGGCGTACTTTGGCGAGGACATGACTCTGCTGGCGCAATTGGCCGAATTCCTCTCGTCGAGCGATCCCCGCTATGCATTTGCCGTTTACGATGTCCAGGAGATGCTGGCGGAGGTCCGGCAATTGCTCGAGCATGAGCTGGACTTCCCGCGCGAGCAGGCGACGTTGGCCGAAGCGCTCCTTGGCTATCGCTCCAGCATCGGCATCCGGGTACCGCGCGTCATCGTACCCCTGTGCACCAAGCAAATCACGGCCATGACCGAGGAAGACGGCGTGAAAGTCACGGACGCCTGCCGCCGCTCACCCATCCGGCGCAGCCGCATCGCCGAACAGGTCATCGAGGCGCTGATCGCCGTCCCGCTCTTCTCCCGCCGCGACCCGTCGGTTTTTCACGCCGACCCACATGCCGGGAACCTGCTCTACGACGAGGCCAACCGCGAACTCATCGTCATCGATTGGGCCCTGGCGGAACGCCTGAGCTTGGAATCGAGGCGCCAGTTGGCGATGTTGGCCCTCATGATGAATCTGCGCAACCAGGACGGTGTCCGCGAAGCCATCTACGCTCTCAGCCGCCAGGGCGGGCCGGGCTCCCGGCCGGCTCCCTCGCACCGCAAGCAGGTGATCGAACGCTCGGTCGCCCGCTTCTTCGCCGGGCTTCCCTCCGGCCACGCACCCGGGACACTGGATGCGATGATTTTGTTGGATGAGATTGCGATGGAGGGGGTCCACTTCCCGTCGTCCCTGTTCCTCTTCCGCAAGACCGTGTTCACGCTGGACGGCGTGCTCCACGACATTGCCGGCGCAGAGGTCCACATGGATTCCGTGATCACGCGCGAATTCCTGACGCGCTGGATCTCGAGCCTCGGATTCTTTCACTCTCCGCTGTCGGTCAAGGATCTGGCCGCGGTGGAGTGGAACACACTGCGGTATTCAGTGGGGCAGGCCATCGCCTTCTGTGGCCTGCCCAAGGTGGGGCAGGCGGACCCAGAGGGTACCCCGCCTGCCAACCGATTGTCCTAAATGTCGTAGTACAGCATGAACTCGTACGGATGCGGACGCAACCGCACCGCCTCCGCCTCGTTCTTCCGCTTGTAATCGATGAACGTCTCGATGAGCTCTTCGGTGAAGACGTCTCCGCGCATCAGGAACGCGTGATCGTCTTCCAGGCAGCTCAGCGCTTCGTCGAGCGATCCCGGCATCGAAGGCACGCTCTTCATCTCTTCCGGCGACAGGTCGTAGATGTCCTTGTCGAGCGGCTCGCCGGGGTTGAGCTTGTTGAGCACACCGTCCAGTCCCGCCATCAGCATGGCGGCGAACGCCAGGTATGGATTGGCCGAAGGATCGGGCGGCCGGAACTCCACGCGCTTGGCCTTCGGACTGGCCGAGTACATGGGGATGCGGCAGGCCGCCGAGCGGTTGCGCCGCGAATACGCCAGGTTGACGGGCGCCTCGTACCCCGGCACCAGCCGCTTGTAGCTGTTGGTGGTGGGGGCGATGATGGCCGACAGCGCGCGCGCGTGCTTCAGCAGTCCGCCGATGTACCACAGCGCCAACTGGCTCATGCCCGCGTAGGCATCGCCGGCAAACAGCGGCTTGCCTTCCTTCCACAGGCTCTGGTGCGTGTGCATGCCGCTGCCGTTATCCGCGAAGATCGGCTTGGGCATGAAGGTCACGGTCTTGCCGTACTGGTTGGCGACGTTGCGGATGATGTATTTGTACAGCATCATGTTGTCGGCCGATTTCACCAGCGTGTCGAAGCGCTGATCGATCTCGCACTGGCCGCCGGTGGCGACCTCATGATGATGGCACTCGATGTTCATGCCGCACTTGATCATGGTCTGCACCATCTCGCTGCGCAGGTCCTGATAGTGGTCCGTGGGCGGCACCGGGAAGTAGCCTTCCTTGTAGCGCGGGCGGTAGCCCAGGTTGTTCTCGCGGCGGCCCGAATTCCAGCGCCCTTCCTCGGCGTCGATGAAGTAAAAGCCCTCGTGCTGATTCTGGTCGAAGCTGACGTTGTCGAAAATGAAGAACTCGGCCTCGGCGCCGAAGTAGGACGTGTCGGCGATGCCGCTGTTCTTCAGGTAAAGCTCGGCCTTCTGGCCGATCCAGCGCGGGTCGCGCTCGTACCGCTGCTTGGTGATCGGGTCCTTGACGTCGCCGTACATCACCAGGGTGGGGGTCTCGGCAAACGGATCCATGAACGCTGTACTGGCGTCCGGAATGAGCAGCATGTCGCTCTCGTGGATCGCCGCCCAGCCGCGGATACTCGATCCATCCATGCCGAATCCTTCTTCAAAGCTGTCGAGCTCGAGCTCGTTAATGGGGTAGGAAACGTGATGCTGCAGGCTTGGAATATCCGTGAATCTCAAATCGAGCTGCTTGGCATCGTTCTTCGTAGCAAATTCCAAAACTTCTTGCGGACTCATCCATCCTCCATGCGGATAATGTAGTGGGATTGTCGCAGTCGCAGGTTTGACCCAGGATAGCCCACCCGGCGGTTGGCGGTCAAGTTCGTGTGCTGGAACGTCCTCCCCGCGCGTCTCGGGAATGCCTCCTGGTAATCAAGCTGCACATCCCACTGGCCTGGAGGTAGAAGTGTCCACGCATAGAAGTCTGCTATTTGGCGCAATTGTCACCGTACTGATTTTGAGTGTTCCGGCGCACACCCAGCAACCACCCATGAACCCGGCCGCCCGCCCCAACCCCAACGCTCAGCCGGGCCAGCCGCCCACGTATACTCCCAGCACCGGCCCCGATTCACCGGGAACCGTTGGCATCCGGCCCGACGACCGCAAATTCCTCAAGGACGCCGCCATCGGTGGCATGACTGAGGTCCAGCTCGGCAAGCTTGCTCAGGAAAAAGCATCCAGCCCGGATGTGAAGCAGTTCGGGCAGAAGATGATCGACGATCATACGAAAGCCAATGACGAGATCAGGCAAATCGCTGTCGGCAAATCCATCAGCGTGCCGGAATCGCTCGATGCGAAGCACAAGGCACGGGTCGACAAGCTGTCGAAACTGTCCGGCGCGGAGTTCGACAAGGCCTACATCAAGGATCAGTTGAAGGACCACGAGCAGGATGTCAAGGAATTCCAGCAGGAAGCGCAAAGCGGCGACGACGCTGCGGTTAAGGCGTTCGCATCCAAGACCCTACCCACGCTGCAATCGCACTTGCAGGCGGTCAAGGATCTCGAAAAAGGGGAAAAGAGCGGCTCATCCGCGGATCGTTCGAAGCAGTAATGCCGCTGGAAAAATCTACCCGGCCTCCAACAACCGGTTTACCCGCCGCATGACCTCGAACGCGTCCGCCACGTACAGCACGTCGGCCTTGCCGCGCGCCCAGCCGCAGTTGGCGTCCAGGTTGATCGCGCGGCGCTGGTTCACGAAGCGCCAACCAACCACGTGCGGCTCCTCGCCGTGACAGCAGGTGGAGAGCCCCTTGGGATGCCGTGGAGTAGCGCCGGTCTGGCCGATCTGGTTGAGGTGCGTCATGCACCGCAGCACCGCCTCGCCCTCGCCGCTCAGGTCCACCAGCGACTTGCTGCCGCCCAGCGAAGCCTTGGCGGCGCGCAGAAATCCCAAAATGAGACCTTCCGCTTCGGCCGCGTGCACCGCTCCATCGGACTGCTTCTTGGTCCAGCCCGCCCCCGCGACGAATAGCAGCTTGGCGTCGGGACGAATCGTCTGCTCGTCGGCTTTCGGTGCCTGTATGCCGGTGACTGTGGTGCGAGTGACCGGAGCTTCCACAGCCACGGACTCAACCGCCGCGGCGCCCGATGGCCCGGGCGCGCTCCAGGGAACCACGCAACCTGCGTCCAGCAACACCATCCAGGGCCGCTCAGAGCGCGTCAGCACGGCTTCCATGCGTTGCCGGTAGAACCACCGCGTGACCGCCGGCGTGCCGTCACCCGCCGCGAGATTGGTGACGTGGGTGACGTGCGTATCAATGCGCCCACCCAGCCGGTACGCCACCCCGGGGAGCGCCCGCGCCCATCGCGATGTGGATGGAGCTATCACGATCGCCGCGCCCGAGGCCCGGCACAGCGCTTCCGCGGCGGCCGCATCGGTCGAGTACCGGGACTGCCCGAAAGCCGGGCCGCTCACCCCCAGGAAGCGCGCGGCTCCGCAGCCTGCAATCTGATTCGCGGCCGGCTCGACCGCCGCGCCCACCATTCCGACAGACAACTCGCCCTCCATCGCCAGGGCCGCGGCCAGCGCCTCCAGGGCGGGTTTCGCCAGCGTCCCGTCGGATTCCGTATGAGCCAACAGCAAAATTGATTCCACGTTATTCCTCTCCAACCCAGGCCACGATCTCGCGCGCAATCTCTTCTGCCGGCATACCCTTCACAATTCTGGTGGCCCGCTGCTGTTTGGGCAGGTTCACCGAAACGAAGCGCAGCCCGGTGTTCGAGATCGCCACCGCTTTGGCTCGTTGCAGCGACGGCATGACGGTCCGCATATTCACCATCCCCACCTGCGGATTGTTGCGCGGCTCCGGCAGGTGGCCCGTGGCCCACCCCAGCACGGCCGGCGGCGCATCGCATACCGAAACCTGGTGGCGCCCGCCTTCGATCCGCTCCAGCACCTCGAAGCTGCCGTCGTCCCGCACCGTGACTTGGTCCACGCCCTGGAACTGCTCCGTAATTCCCAGCCGCTCGCCCACCATCTGCAGGGTCGAGCCAGCGCCTCGCGATGCCGATTCCCATCCGCCATAGAGCAGCAGCCGCGCGCGGTCGAGTCCCGCGATGCCGCCGATGGCTCCGGCCAGTGCCGCCGCCGTCTCGAATGAGTCCGTGAAGCCGGAAGCCGGCCCGTCCAGCGCCACCAGATCGAAGGGAACCTTCTGCGCCACCGTCATCATCACCTGCTGGAGTTTGGCCTTGGGCCCCAGGCTCACCAGCCAGACCTTGCTGCCGGGATGCTGGCGCGCCAGGTGGGCCGCCTCGTAAAGTGCATGGCCGGCCCAGGGATCCAGCACGGCCGGCAGCATCATTTCATTCTTGAGGGCTGGCCCGGTCGGTCCGATTACCGGTTCCAGCGTCTGCAAAGGGTCGGCGACGACGCTTCCGCAGACCACGATTTGGAAAGAGATGCTCATGAGTGGAGGACTCCAGTATAATCGGAGTTCATTTTCTGTTTCCACTCCATGCACTCGCTTCTCTAGAGGGGGCCGTGCGGCCAGGCCGGCTCGCCGCTCCACCAGCAAACTGCCACCGCCCCGAGCAGGGCGGCTGCGCCAAGGGGGGCATAGCCAACCGAAAACGGTTCGGGTTGCGCCGCCGTCGCTTTGAATTGCCGCATCTTGAGAATGTTCCGGACATCCACAATGAAAAAGCCCGCAAAGAGCAACACCAGAACCAGGCCCCTCAGCCCCCAGCCGCGCGGCAGCAGCCAGCAGTCGCCGGGCAGCCGCGGAGCCCATCTCCAAAAGACCGCCGTAAGCAAGAACTGGCAGGAGTCGCAGAAGAGCCACCAGCGGTACCAGCGCGGCTTGCCGGAGCTCATGAGCCAGTGCCACAAGGCGTCCCCGACCGACCACAGGGAGGTGATCAGCAGCAGCAGCATGGTGCGCTTCAGAAAACTCTCCGGCGCCGCCGGATCGGACCTTGCAATCAGAACGGACATCAATCCGAAGGCGATCAGGAACCCGATATCCTTGAGAAAGCACCCCGTCGTACGGTTAAACTCACCGCCCTCATCCTCGGCGTAGGTTGTCTCCAGGTGGTTTGCGGTCCCGATGAAAAGGCGGAGCACCAGCAGAATCAGAGAGAGCGAGAGGACCCAGGCCGTGAAGTCGGCCGCCCCTCCCTCCTTGAAGCGGTCTCCGATGAACTCCGTGACGGCAAACCCGATGAGCACCGCGAACGTCTCGCGGATGGTGTCGACGCTCGATTCGTAAATCTTGGGCATGGCTTCGGAGATTATATCCCCGTTCGCCGCGAGATGCTTTATCGCCGCACACTGATCTCGCGAAAGTAGATGATGGCATGGTCGTCGTGGTGCTGTAGTCCGATGTACCCCGATTCGGGTCGCGGGCCGCGCTCGGGCTCCCAGGGATACGTACGGCCGGGTACCGGCGAAACTCCGTCGTAATCCGTGACCAGCGCGCTGTTGATCTTCACGATGGTGCGCAGCCCTGCCATGGTAATGTCCATGGTGTTCCATTCACCCGCGCGCTTGGTTGGCCGTGACAGCGCCTTGGTCATGGAATAGAGCACCCCGGTACAGTGCCAATCGTCGTCGCGGTCGTCGATCTGTACCTCGATTCCGTGGTGGATGGCGAAGTTTTCGTTGGGCGGCTCCGCGGGGATGCGGATGAAGACGCCGGAATTGCCCTCCACCGTGCTCATCCTGAAAATCACCCGCAGCGTAGCATTCCCGATCTTCTCGCGCGTGTACCAGAGCATACCGTCGCCCGGCCGGGTGTGGATCGCGCCGTCTTCCACCGTCCAGGCGGACTTGCCGCCGCCGCCGGCCACCAACCAGCCGTCCAGGTCCTTCCCGTTGAATAGTGACTTCCAGCCCTCCGCGGCGAACGCCGGAGTCAGCAACAGCACAGCTACGGGCAAAAGACGCATGCTCTTATCTTCGCCCATATTGTCCGGCCCCCCTTCAGATCTGTTAAACTGATTGTGCCCATAGGCCGAGCCCCAACCCCCGACACGGGCTTCCCTTTATGCCTGCGAGTTTACCTTTGGCCTTCTTGTTGGCGCCAACCGCGACGCAGCGCCTTGTCCAGCGCATGTTCGCCGAGACGCCGTTCGCCGGTGTCCACCGCCTGGTGTGGTTCGACTGGGCGATGCTGATTCCTTACTTCACGGTCCTGGTCATCCTCTCCGTGTACGGGCTCCATCGCTACGAGACCATCCGCACCTATTTCAAGCACCGGAAAAAGGCCACCACCGAACCGTCGGCCCGGCTCTTCGATCGTCTCCCGCAGGTCACCATCCAGCTTCCGCTCTACAACGAGCGCTACGTGGTGGAGCGGCTGATCGATGAGGTCGTGAAGATCGAGTATCCGAAGGAGCTGCTGCAGATCCAGGTGCTCGACGATTCCACCGACGACACGGCGCCGTTTGCCGAAGCCCTGGTAGAGCGCTATCGGAACATCGGCTACCCCATCGAGTATCACCACCGCTCGAACCGCCACGGTTTCAAGGCCGGCGCTCTCCAGGAAGGGCTCAAATCCGCCACCGGCGAATTCGTGGCCGTGTTCGACGCCGATTTCTGCCCGCCCCCGGATTTCCTGCACCGCACCGTTCACTTCTTCACCGATCCTTCCGTGGGAGTGGTGCAAACCCGCTGGAGCTACCTGAACCGCGAGTACAACTTCCTGACCGAAGTGGAAGCCATTCTTCTCGACGGCCATTTCATCCTGGAGCACGGGGCGCGTTCCCGCGCGGGCTACTTTTTCAATTTCAACGGCACTGCCGGCATCCTGCGCATCAAGATGATCGACGATGCGGGCGGCTGGCAGCACGACACGCTCACCGAAGATTCCGACCTCAGCTACCGCGCGCAGCTCAAGGGCTGGCGATTCGTCTACCTGCCGGGGCTGGAGTGCCCGTCGGAGCTACCCGTCGAGATGCACAGCTTCCAGGTGCAGCAGTCGCGCTGGGCCAAGGGGCTCACGCAGGTGGCCAGGAAACTGCTGCCCGCGATTCTGAAGGCGGATATACCCAAGCGCGTCAAGGCCGAAGCGTTTCTGCACCTGACGCCCAACATCTCCTACCCGCTGATGATCGTGGTTTCGGCGCTCATGCTCCCGGTGATGATCGTGCGGTTCTACATGGGCATGTGGCAGATGGTGCTGTTCGATCTGCCGCTGATCGCGGCCTCGTTCTGGTCGATTTCGGCCTTCTACGTGGTGGCACAGCGCGAGCTTCATCCCAAGAGCTGGAAGCGCACCATTCTCATGCTGCCGCTGCTCATGGCGGTGGGGGTAGGGCTCACCATTATCAACACCCGGGCGGTGCTCGAAGCTCTGTTCGGCGTGCAGACGGCTTTTGCCCGGACCGCGAAGTACGCGATCGGCGACCGGCCGGTCAACCTCGAGGTCAAAAAATACCGCCGGCGCAGCGGATGGCTGCCGTACGCGGAGATCCTGGTGGGCACCTATTTCGCCGCCATGGTGGCGTTTGCCATCGAGACTTATAACTTCTTCTCGATCCCCTTCCTCTTGTTGTTTGTCTGCGGGTATTACTGGACCGGCTTCGGCACGTTATACCAGGAATACCAGGGACGCCTGCAATGGCTCAAACAGCAGCGCCTGGCCCTGGCCAGACAGGCATAGCACACCGACCTCTGATCGGAGCCGACCGTGACTCGCCCTTGGCGAGCAAGGGAGGGGTTTCTCATCCGTTCCGTAAAGATCGGTACCAGCCTGTAAAGTTGAGTAAAGGTGGCGGTCCCCCGGTAACATGGACTCCCGTCCCGTCGTATCTCCATATGTGAGAGGGAACAGTACAGTGCTCAGAACGGAATACGTTGACGGCGTAATCATTGTGCAATTGCCGGATGGCATCGGCCACACCAACCGGAGGGCCTTCGAGAAAGACATGGAGCCTATCCTGGACGAAAACTCCGAAGTCCTTTTCGACATGACCCAGGTGACCAGGCTGGACAGCGTGGGGCTAGGGGCCATCCTCGGTTGTCTGAAGCGTTTGCAGGCGAACGGCGGCAATTTGAAGCTGTACGGGACATCCAGGCAAATCCGCACCTTGTTGGAACTGGTGCGCATGCACCACGTGCTCGACCTCTTCAACACGCGGCGGGAAGCGCTCGAGTCGTATCATATTGGGCATGCGATTCTCCAGCATGATCACAGCAGTGGATGCGCATGCATGTGGTGAGCCGGGACGCGTCATTACGGGCGGTGTTCTGGATGTGCCGGGCAAGACCATGTTCGAAAAGATGCGGCACCTCGAGACGCACGCCGACCAGTTGCGCCTCCGCATGCTGCGCGAGCCTCGTGGCTACCCCGCGGCGAACTGCAATCTGATCCTGCCCTCCACTCACCCCGAGGCCGATGCCGGCTTCGTCATCATGGAACAGATGGAGTATCCGGGGATGTCGGGCACCAACACCATCTGTGTGGTCACGGTGCTGATCGAGACCGGCATGGTCGCGGTGGAGGAGCCGATTACCCGCCTCAAGCTGGAGACGCCGGCAGGCCTGATCGGCGTCGAAGCCGAAGTGCGCAACGGCAAGGTCAAGAAGGTCACTTTCCGCAATGTCCCGGCGTTCGCCACGCACCTGGACACACCCATCGAGGTGCGCGGCCTGGGCACCGTGAAGGTGGACGTGGCGTACGGAGGCATGTTCTACGTCATCGCGGAAGCGGCCCCGCTGGGCTTCCGCCTCACGCCGGACGAAGCCCGCGACATCGTGCGCGTGGCGGAAACCATCAAAGCGGCGGCCCGCGAGCAGTTGCCGGTGGTTCATCCGGAGAATGCGGGTATCGCGGGCGTGAGCATCGCCCAGCTCTCGGGAGAGCCCTCGGGCGGGCCCTCGCGGCCCCGTGCGCACCGCAAGAATACCGTGGTGGTCTCGACCGGCGCGTTCGACTGGTCGCGGCCTTCGTCATGGACCGGCGCGCTGGATCGCTCTCCCTGCGGCACGGGCACGTGCGCCAAGATGGCCGCGCTGCACGCCAAAGGAAAGCTGCCGCTCGGCCAGGATTTCGTGCACGAAGGGATCCTCGGAACTACCTTCACCGGCCGGCTGATCGAAGAGACGCGGGTCGGGCCTTATCGGGCGGTCGTGCCGACGCTCTCCGGGCAGGCCTGGATCACGGGCTTCGCGCAGTACGTGGTAGACCCCGAGGACCCGTTTCCCGAAGGCTTCACGATTGGGGACATTTGGGCCCAGTGAGGCTCGCAATCCGCGCCGGGAAAACGGGCGGCCTCACAGACTCCGTCTTCCATCCCAACAGAAACTCCAGCGCACCCCCGCACACGCGGCCCTGACACGGTCCCATGCCGCAGCGGGTCTGCAGCTTGGCATCGCGCCATCCGGATCGCCGCCGGATGCGCTCGAACGTGACATCCTCGCAGCGGCACACCAGCGTGTCGTCCTGCGGCAGGTTCCTGAGCTCCTCGCGCAGGGCGAAGGCACGCTCCAGCGCCACGGCGAATCGTCGGTGTGACTCGCGGGCGGCGAAGAGGGGCCGAGCCGATTCCGGTTTGCCCGCCGCTGCGAATCCGGCGATTTCGCCTTCCGCCTGCGACAGGTCGAGGCCGCCGATGCCGGTGACTTCGCCCGCACAGTAAACGCCCGCGACCGAACTCTGCTGGTAGTCGTCCACCTCGACGCCCGACGCGCCCAGGCGGCATCCCAGCAAGGCCGGAAGCTCGACGTTGGGGATTAGGCCGAAGCCGCAGGCCAGGTAATCGCAGGGCTCGCGCCAGGTTTTGCCGGCGCGGTACAGCGTGACGCTTTCGAGTTTGTCCGAGCCATCGGCGGCGATCGGCCAGCACGCCGTGAGGTAGCGTGTCCCCAAAAGCCCGGCGCGCAACTGAATCGCCTGCGCCAGCTTTCCGGGGTGCCGCACTAAGCCCACGCCGAAACGACGCAACGCGGAGTCGTTGGCCTGTTCGGCGACCAGCCGCAAATTCGCTCCGTGACTGCGCATGTACCTGGCGACCGCCAGGAGCAGCGGCCCGCTGCCGGCGATCACGACCTTCTTGCCTTCGACCGGCAGGCCGGACTTGGCGAGCGCCTGCAGCCCGCCCGCGCCCATCACGTTCGGCAGCGTCCATCCGGGGAACGGCAGGAAGCGCTCGCGAGCGCCGGTGGCGAGGATCAGGCTGCGATAGCCAAGCTCGAGATCGCCATCCAACGTTTCGAGTGAGAGCCGGCCGGGCTCGGAAGCGGCGAAGACTCGCGCGCCGCAGAGAAGCGCCAGGCCGGGAGGTCTGTCCCACTTGGCCTCGCCGCGCCAGATCTGTCCGCCGGGCTGCGGATTGTCGTCCACCAGCGCGATGCTGGCGCCGAATTCGGCGGCGCGCTTGGCCGCGGCGAGTCCGGCGGGTCCGGCTCCGATGATGACGACGTCGTAGGTGGGGTCAGGAGCCACGCTGGGCCACCTCCAGGTCGTGGGCCGATTGCAGGTTCATCCAGAAGTCAGGTGTCGTGCCGAAATATTGCGCCAGGCACTGGGCTGTATCAAGGGAGACGCCGCGGCGGCCATGGACAATCTCAGCAATGCGCGTGACCGGCACACGCAGATCGCTGGCCACGCGGTTCATAGTCAAACCGAGTGGCTTCATGAACTCCTGGTTCAGGATCTCTCCAGGATGGATTGGGGGTAAGAGATCGTCGCGCTTTGTCGGCATCGGTACTCCTCCTTAGCGGCTAGTGTGTCACAACACAAACACTCCGCGCCGCGGCCTCCACGGCACCTCAGCCATCGGTGCGCACCTCCATCGCCTCCTCGCACGGTACCTGGCAACTCCGCACGTGCGCTCGTCCGTTGACCGTCACGCGGCACTCGAAGCAGATCCCCATTCCACATAGCGGGCCGCGCGGTTCGCCGGCCACCGACTTGCGGAACGCGCTTACCCCGGAGGCCGCCACGGCCGCGGAAACCATCGCGCCGCGCGCCACCGTCACGGACACGCCGTTGACCGAGAGTTTCACCACCTCAGCCATGCTGCTCCTGCTTGCGGCCGGGCAGGTACGGCTCGCGCGGAATCGCGGAGGCGCGGCCCGTCAGTTGGTCCGCCAGCAGCCGGCCGGTGGCCAGCGACGTGGTGATTCCCAGGCCTTCGTGGCCCGTCGCCAGGTACAGCCGGTCGTTGTCCGCGCACGGACCGATGAGCGGCAGCTTGTCGGGCGTGGCCGCGCGGAAGCCGGTCCAGGCGCGGATCGCGGTCAGCTCACCCAGGCCTGGCATGTACTCGCGGGCGCGCTCGAGCATGCGGCGGAGCATGTGGGGATCGATGGCCGTGTCCGTAGCGCCGTATTGCCGCGACGAGCCGAGCAGCACCTGTCCCGTGCGCCGCGGCTGGGCATTGAACGCCACCGAATCGGCCGATATCGAGTGGGCGCTCTTCAGGTAGCCCAGCTCAATGAGCACCGCGCGCACGAAGCCGGGATAACGATCGGTGATGACGAGGTGGCCTTTGCGTTTGCGGACCTCGATCCCGGGAGTCAGCTCGGGAGCCCACGCGCCGGTCGCGTTCACCGTGACGCCCGCGGGGATCAGGGTGCCGTCGCGCAGAGAGATGCCATCGCGTCCGAGCCCGGCGGCGCGCTCTCCCACCCGCACGGCGGCTCCCTGCGATACCGCGCGCTCCAGCAGAAAGCGGGCCGCGCAGGGCGGATAGATCACCGAATCGTCGGCGACGAACAACCCGCCGGCCAGGCCGGCACGGAGATTGGGCTCGGCCTCGGCCAGCGCCTGCGGCCCCAGCACCTCGGCCTTCACGCCGATCGAGTCGTAGACCTGCTTCTTCCGCCGGACTTCGGCCATCTCCTCCTCGTCGGACGCCACCCACATGGTGCCGCAGGGCAGGTACTCGACGTCCGCGGGAAGCTCGCGCGAAAGCTCGATCCAGAGCCGGCGCGAGTAGAGGGTGAGCGCGATCTGCGCGGGCGAATCGTCCATCACCACGATGTGGCCCATGCCCGCCGCGGTGGCGCCGCCGCCCACCGGCCCCGGTTCCACCACCACCACCGTGAGGCCGGCGGCTGTGCATTCGGCCGCGCAGGCCGCGCCCACGATGCCGCCGCCGGCGATGGCTACGTCGTAACTGGCGCGCATGCTCCTCGGATTCCGTAGCAGAATGGATCGCGCTCGTCGAGAATCAGGTCGGCCTCCGCGTTGACGTACGCCGAGCCCGTGATCTCGGGATAAATGCGGTCGTCCACGATGGACACCGTGCCTTCGAAGACGCTGCCCACGATGCTCTCCTGGCGCCAGACCTGGCCCGGGCGCAGCTTGCCATCGGCGTAGAGGCAGGCCAGCTTGGCGCTGGTCCCTGTGCCGCACGGCGAGCGGTCGTAGGCCTTGCCGGGACAGAGCACGAAGTTCTTGCTGTCCGCGCCTGGCACGGTGGGATGGCCGAAAAGCTCGATATGGTCGATCAGGCCGCCGTTGGCGCCGGTGATGCCTTGGGCCTCGATGCCCTGGCGGATGCGCCAGGCGAAATCGGTCAGCTCCTCCAGACGGTCGATAGAAAGCTCCTGGCCGTGGCCGCTGCACAGGAAAAACCAGTTGCCGCCCCAGGCGATGTCGCCGTACACCCTGCCGATTCCCGGCGCTTCCACCGGCACGTGCACCGCGCTGCGGTAGCTGGCGACGTTGCGAATGGTCACGCGGCCATCCGGATTGAGGTGCGCCTCCACCACGCCGGGAGGAGTTTCCAGGCGGCAGACGCCGTTGCGCAGGCGCCCCAGGTGCGCCAGCGTGACCATCAGCCCGATGGTGCCATGCCCGCACATGCCCAGGTAGCCCACGTTGTTGAAGAAGATCGCGCCGACGTCGCAGGATGGGTCGGAGGGCTCGCACAGCAACGCGCCCACGATGGCGTCATTGCCTCGCGGCTCGTTGACCACGGCCGAGCGGAAGTCGTCGAAGCGCTCGCGGAAACGGGCCAGCCGTTGGGACATGCTGCCGGTTCCCAGGTCGGGACCGCCCGCGACCACCACCCTGGTGGGCTCGCCGCCGGTATGCGAATCGACTACGTGGATGCGTCGTGTGTTCAAGGATTCGCCCCCTGAATGCTATGAATATGATTGCTACTAATATACCGTGGGGGGCCTCGAAGGATTTCAACGCAGCGGCAGATACACAATCCTGTCGCGCCACTCTTCCGCCTGGGATGCCGCCCATACGAGAAGCAGCCATTCGATGATGTCACCGATGAAGTCGTCTGCTGGGGAAAAACAAATACGCCTGGCGATGATTTGCCGGCATGGAGGCGATCGCGGAAATGCCGCGTCATCGTGCGCCGGTCGTACGTGATCACAATCCGTCCCTGCTGGGCTGCGAGTTCGAGAAGCGCTGGGTCCTTCGTTCTCTGCAACCCGGCCGTCTTCACATCCAGGATGTCGATGGCGGGTTCGCGGGAGCGAAGACCCTGGACAATGCCGGCTTTGAGATCTTCATCCGCCAGGAAGCGGATGCTCACGTGCGCTTCAAACCCATCTGCCGGCGGGCTGCCTCAAGGCGGGCGAACAGCTCGGGAGCCTGCTGGCTTAACGGTGGTACGGACCGGTGAAATTCACGCTCCCCTTCAGCGATGTACTCGTCGATCGTCTTTTCGTTCTCGAGGTAGTAGGCAATCGCCCCATACACCTGCGAGAGCTTCAGCGTCGAAAACGATCCGACGATTTTTCCCGGAGATGCGCCTTCCTGGAAGTGAATGACGACGGAATCGAGCGAAACACGAGTCCCGGCGATGCGGAGACCGCCGTCCTCTTCTTCGATGTAAGGGGAAACCGGGTACGACACAAGAACTCCTGACCTCAGTTTAGCATTCGTCGCCGTCTATGCGCGGCAGGCCGGTTTTGACTATTGGACGCAAAAAGGCCGGCGTCGGAAGGTAGGCCGAGGGGATGAAACGGCCATCGCACGGGTCGCGGCCGCCGATTTCTGCGGCGGCAGCACGCGCCCTTAAGTCAGCCAAGACCTAGGCCTAGGAGGCGGCGAACCTCCGCGCTTGGGATTCCGCCCTCTCGGTTTCGTCGCGAGCGGGAACGTTCAATCAGTTGGAGAAATTGAGGGTTCGAACTCAATGATGCCGTTTCAAAGTCCGTATTCTCCAGCGGCAGAAGGACTGCGACCGGTTTCCGTGATCGGTGACCACAAATGGTTCTTCACCAACCTTCCGGGCGTATTCGGCGAGGCTCAAGTTGGCATCGTCCATTTCTACCGTCTTCATAGACTGACCTCCTCACCACCAATTCGAACAATTCGCTCCTTGACGCCAATCGCCAACGCGGGTGACCACGGGATCCGGTTCTTCCTTCACTTCGAGTATACCCGTAGTTCCGCGATCCGAAGCTCCCAGGGAGCAATGGGATTGGGCCTCATCGGCTTCCGGTTGCGGGTCTCGACCAGAGGCTGCTGAGCCAACTGCTCGTCGACGCCATCAACTACGATGTGTTGTCCGCGAACCTCCAGGCCCCGAAGATGGTCGACCGCGTCGGGCGAATAATCGATCCGGTACGGCAAGGTGGGATGGTATCAACATTTGCAGGAGGCTGTCATGCGGCCGTTCAGGGGCGGTGGTGCCCTGCTTTGGAGGAAATCGTATGCGTTCACTTGCGCCGCTGCCGCTCCTCCAACTTCCTGACAGCGATCCAATCGTCCGGCCGTCCCGCCGCCCGTTTGGTGACAATGAGATCGTCTAAACCGATCACGGGGACCGTCACGCCGGCCAGAACCATGTCGGCCCGCCGCGACCACGCAGCTTCGAATGGGAGATTGTCGACCGTCGAAGTGATGATGTCCACGCGCCAGCGTGACACCCCGATCTGGTAGAAATTTCCGGGCACCGTGAAATACTCCGCGGTGACGCCCTTCAGTGGCGCTCCGAAACGAGCAAGGGCGTGGTACAGGGCGGCCGGCGTTCTCAGGCGCCGGATCGATCCACAGGTCCAGGTCCTTCGTGTTGTACGGCTCGGTGTACTTCATCACCGCATAACCGCCGACCACCAGGAAGCGAACCTGACCTGTTTCCAATTCGGACAAGAGATCTCTCCAGTCGGAGATGATCTGGTCGGTCGCCGAGTTGATAGACATGATATTCCACGGCCATCTCCAGAGCCGCGCGGACGATTGCCTCGTCGCCCTGGAGCTGCCAAACATCGACGTCCGCGGAACGGTCCAGTTGATCGATTCTGCCGGTGTGCTCGACGAACATCCTGCATTTAAGGTACCGCTTGATTCGTCCGCGTGCGGGTGCTTGTGGATGGGTTTTTGGTGGACCTGGTGAGATTCGAACTCACGACCTCTTCCATGCCATTTAAGAAATATCAATGACTTACGGAGATCGCCACTGAAAGCAAAAGGGTTAGCGGAGGGCTGTTTGGACGCCAGTGGACGCCACGGAGAACATTTTGACGGTCTGGACTCCGTTCGGACCCCAGGACGCCAGGTCTCGATTGGCGCAGGGCTTGCTCTTACGCGCGCGGTTGCCAGCCGATGCGATTTGTTGTCCGCTGGAGACGACAACAAAATGTTCCCTATAAAGGGTTCACGGGGCACCCATAAATCCGTGCCATTTCGGCAGTAATAGGTGTGTGAACGCATCTGGGAGCTCGCCCGGGCAATTGGCACTGTACCATTCCGGGTCCGCACACCTCACCGGGCCGGCCGCCGCCGCCTGTCGGTGCCGGACACTGAGAGTTGCAATAGAGAAAGACGGCCACGGCAATAAAGGGGCACGCGTAAGTCGAGGCTCCGAGGCTAAAGAAGGCACCGAGGGAGGGCCCGACGAGCCAGCCCAGGACATTCAGACATTTCCTCGAATCCGACGCCCCGATCTCCAGCCGCTGGCAGGTCTTGCAATGCAACCAACTCAGCGAGCCATGCAGCCTGAGAAGCGTGCCGAAATGCGACGCTTCCTGCCGGTAAAAATCCGTGGAGATCGCGCAGTGGTAGGCGGGCAGCCCGCCTTCCCTCAGGCGGGATTCGGCTGGGTACATCATCGCGGTGTCGATGATCAGGTCGTAGTTCGGGCTGATTACGCATGGCTGCGACGAAGGCGGGTAGACCGGATTGAGGAATTGCCAATGATTGTTGGTCTGCGCCTGAACGAGGCTCTCTTCCAGCACGTAGAAGATGCCGAACTCGATGGCTTCGCGAATTTCCAAGATGCTGTTCGCGCCCCATGCCGGGTGAAAAGCTTGGAGGCGATTGTAGTGTCGAGCAGACTCATCAGCACCGGCAGCCCTGGGTAAGAGTCCTGTGGCGAACTGAGCCGTTCACCCACTCGCTGCCCGAAACCCCTGCGCCATCGCGTGCAATCTTGGTGGACCTGGTGAGATTCGAACTCACGACCTCTTCCATGCCATGGAAGCGCGCTCCCAACTGCGCCACAGGCCCATCGTTGCGTGGTATCCCTTTATTTATATCACACCTACCCGGTACGATGAATTCACATGCCGCTTCGCGCGTTGCCTACAATGAGATGATGCTCAGGCACGTCCCTGCTGCCATTCTCGTGCTCTGCCTGATCTCGCTGGCGCCCCCTTCTTGCGTGGCCGTGCGGCGCCAGATCACGCGGCCCGGCGGCAAGAATACCCAGACCCTGCTGGTGGCGGACCGCGCGGCTCTCTTGCAGGCCGTCACCCGGCAATACAACGCCATTCACGATTTCAGCGCCACGGTGGACCTGGTGCCGGCGCTGGGCACCACCGAAAAGAGCCGCATCACCGAGTACAAGGACGTCCGCGGCTACATCCTGTTTCGCAAGACGGCCGATATCCGGATCATCGGGCTGTACCCCGTCGTGCGCAACAAGCTCTTCGACATGGTGTCGAACGGCACGGATTTCAAACTGTACATCACCCCCAAGAACCGCTTCATCCAGGGCCGCAACGAAATCGAGCAGCCCTCGGCCAACAAGCTGGAGAACCTGCGCCCGCAGCACTTTCTGGACGCGCTGCTGGTGCGGCCGGTGGCTGCCGGCGCCAAAGTGCTGTTCGAGAACTACACCGACGAGGACAATGCCTTCTACATTCTGCACGAGGTCCGCGAAAACGCCGGGGGCCAGTTGCAGCTCCTGCGCACCATCTGGTTCAGCCGGCTGGACCTGTTGCTCGCCCGCCAGTTGATTTTCGACGAGGCCGGCAACATTCTCACCGACGCGCGCTACGCACAGTGGAAGGCGTACGACAACGTGCCGTTCCCCAAGCACGTGGAAATCAACCGCCCGCGCGACGAGTACGCGGTGGTGATCGACATCGTGAAGATGGACATCAACCACGGCGTATTGGATGATAAATTTGTGCTCGAACAACCGGAAGGAACCACGCTGCAGATTCTCGGCCAGCCTCCGGCGGCGCCGGCCAAGCCTCCACGCGGAGGGAGCCAGAAGTGACCACCCGGCTGGTCGTCGAGAACATCAAGCACAAGCCCATGCGCACCCTGCTGAGCATCCTGCTGATGGGGGTGCCGGTGACTCTCATCCTGAGCCTGGTGGGCATCAGCGAAGGCCTTTCGGCGGACGCCCAAAACCGCGCCCGCGGGATCGGCGCCGACGTGGTAGTGCGCGGGAGTACCGCGTCGGCGGGCCTGAGTTACAGCGGCGCTTCCATCAGCGAGAAGCTGGTGGACAAGCTCCAGGAGCAGCCGCACGTGAAGCTGGCCATGGGGGTCATCGTTCACAGCATCGATTTTCCGGCTTTGAGTATGATGGGCGTCGACCTGCCGGCCTTCAATGCCATGAGCGGCGGATTCACTTACCAGGAGGGTGGCCCCCTGCAGGGACCCTACGACATTCTCATCGACCGCTTATACGCCGACCAGAAGAAAACCCACGCCGGCAGCACCCTGCGCCTCCTGAACCAGGACTGGCACGTGGCCGGGATCATCGAAGGCGGCAAGCTGGCGCGAATCGTCGTGACTAAGGCGACCCTTCAGGAACTCGACGCCGCCACAGGCAAGGTCAGTGTGATCTATGTGAAGCTGGACGACCCGGCCAATACCGATGCGGTGGTCCGCCAGCTTCGCGAGCTGCTGCCGAACTTCGACGTCAACAGCATGGAGTACTACACCTCCATGTTCGCGGTCACCAACTACGGCACGGTGAAAGTGTTTACGTACGTGGTGATCGGCATCGGCGTGGTCATCGGATTCGCCGTGGTCTGCCTCTCGATGTACATGGCGGTGCTGCAGCGCACGCGGGAGATCGGCATTCTGAAGTCGCTGGGCGCCTCGAAGACGTTCATCCTGCGGATCGTCTTGACGGAGGCAGCGCTGCTGGGCATCGGCGGCACCATACTCGGCATCCTCATGAGCTACGCCGCCTGTTGGGCCATCCGCACCTTCGTCCCCGCTTCCTTTCCCATGATCATTGTCCACGCCTGGTGGCCCAAGGCTTTGCTGATCACGTTTCTTGGGGCGGAGATGGGCGCGATTTACCCCGGATTGAGTGCCGCCAGCCACGATGCCATCGAGGCGCTGGCGTATGAGTAGCGGCGGCATCATCCAGGTCCGCGACCTTCGCAAGATTTACCGGGTCGGGAAGGTAGACGTGCCGGCGTTGCGGGGCGTCGATCTCGAGGCCCAGCGCGGCGAGTTCGTGGCGATTGTGGGGCCCTCGGGGTCCGGCAAGTCGACCCTGTTCCACATTATCGGCGGCCTCACCCCGCCCACTTCGGGAACCGTTCGCGTGGCCGATGAGGACCTCGCCGCGCTCACCGATGCAGGCCGCACGAAGCTGCGCAAGCGCACCGTCGGATTCGTGTTTCAGAAGTTCAACCTGCTGCCCAACCTGACGGCGCGCGACAACATCGCGGTAGCGCGGTATATCGCGGGCGCGGGCAAGAAACCAGACCCGCAGTTTGAAGAAGTGTTGCGCCTGCTGAAGATCGACGACCGGCTGGATCACAAACCCAACGCCCTTTCGGGTGGCGAGCAGCAGCGCATCGCCATCGCCCGCGCCATCGTGAACCACCCGGCTATCCTGCTGGCCGACGAGCCCACCGGCAATCTCGATACCGAGAACTCCAAGGCGGTGCTGGAAATTCTGCGGGACCTGAACGAGCGCCTGGGGCAGACGATTTTGATGATCACGCACAATCCCGAGGCCGCCGCGTATGGCCACCACACGGTACACATGCGCGACGGCAGGATCATTGAGCGAACATAGCTTCAAACAGAGCCGCGACCGTCCCTCGCCGTTGGCGAGCAAGGGAGCGGTTAGGAGTTCGACCTTGGATCGCGATACCGCAATCGGCGGGCCTCACGGCCACTTCCCTTCGACGCAGGTTTCCCTGCTCGAGGCGGCGGCGTCCGGAGTGCCCAACGAAGCGCTGGAACGCGTCATCGCCTTGTATTGGAAACCGGTCTATCGATTCATCCGATTCAAATTCGGCAAAGACAACGAAGACGCCAAGGATCTGACGCAGAGCTTCTTCGCCAGCGCGCTGGAGCGTGATTTCTTCGCGCGCTTCGACCCTTCCAAAGCCTCGTTCCGGACGTATCTGCGGATGGCCGTAGAGCGCTTCGCCGCCAACCAGCATGCCGCCCAGAACCGGCAGAAGCGGGGCGGCGACATCGAGTTCGAACCCCTCGAGGAGCAGGCAGCGGGGACCACCGAATCGCCCGAACAGGTTTTCGAGCGCGAGTGGCAGCGGCAGTTGTTCGCCCTGGCCCTGGACGAGCTGCGCGCGCACTGCGAAGCCTCGGGCAAGCAGCTTCAGTTCGCCATCTTCGAAGCCTACGACCTGGCAGGCGCGGAGCGTCCATCCTACGCGGGGCTGGCGGCGCAGCACGGCATCGCGGAGACCTCCGTGACCAACCATCTGGCCTGGGCGCGGCGCATGTTGCGCGGGTTTGTGACCGAGCGGCTGCGCGGCGTAACTTCGGGCGAGCGCGAGCTGCGCGAGGAGATGCGCCGCTTATGGACTTGAGCGACTCGGTCCTGGACCACTTGCGCCACACAGCGGCCCTGCCCGATCTCACGGGAACGCGCTACGAGCTGGAAGGCGAGATCGGCCGCGGCGGCATGGGGGTGGTCTACCGGGCGCGCGACCGCGACCTGGACCGGCGCGTGGCGCTCAAGGTTTTGGACGCGGAGATGGAGGGCGAAGCGCGGCTCATCGCGCGGCTGGAACATCCCGCCATCGTGCCTATCCATGAGACCGGCCGGCTGCCCGACGGGCGCGCCTTTTACGCCATGAAGCTGGTGGCTGGCGTTCGCCTCGACCACTACCTGGCGCAAGCGCCTTCGCTGGCCGAGCGTCTGCGGGTGATCCGGCGCGTCGGCGAGGCGCTGGCATACGCGCACACCACGGGCGCCATCCATCGCGACCTCAAGCCGCAGAACGTGATGGTGGGAGAGTTCGGCGAGGTGTACGTGATGGATTGGGGCATGGACGCGGTGGCGGGCACGCCCGGATTTCGCGCTCCCGAGACGCGCCTCGATCGGTTTTCCGACATCTACGCACTGGGCGCGCTGCTCGCATTCGTGCTGACATCTCCAGGGCCGCAGGCGCTCGCCGGGCCGTCGGCACTCCGCGCGATCGCCGCCAAGGCCATGCAGGCGGACCCGGCGGCCCGCTATCCCGATACCACCGCGCTCTTGGCCGATATCGAGCGATTCCAGGAAGGCTTGGCCGTGGGGGCGTGGGCGGAACCCTGGGGACATCGATTGCGCCGCTTCGGATCGCGCAATGCGGTGCTGCTGTGGCTGCTGGCGGCGTATGCGGGCGTGAAGTTCGTGCTGTTCTTTCTGCGGAACCTGTAAAGGAATCCCGGCAAACCTGGAAATCCATAGTGAAAGGAACCGACAATGAACAAGATCCTGGCCGGCCTTATCTTCGGGCTGATCCTGGGAGCAATTGACGGTGCGACCGCGTGGTTCTACCCGGAAACGCACTCCATGATGGCAGCGATCATGGTGGGCTCGTCGATGAAGGGGATGGTGGTGGGAATCCTGTGCGGCTGGTTTGCACGCAAGGTCCAGTCGACGAAATGGGGAATCGTGGTGGGCTCGGCGCTGGGGCTGGGCTTCGCGTTTTTCGTGGCAGCCATGGACACGGTCAACGGCAGGCACCCGTACGTGCAGATCATGCTGCCCGGTTTCGTGGTCGGCGCCATCACCGGTTTCCTGACGCAGAGGGTAAGGACGCCCACCAGGTCTACGTAAGAGTGCTTATAAGAGTGCGGCGTCTGATAGCGTCGGCGGCCCTTGCCTCGGCTACAATATTAGCCCGACCTATGACCAAGCTGCCAGGATGGGCCTGGCTGATGATGGTGGTCCTGCCATTTTCAGCCAGGGCTCAAACGGATTTTCAGGATTTCACAATCAGCGCCACGGTGCCGGCAAATGCGCATTATGCCGTCGTCGGCGTGCGCGCGAACAGCGAATGCAACTGCCTCCCCGGTTTACGTTGACGTTGTCCTTACCAGCGTCACATACAGCGATTCGGCCGGGGGCAATCCAGTCCCGAATTCCGATTTCTCGACCGGTCTCTCGGGTTCGGGCGGCCTGGGTCCGGTAGTGGCGGCGCCAAAGGCAGGCGGTGGGCAAGTGGGGGTTGGGGTTCTCCGGCGTGCGGACGGGACCGAGATCGAATCGCTTGCCCACCGCATCCTCGCCGGGCCAGAATCGGCGGGCCGTGGTTTCGCTGAGGATCAACGGGCCGCCCTCAAAACCGGAACTGGATCGCGCTTCCCTGGCGGTGAAATTGCGTCCGCGCACGATGGGAATCCCCATGGTCTGGAAATAGTTGGGCGTTACCAGGGTGTAGATCGCGCCCCCTCCGAACCGATCTTCGATGGCTCTTCCATTGATGGACACGGGAATCGCGTGCAGGCCGCCGTGCACCAGCGGCAGGTGCGAGGTTACCGCAAGGGTGTCCGCTTTCGGACAAAAAGATCCCTAAATCGTACATCACCGGATTTGCATCCGCGTTGCTGTGTTCATCTGCGCGATGACGCTTGTGGCGCTCAAAATGCGTACCACCCCTCGATGGCAAGCCTACTCCAGGAAATCCGCTACGCCCTCCGCATGTGGCGCAAATCTCCGGGCCCCGCTCTGGCGGCGGTCCTGACTCTGGCCCTCGGCATCGGCGCCAACACCGCGATCTTCACCTTGGCGAATGCATCCATGTGGAAGCCGATCCCGCTGCTGGATGTCAAGAACATCACCATGGCGCTCGAGCGCGCGCCGCAGGACGGCAGCTCGGTAGCTCCTGTGCAGGTCGGCTGGGAATCAGTGACCCCCGGCAACTACCTGGACTGGAGGCAGCAGGCCGCGGCATTCGAGAAGCTGACTGCCTGCAAGTACGCGAGCTTCAACATCGGTGCGACCGGCGGCGACCCCGAACGGGTGTTCGGATCGCGAGCCGCCGCGGATTACCTGGGAGTATTCGGAGTGCGTCCGGCGTTGGGCCGCTGGTTCACCGAGGAAGAGGACCGGCCGGGCCACGACTCCGTCATCGTTCTGGGCTACGGCATCTGGCAGCGGCGCTTCGGCGGCGCCGCGGAAGTCCTGGGCTCGACGATGGTGGTCGAAGGCCGCAGCCGGACCGTGATCGGGGTCATGCCGAAGGACTTCAACTTTCCCCTGGGCTCGCGTGAGCACGCGAAAGATCATCGGCCCAACGGTGTAGCGAGAGTGCTCCGAGTGCAGTGGCCCAGGTTTTGGGTTGATACTCGCGGCTGTCACTCCAGCCGTGTTGGATCCGCTCATCAGCGAAATATCGAATGTGCAGGAGTGCAAGGGGATGATCGGGCTGAACGATTCTCCGAAGGTGCAGGTAGTTCGAGCCGGACATCAGGGCCATACTGAAACGCTCATGCAGCCAGTCCTCGGGGACGTAGATCGTCGGCCACTCCTCCTCGAAGAGGCCCCAGTAGGCATCAAATGACGGGTGGTTGGCGGCACGCCGATCTGCCCGAGAGGTTGCGACGAGGCGTTTCAGGTGCTCCCAAAGGGGCGACCACCACGCAACGTCGCGTTCGTCGCGCGTCGTCAGGAATGCTGACACGTGCGCAAGCGCGTTTTCGCCGCGATCGCCGAGGCGGTGCCGGAACCGCGCGAGGACGAGGGTCGGGTAGAGCGTGTAGATCAGCCGCTCATGGCCGGCGGCGGTGCCAGGGAAGTTCCAGCCGCCATTTGCGGCTTGCGTTCGGAGCAGCCACTCGACGGAGGGTTGAATCACTTGCCATGGCGCGCCGGCGCTCGCAAGCGCGAGCGCTGCCTGGCCGGTGGTCCACGCGCTGGGCGCCTCTCCTGTGGTTCTCGGAAAGGCACCAGCCTGGTCCGCTGGAATAGTTCGGCAAAACGCCAGCAGTATGCGCTGGAACTCGTCCTTCTCTTGCTGCGTGAGCAGGCCGGTTTCCGACAACGCGTACACACAGATAGCCGTGGTCGTGCAACTGACCTTCCCCTGGCCTGCATACTGCGACGAGAAGCCATGCCCTTTCACGAAACAATGCTCTCGGAGGAAGGCTCGCGTGGCATCAAGATCCACTCCTGTCAGGTGGTTGATGATCGGCGAAGTTTTGGCTACTGTCTGTTGCCTCATGCGGGCCTCTGGCGAGGAGTATAGCGCGCTAGCTAGTGTAGTGTCCACGAAATAGATGGACAGCTATTTCTTTCGTTTCCGGCTCCGGGGGCTGGTGCAACCGGGCTGGATCTTCTCCAACGTCCGCCGGCAACGGGAGAGTTTCTCCGTAATGGATTCTACCGTCGCCGTCCAGACGAACGGCTTCGGATCCTTGTTCCTCGCCGTGAGGAATTCGTCGATGGACGCCTTCACATCCTCCACGCTTCGGAACACGCCCCGCCGGATCGCCTTTTCATCCAAGTGGCCAAACCAACGCTCGACCAGGTTCAGCCAACTGGAACTCGTGGGGACAAAGTGGAGCACGAAGCGAGGGTGACGCTTCAGCCAGTTCCGCGTATTCTCGTGCTTGTGGGTTCCATAGTTGTCCATGACGAGATGGAGCGGAAC
>OMOG01000136.1:0-10735 GCA_900290305.1 Candidatus Sulfopaludibacter sp. SbA4
GGGCCGGGGGCCAGGGGCCGGGGGCCGGGGACCAGGAGTCGGGGGGCGGGAGTCTGGTGGGGCCGAGGGCCGGGGTCGGGGGCCTGGGGCCAGAGTGGGGCTGGGGCGTGCGACCGGTTTTCTGGGGTGCTGAGATGTGACCGATCCATGACATAAGGATGAGCGCGCCGTGAAGCGGCGCTTATAGAATGGGGGGTTGAGCTGGACATCCAGGCGAGCCATCCCGGTCCTGCTAGCTGCCGCGACGCTGGTTCCCATCGGGGCGCTGGGATGGCTGGGATTGCGCATCCTGCAACAGGACCGGGAGATGGAGCGGCAACACCGCCGCGAGAGTTTGGAGTACGCCGCGGGGCGCGCGGTTTTGGCGGTGGAGGGCCGCCTGGCTGCGATCGAGGAACAGCTCGCCCAAGGGCGCGGGGGTCGGCTGACGGTGGCGGGTCTGGATGTGACGGATGGCCCGGCGGTGCTTTTCCAGCCTGAGCAAGCGCGCGTGAATGCGCCGGAGAATGACAGGCCAGGAGGGCTCTCCCACGCGGCCTTCGCGGCGGCAGAGGCGCTCGAATTCCAGCGAAAGGACGCGCCGGGGGCGGTGATGGAATACCGGCGCCTGGCGGAGTCGCGAGATCCCGCTGTGCGTGCAGGCGCGCTGGTTCGTCTGGGCCGCATGCTGCGGAATACGGGCGCGCCCGAGGAGGCGCTTCGTACGTATGGGCGGCTGCAACAACTGGGGCCATTGCAGGTGGATGGACAGCCGGCGGAAATTCGAACCCTGCTACTCATTCCAACAGGCGGAGGGGAGCCGCGGGAAGTGATGAGCGTATCGTCCGAGGTTGAACCCGCGGAATTGAGGAACAATGCCAAAGGGCAATCCGTGGGTGGGGTGACATGGGGCATGGACAGCCGCTCGTTCCTCACCAAGCGGTTCGGAGAGGGAAGGAAAGACCAAGAAGTCTGGCAGGTTCCAGTGGACGGCGGCGCTCCCCGCAAGCTCGATGGGACGGTCGCCAGGAACATTGGCCGGATCAGGCTGCATCCTGACGGGCGGCAGATTGCCTTCATAGTAACTGACCCGGGACCACAGCCCACCGAGGAAGTCTGGGTGCTGGAGAACTTCCTGCCGACGGCAAGCGCGAAGAAGTGCCAGGGCCAGGAGGCCTGTCCTACACGGCCAGATGCGATCGAAAGAAGCCGGCCAGCTCGAAGCGATCCATCTGGTGATCCGCAACTTTGATGAGGGATTCGTAGGTCTGCCGCTCGGGCAACCGGCTGGTGTCCACACCGTTGATTTCCAGAAATGTGGTGGCGACCCGTACACCGGTTCGTTTGTTGCCATCCCAGTAGGGATGATCGGCAACGATGTGGTAGGCGTAGGCGGCGGCAATCTCGTAGAGGTCGCCGCCGCCTAAGCAATACGTGCTCTTGGGCTGATTGATGGCGGATTCCACAAGATGCTCGTTCAATACGCCGTGGTGGCCGCCGTAGGTATTGATTTGCTCCTCGTGGATTGCATCGACCATCTCGCGGGTGAGGAACTTCGGATCGGGTTCCAAGCTCTTATCCTAGGGTAGCGCGGCGCCACCTCGATGGCCTGGCCCGGTTTGATCGCTTCAAGTGCCTGGTCAACTTGGGCGATAGCCTCCTCGAAAATCTGGGGTTCGTTCGGGCCATTGAGAAGCAGCATACCGATGCGGTATTTGGACAGATTCTGCTGCTGGGGAAAACTCTGGCCACAGGTGACCAGAACTTCAAAATTCAGCGTGCGATTGAAAGAAGCGGCGTGTCTTTGGCCCGATCCCAATCGATTTCCTGGCTGGTTTTGACTTCGTGGCCGGGAAAGAGATTGGACTCCAACCACCCCCAAAGACGGTTTTGGAGGCCCGCCCGGTTTACCATCTAATCCCTCTTGAAAAGGCAGAGAAAGACACTAGCCGCCTGCTTTAGCGCTGGCGGTCGTGTTCAGCGAGACGCCGAAAGAGGCCGTCATGCAGAATCCCTACCTTGCGGTTTGCTTTCTCGAACTCTGCCCAGGTCGCGTTACGCAGAGCGGGCACACCGTTGCCCTCAACTGCCTTCGGATCGGTAGGAGTGGCCGGAGTCGGGATGATCTTTTCTGCTTTCATGGAACCCTCACTTTCAGTGTAGCGGGATTCGGAACGGGATGCACCAGCCCAAATGGCCGCAATGGCTGAGGCATGCCGGGCGGGTCTTGGAGCCGAAAAAAGCTAAAACCAAGACAGGCCAGGAGGCCTGTCCTACTCCGAGTTGGCTTCGGCCTCGGCGGCGGCTTCGGGGCCGGCGGCCTGCGCTTCGGCGATGAGCCGCTCGGCCTCCGCGAGTCTGCTGCGCGGCACCTGCACTTCGTAGCCGAGGGCGGGGTATTGGGCGGCCCGCACTACCATGGAGGGCACTCCGTTGGACTCCAGGACTCCGTGGATCATGTCCGCTTCCATCTCCGCTTCCGCGGCCAATGAAGTGTAGAGCGTGACCATGTCGAGCGAGTGCGAGGCGTCACCGACATCCTCATTCTGCTGTTCTTCCTCGTCTTCGGGATCTTGCGCCATGACTCCAGGATATCGCAGAATGTGGAGGGAGCATCTGTTCACCAAGCTCCAGCGGAGGTACGAGAAATGTCCGAAGACGAAGATTCGATGGATTCGGGAGCAAGCCGGCTCGCCTGGTTTTTGACTGGCGCCGTTATCGGCGCGACAGTGGCTATCCTTTACGCTCCCCAGAGCGGCAAGCACACGCGCAAATACATCACCGAAAAGACCCAGGAGGGCCGCGACGCGGTGGTCGAGACGGGCAAAGACGTGGCCGAAGCCAGCAAGGAGATGTTCGAGCGCGGGCGCAAGCTGGTGGAAGACGCGGCCGAGCTGTTCGAGCGCGGGCGCAAGCTGGTGCGGGGCTGACGGCAACGGAATGGCCGGGCCGCCAGTGTCCAGCCCCGTTTCCAGGCTCGCGGTGGGGGATTTCGAAGTCTCGCGGATCCAGGCGGGCACGTACTGGTGGGATGGCGGCGCGATTTTCGGGGTGGTGCCCAAGACTCTGTGGAGCCGGAAGATGCCCGCGGACAGCCTCAACCGCGTTCCGCTGGCGTTCAACTGCTACCTGATTCGCACGGACGATCACACCATCCTGGTGGAAACCGGCGGCGGCGACAAGATGGATGCCCGCGCGCGAGAGCGCATGAAGCTGCCGGAGGAAAGCGAGCCGCTGCCCGCGATTGTCGTGCGGCACGGATTCGATCCCGAGTCGATCGACATCGTGATCAACAGCCATCTGCACTGGGACCACTGCGGGGGCAATACGATTCTCACGGACGGGGGGGCGCGCCCGGCATTTCCACGGGCGCGGTATTTCGCCGCGCGTGGGGAATGGGAGCACGCGCACGAGCGGCTGGCGCGGGATAGCGTCAGCTACATCGACGCCAACTACGACCCGTTGGTGGAATCGGGGCGGATGACGCTGCTGGATGGCGATTGCGATGTGGTTCCGGGGGTGCGGATGTGCCGTGCGCCGGGGCACAATCGGGACATGATGGCGATCGTGGCGGCGAGCGGCGGGCGGACGTTTTGTTTTCTGTCCGACCTGGCGCCTACGGCGGCGCACGTACAGCCGACGTGGGTGGCGTCGTTCGATCTGTATCCTTTGGAGACGATCGAGAATAAGGTGCGCTGGCTGGGCGCGGCGGTGGAGGGGAATTGGGTGTGCGGGTTCGCGCACGAGGTGGAGGTTGGGTTTGCGCGGATTGTGGGGGAGGAGCGGGGGTTTGGGGTGGAAGCACAAAAAGGGGGTTAGGGGTTGGGGGCTGGGGGTTGGGGGTGGTGGCTCGCTTCGCTCGCGTCCTTTAATTAAGGACGNNTGGGGGTTGGGGGTGGTGGCTCGCTTCGCTCGCGTCCTTTAATTAAGGACGCTACGGCTCGATGACGACTTGGACGCGGTTGCTTTCCTGGCCGTCGGCGCTGACGAAGAGTTCCGACGTTCCGGAATTGGTGATGGCGGGGAGTTGCACTTCGATCAGGTAGAACCCGATGTATCCGGGAAGCAAGGTGGCGCGGGTTACCTGTATGGGAGACCGGTCGAGGTAAACATGAACCGCCGCCGCCACCACGGGTGGATCGTCCATGGGGGCCGGCATTCCGGTGGGCCAGTTGGGCTGGACCTTGCCCAGCCCGGTGGCCCAGATCTGCAGGCGCCCGTTGGAATGCGCGGGGCTGCGCAGATCGAGCGGCAGGCCGCTATCGGCATCCCACAACATGGGAGCGCCGTCGGGGCCGACCAGGATGGCGGGGGAAATCGGCTGTACCGCCACGTCGCGGGTGACGAGGCCGTTGGCCGTCTGGAGGGCCAGAACTACACTCGGTCCGACGGCTTCGAAGGGCACCTGGATCTGCGAGTCGTTGCCCAGCACCTTGAGCACGGGGTAGTCGAGGTTGCCCCCGCGGGCGGCGCTCACCTGGCCGCCGATCACGCTCAACATGCCGCCGGGGGCGGCCGGGCGCAGGCTGTAATCGGCGGCGTTGACGATCTGAATATTGCGCAGGCGGTGCGGAGCGGCGGTGGCGAAAACACCGTAGCCATCGAGTGCGGCGTAGAGTTGAACGCCCGCCGGATCCAGCCGCACATCGGTGGCGGCCGCGGGCGGCAGGCGATCGGAAAGGCTGGTCCATTTGACGGTTTCCGGGCTGGTGTTATTCTCCAGGTCCTCGTGCGCCCAGAAGATGCCCTTCTCGGTAGCTGCGTACAGCGCGCCCCCTTGAAAATCGGCGGTGATGCCGTTGACCGCGGCGTCCGGCAGATTGTCGTCCAGGGAGTCCCAGTAGTAGCGGTATCCGAAGTTCGTGGTGCGCAGCACGCGCTGCGATTTGCCGCTGAGCGCGGCCAGCGCCACTGCGGGGTGACCGGGTTCCACCAGGATGCGCTCCACCCGGCTCCCGTTCCGCTGGTGGTTCAGGTTGAACCCTCCGCTATCGGTCGAAACCCAGATCCGGCCATCGGAGGCGCCGGCGTAAATCGCACTGGTGGAGGAATTGGCCGCCGATCCGACCGCGGTAATCCGGGCGTCCGCCAGTTCATCGCCCAGGGCCGACGCGGCCCACTTCATCAGGGCGGCCTCGTTTTCCGCCTCCGGCGCCCGCACGGGATACCAGACGGACCCGCCCGGCGGCAATTCCAGAGCGCCCAGGTTGTCGGCCTGGACGCGGGTTCCGGCGGTTCCGGTGGGTGTGGAAAGGATGCGCTTGACCGGGAGGTTGGGCAGGGACTGGTTCAGCCCGGTCCAGGAGCGGCCGCCATCCATGGAGCGCCACACGCCGTAGTCGTTGGCCACGACCAACTGATCGCGATCGGCAGGGGAGGGGGGGACGGCCACGCCACGTTGGCCGGTGCCGACCACGGCAGCCGACTTGAACGCCGTGAGGTTGGTCCAGGAGCGCCCTTCGTCGTCGGAGCGGAAGAGTTGGCGGCCGAGAGCGTAGATGGTGGTGCGGTTGGCGGGGGTGGTGACCACCGTGGCCCCGTGTTCGGGGAGGCGTACGGGTTCGGGCGGTGTCAGGCGAGGCGGCACGGGGACGTCGGCCGCGGGGACCCAGGTTTCGAAGTTGGCGGTCTGGAAGGTCTTGCCGGAAGGGGTGCGGGCGTACAGGACGGAACCGTCCGGGGAAAACCAGACGCGGTCCACGGGACCGGTAGCGGGAGCGGCTAGCATCAGCTCGACGGACGTCCCCCCGACTTGGCGCCAGTCGGTCTGCGCGGCTGCGGGAATCGTCCCGGCCAGCGCCAGGGTGAAGAGGCACAGCGTCCCACGCAATGTAGCTTTATGACACACAGCCGTGTTCCATTTTAACCCATTTCGCGTTCGGGCGAGACCAACAAACTGCTGAATTTGCGTACCTTGTGACGAAATTTTAATTTCGGCCCCCTGGATGCTATGCAGGTTTGATGCTAGACTTGAAAAGGTCTAGTATCGGGTCGTAGTTTCGGACGCTCAGGTCTGAAAGCGTCAGTATGCTTCAGCGGTTCACGCTCTTGCGGAATGTGCGGATGCTGCTCGCCGCGGCTGCGGTGGTAGTGTGTGCGGTGCCCCTCGGTGGGCAGGACATCTACAATGCTACCGTGGTCGAACAGCTTGGGCAGGTCTCTGTCCAGGCGGCCGGATACTTCACGCCATTGTCAGTCGGCAGCGCCATCAGGCCGCAGCAGGTGATCGTGACCGGACCCGACGGCTACGCCAAATTCCGCGTCTCCGACGGCAGCACCTTCGAGGTCTTCAATAATGCGCGGGTGGTATTCCGGGAGAACCTCGGAAACTGGAAGGATCTGCTGAACGTGTGGCTGGGACGCGTGAAGGTGTTCATCCAGCACGAACCGGGCAGGCCCAATCACAACGAGGTATCGAGTCCCACGGCCGTGATCTCGGTGCGAGGGACGGTATTCGACGTGACGGTCGAAGACGACGACGGCACCACGTTGGTGACGGTGGACGAAGGAATTGTCACGGTCAGGAATACCACAGCGGCGGGCTCGGTCGCAATCCTGAGTGGGGGTGACTTCATCCGCGTATTCCGGGGCCAGGCGTTGCAGCCCAAGGGGCAGATCAACAAGGACGATCTCATCTTCAAGCTAAGGAAGGCCGCCGAGGAAGCCGTGTACCGAGTGCTGCTCCAGCGGCGGATCGGGGGGAGTCCGATTCCGGGCGGCGGATCCGCTCCTGCTTCGACGTCAGGCGACCAGGGCAAGACCGGAAACACGGGAAAGGGCGGAAGCACGGGAACTGTGGGCACTCCGCCACCTCCTCCGGGCACTCCACCCCCGCCTCCGGGCGGAAACTAGGCTTTTTTATCCCGCAGCACGACTGTTCGGGCAGCGCTATGCGCTGCCCTTTTGGCGAGTAAGGGAGCTCACGCTCCCTGACGGTCGCGGCTCTGTTTGACGCGGTGAAATGTTAGATTGAAAGGGTGGCACGCTTCCCTTCCGGATTCCTGATTTTCACGTGCGCCGCGGCGCTGTACGCCCAGGCGCCTGCCGCGCCCAAGCCGCGCGCCGGCCTGGAGGCCGACTGGGACATCGCCGCGGTCCTCCAGGAGATCAGCGCGCACGCCAACCGGTTGTCTCTGTTCCTCGACAAGTTCGATGCGCAGGAGTGGGTGGCGAAAGGCGCGTCGGAGACCTACGGCGAGCAACTGCAGTCCTGCAAGGACCAGGCGAAGGCTCTGGCGGCGGGCACCAAGGCGCTGGCCGCCAACCCCGAGAAGCTTTCGGCATCGCTGGAGGTGTACTTCCGGATCCACAGCCTGGAGACCATGCTGGCCTCCGTGGAGGAGGCCATCCGGCGATACCAGAGTCCGGCCAACGCGCAGGCGCTGACCATCCTGGAGGCGGAGAACGACGGCAATCGCGACCGTTTGCAGGGATACATCGTCAACCTGGCCGCGGCGCGCGAGCAGGACCTGGTGGTGATGGATCGGGAGGCGCAGCGATGCCGCGGCGTCCTGACCCAGGCGCCGCCCAAAACGGTGAGGAAGAAATAGGATCAACATGCCTTTCCAGTGCAGCATCTGTGCGGAGGAATCGACGCGAATCTGCGCGCGATGCACCAAGGACGCGTGCAACAATCACCTCTGCGAGAAGTGCCTGCGATGCAGCGACTGCTGTGAGTGCGAGGTGCATTTGTCGGAGCCGGCGGGAATGACGGTGGGATCGGCGCGGTCGGTTTTCCGGTCGGCGGCCGCGGTACCGAAGCCCGAGCCCGAACTGGAGGCGCTGCCCGAGCCTCCGCATCCGCCGCCCGATCCGGATCCGGAGCCTGTGCCCGAGGACGGGGCGGAGCCGTTCGTCTGGTAGTTCCGCGGTGCACGCGTCTCCTGGGCAACGCGGGGCTATAATCACTCATGCGATCCCGTCTTGCCGTTCGGATCCTGCTCGCTGTGGCGGCATCGATTCCCCTGCACGCCACCTCCGCGGGTTGCAGCACGGGGTTCCCGCCATTCTTTGTACCATTCACCTCGGTCGACTACGTTTCCGGGCCGGACAGCGCGGGCGATCGATTGGTGGTGGGAGAACTGGCAAGCCTCCAAGCGCTCAATAACGTGCCGTCTCCTTCCAGCGTGAACCAGGAATTCTGCGGCAACGTCACGCTGGCTGCCAACTATACGCTTCCCGCATACGTGCCAACCGCGGCCGAGCGTACCGGCAATTTCAGCGCTTTCGCAGGCTTGCTGCTCGACCCGTCGAACAACCAGCCGTACCCGGGCGGCGTAATACCGGCAAGCCAGCTTGGAACGGTTTTCGCGTGGCGGATACCTCCGGCGGTAGCGCCCCAGAACAACGTCACGTATACCCTGTCAGTGGACTACAGCATATCCCTAGGGGCGGGAGCCACACTGAACTGGCAGTTTTCTGTCCCAACGATACTAACCAGCGATACAACGATCAGCACCTTCCAGAGCACTTCCGTGGGACCGGCCCTCAGCGGATGTGTCATATCCAGTGTCGCGCTTCCTGTACCGGTCTCGGCTCCAATCGTCAGCGGGGAACTCACGTCTTTCGCTGCGCCCTGCACGAGCCGCCAGGTTCGGACCGGCCCTGCGGGCTTTTTTCAGGCCCTAACATCGCCTGGGGTCTACAATGCGTACGTTCCCGTCAACAACGCCAGCGTCCAGGTCGGGACACTCACCATCCTGCAGGGGGCGACCCTTACCTCGCTCAGCCCCGGATCGGCGGCGGCCGGTAGCGGCCCTTTCACGCTTACCGTGATCGGCAGCGGATTCGTCGCAGGCTCCGTGATTCAGTGGAACGGAACGCCGCTTCCGGCCACAGTCTTCGTCAACGCTACGCAATTGACCGCCACGGTGCCGGCCAACCTGATTGCCAGCGCGGGCACGGCCAATGTGACCGTGGTCGCGGGCGCAGCCACCATCGGGAGCGCGACGTTCACGGTCAATCCGCCGGGGCAGGCTTGCACGTTCCTCTTCCCGCCGACGGCCAGCTTTGCGGCGGCGGGCGGCCCGGGCGCCATATCGGTGACGGCTTCCCGCAGTGATTGCACATGGACGCCGGTCAGCAACGCATCGTGGATCCACGTTCCGGCAACCTCGGTCACGGGCAGCGGGAATTTGAACTACACTGTGGACGCCAACACGGGCGCCACCAGCCGCGAGGGCACGTTCACCATCGGGGTGCGGGCGTTCACGGTGATTCAGGGCGGCACCACCTGCACCTACTCGCTGCCCAGCGCCAGCCAGGCATTTGGACCGGCCGGCGGCAACGGCACGGCCGCCATCCAGGCGCCGCCGGGATGCAGTTGGACGGCCACGAGCGGCGTCCCGTGGGTGACGATCAATCCTCCCGCAAGCGGGTCGGGCGATGGAACGGTGTCGTACACGGTGGCGGCGAATTTCACGACGGCGGCTCGCTCCGGGACCATCACGATCGCCAACCTGCCGTATACGGTGACGCAGGCGGGCAGCGGAAACACGGCGAGTTGCACGGCCACGGTTCCGGCGGCGCCGCAGGTGGCGCTCGAAGGCCGCACCGAAGTGCTGGGAAATTACGTGCTGAATTGCAAGGGTCTCACCAGCACGCTGACGACTGACATCTCGCTGGCGCTGAATACCAATGTGACTAATGCTCTTAGTGGCGGGTTGACGGACGCCATTCTGACGGTGAACGGGAGCGGCGCGTTGAACGGGCAGGTGGCCGGGTACAACTCACTGCGCTGGCCGGGAGTTTCGATCGTGCCCGCGGCCGATGGCACCGCCGCGGTGCAGATCTCGAAGGTGCGGGCGGATGCCAGCGTGTTGACCTTGGCTACTCCGGGGTATCTGCTGCCGGCCGCCATCACGGGACAGGCGACGGTGAGCGGGGTGGCGGTGAACGGCGCGATCGAGACTATGGCGAATGCGGCGCAGTCGCTGGTTTTCACCAAGAGCCAGGCGAATCCGCCGGCGGGCGGCGCACAGACGAGCGTTCCGCTGGTGTTTCAGGAGGGGTTTGCGGCCGCGTTCGCGGCGGGTGCGACGCGGCTGCGCACGGTGCTGAGCAACCTGCCGTCGGCTGTCCTGGTGTACGCGCCGGTGTTTCCCGTGGAGGGCGCGACGCGGGCGCAGTTGTACTCCGCGGATGCCAACGGCGGGGGCGGGTCGCCGGTAGCGGGGACCTCGTTTGCGGGAGGGACCTACCAGCAATTGCTGGTCGCTGGCGGCACGGTCACGGCTACGTGGGTGGTGTTGGCGGCGGACCCGGCGCAGGTCGAGACATTTACGTTTCCGCTGGTGCTGGTGAACGCCGCCAGCGGCGACCTGAACCAGATCGTGGTGTCGGGGAGCCTGGCGCCGGTGAGCGACGTGAGTGTGCCGAGCGCCATCGCGCCGGTGCCGCGCTACCGCGACTTTTCCGTGCCGCAGAAGCTCACGAACCTGCGGATCACCACTTTGTTGCAGGGGGCGCAGTCACCCGCGCTGGCGTCAGTTGCCGCCAAGGCCCCACTGACCGGGAACACGTCAGTCGCGGTGGGATCGAATGTGACTTTTACGAGTCAGTTAGTGAATGACACTTCCGATCCGACTCAGGCGGCGACCAACGTGACTATCCGGGACAATCTGCCGACGGGTCTGAACCTGGTGAGTTGCACGGCCACGGGCGGCGCTAGCTGCACTACAGTGACAGGCAACCAGGTACAAGTGAGTTATGGGACGCTGGGGGCGGGCCAGAGCGCCACGGTGACGGTGGTGGCGCA
>OMOG01000136.1:10745-11233 GCA_900290305.1 Candidatus Sulfopaludibacter sp. SbA4
TCGGGAAGCGGCGGGGCACAGAGTTTCACGTTTCAGTTTTCGGATCCTTCGGGGTATCAGAACCTGGGAGTGGTGAATGTGCTCATGAACAATTTCCTGGACGGGCGGCACGCCTGCTACCTGGCGTACGTGGTGGCGTCGACCACGCTGGTGCTGGTGGACGACGCGGGAGATGCGGGCGGGCCGTACGCCGGGTCGGTGGCGCTGGGGAGCACGGGCACGATTCAGAATAGTCAGTGCACGGTAGGGCTGACTTCGGCGGTGGGAAGCGGGGCGACCCTGACGCTGGTCCTGAACATCGCGTTTACGCCGGGGTTCGGAGGGAACCGGATCACGTACGTGGCGGCGCGCGACCAAGGCGCGGGGAACTCGAACTGGCAGCCGTTGGGGGTTTGGCAGGTGCCGTATACGGGGGGGCAGATCGGGGTGACGGTGACCCCGGCGCGGGTGGCGGCGACATCGGGCACGAGCCAGCAGTTGACATTCAC
>OMOG01000504.1 GCA_900290305.1 Candidatus Sulfopaludibacter sp. SbA4
CTGAAGTGCGGCGTCGTAATGAAAACGTCGGCGCCATCCTGCGCCACGCGGTACACCTCCGCCATGGCGCGAATGGGGTCGTCCAGATGCTCGATCACGTGCGACATGTGGATGCGGGTGAACTGGTTGTCCGCCAGCGGCCAGGGAAACCGGTCCAGGTTCCAGATGTGGTCGGCGGCCGAATCCGGAGAAATGTCGATGCCGATCGCGCCGGGCTCCACTTTGCGGCTGCCGCATCCGATGTCGAGGATCATCGATATCTAAGGTAGCGCAACCAGTAGCACCGGCATTCCTGCCTGTGTGGCGGATGCCTGTGCCACTGCCGGATGCTACAATCTTTTCGGATATATTTATCTTTTATGCCGAGACGACTGGGCCGGAAACTGATGCTTTCGATCACGGTGATCGTCATCATCGTGGCAGCGGTTTCCGGGTTGGTCAATGTCAAAACCGAGGAAACGCAGCTCCTCAACACCATCATCCTGGGCGCCGACCAGCTCTCCAAGGGGATCGCCAGCTCCATATGGCACGCCATGCTCGACGACCATCGTGAGGACGCGTACGAGGTAATGCGCACCATCGCGCTCCACCAGGGGATCGACCGCATCAGCATGTACAACCGCGCGGGCCAGATGATGTTTTCGACCAACGCCGTGGACCGCCCGTCATCCACGGGATTCCCTTTGGAACTGGCCACGCGAGTGCAGATTCAGGGCCGCGAAGGAAAGCGCCGGCTCGAGATGCTCACCCCCATCTACAACGAGCGCTCGTGCAGCCAGGCGGAATGCCACGCGCATCCGCCCGGCGTGAAGGTGCTGGGCGTGCTGGACGTGGCGCTCAACCTGGAGACGGTGGATCACGAGTTAGCCAGCATGAAGTTCCGTGTGCTCCTGGTCACAGGCGTCGAAATCACGCTCATCAGCCTGTTCATCATCTACTTCACGCGCCGGTTTCTGGGCCGCCCGATCGAGAAGCTGATCGGAGGCTTCAAATCCGTCAGCCAGATGGAACTCGACACGCCCTTGGATATCGTGGGCAGCAGCGAGGAATTGGACGACCTGGCGCGTTCCTTCGACGTAATGCGCGGCCGCCTGCGTACGGCGCTTGCGGAGATCAACCAGTTCACGCAGAACCTGGAAACGAAGGTGGAGGAGCGCAGCGCGCAGCTCAAGGCCGCGCAGAAGAAGCTGCTCCAGAGCGACCGGCTGGCTTCGCTGGGTCAGCTCTCGGCCAGCGTGGCCCACGAAATCAACAACCCCATCTCCGGAGTGCTGAATCTTTCGATGCTGCTGCAGCGCATGTTGAAGGACGACGGCATTCCTCCCAACCGCATCGAGGAATTCCGGAAGTACCTGTCCCAGGTGACCAGCGAAACGGCGCGGGTGGGGCGCATCGTTTCCGACCTGCTGGCATTCTCACGCCGCTCCAAACCGCAGCGCACGGCCGCCGACCTGAACCGCATCGTGAAGATGACGCTGTCGCTGGTGCAGCACAAGATGAAGCTGAGCAACGTGGCGGTCGAGGTCAACCTGCGCGAGGACCTGCCGCCGGCCCAGTGCGACGCCTCGCAGATCCAGCAGGTGGTGCTGAATCTTCTATTGAACGCCGCCGAGGCCACCCAGACGAAGAGTGAGCGGCGCGTGTCCATCACCACGGCGGCCGGCGAGGGCACCGTGTGGCTGGCGGTGTCCGACAATGGCGAAGGCATCCAGCCGGAGAATCTCGCCCGGATCTTCGATCCGTTCTTCACTACCAAATCGGAAGGCAAGGGTGTGGGACTTGGGCTGGCGGTGTCCTACGGCATCATCCAGGCCCACAACGGCGATATCGATGTGAAGAGCAAGGTGGGCGAGGGAACGACGTTCACCGTGTTTCTGCCGCTCGAGCAGCCCCCGCAGCCCGGTGAGGCGCCGTTGCTCGAGATGTCCGGGAAAGGATGAGGTACCTGTATGTGGGCGCGACGTCCGAGCTGGATGGCGAGGCCGATCGGGAGGCCCTGACGATGGTCCGCGAACGCATGGCGGAAGAGTTCAGTCGACCGGTCCGGGAGTTGGAGCTTCCCGGGATCGAATTCGCGTTCGACGCCGGCCGCGGGCAGTTCGGCTCCATCCCGGTGCTCGAGATGCTGGCCCGCGCCTGTCCCGCCGATGCCCTGAAGCTGCTGGCGATCACCGGGCGGGACCTGTTCATTCCCGTGCTCACGTTTGTGTACGGGCAGGCGCAACTGGGAGGCCGCGTGGGTGTGATGTCGCTGGCGCGGCTGCGACAGGAGTTTTATGGCCTGCCGCCCAGCCGCGAGGTTTTTCTCGACCGGACCTCGAAGGAAGCGCTGCACGAAGCCGGCCACATGTTCGGACTGGTGCATTGCGCCGACCGGGGCTGCGCCATGGCGCTCGCGACCAACATCCGGCAGATCGATTTGAAGCGCGCCATGTTCTGCGCTTCGTGCGCGGCGCAGTTGCGGCGCCGGCCGAAGGAGTAACCAAATGAAGACCCACTGGCAGATTCTGGTGGTAGACGACGAAGAGGTGATGTGCGAGTCGCTGGCCGCCTGGCTGCGCGAGGACGGTTACCTGGTGGATACCGCCGCTTCCGGCCGCGAGGCCGTGGAGAAGGCGCGCGAGCGGGATTACGCCATCTATTTCGTGGACCTCAAAATGCCCGGCGGCATGGACGGCATCGAGACCATGATGCAGATCCGCCGCCTGCACCCGGAAGCCTCCATCATCATCATTACCGCTTACGCTACCGTGGACACCGCCATCACCGCCATGAAGGAGGGGGCCCAGGAGTACATCGTCAAGCCCTGCAATCCCGAAGAGATTTCTCTCCTGGTGAACCGCATCATCAAGGTCAAAAACCTGCAGCGCGAGAACACCATCCTGCGCAAGAAGCTCACGCGGCAATACTCGGTTCACGACGTGATCAGCAAGAACCCGCGCATGCACGAGATTCTGCAACTGGCCCGCGAGATATCGGGGCTGCGCAGCACGGTGCTCATTCAGGGGGAAAGCGGTACCGGCAAGGAGATGGTGGCGCGCGCCATCCACAACTCCGGCGACCGTGCGTCCAAGCCCTTCGTGGCCGTCTCCTGCGCCGCGTTGGCGGAGACGCTGCTCGAATCCGAGCTGTTCGGGCACGAGAAAGGCGCCTTCACCGGCGCCAGCCAGCAAAAACGCGGCAAGTTCGAAATGGCCGATGGCGGCACCATTTTCCTGGACGAGATCGGCGACATCTCGCCCAAGTTGCAGGTGGATCTGCTGCGCGTTTTGCAGGAGCGCTGCTTCTACCGCGTGGGCGGATCCGAAGAAGTGCGGGTGGACGTTCGGGTGATTGCGGCAACGCACGTGAACCTGCAGCAGGCCGTGGCCGAAGGCAAATTCCGCGACGATCTGTTCTACCGGCTGAACGTAATCGAGATTCGCATTCCACCGCTTCGCGAGCGCCGCGAGGACGTCCCGCTGCTGGCCAGTCACTTCATGGAACGGCTCTCGCACGAGCTGGGCAAGGACATTGGAGACATCTCCGAGAACGCGCTCAAGCTGCTGATGGACTGCAACTGGCCGGGCAACGTGCGCGAGCTGGAGAACGCCGTGGAGCGCGCCATGGTGACCTGCCGCGGTCCGGAGCTTACCGCCGACGACTTCGCGTTCCTGGCCCAAAGCGGCGCCCAGAAAAGTTGGGCGGTTCCCGCCGGCATGACGCTTTCCGACATGGAGAAGCTGGTGATTACGGCCACGCTGGAGCGGACCGGCGGCAACATCAAGGAGTCGGCCGCGGTCCTGGGCATCGACCGCTCCACCCTGTACGAAAAGATCAAGCGCTACGAGATTCCGCGGTAGGGCGGCCCGGTACTGGTACCGAATTCGGCCGCGGCCTGCGATCCTCGAAGAATATTCCAATCCGGCCCAATATCCTTGCCGGATCTCCGCCTTCCTCTGGTGGAGGAAAGAAAAACACCTTGAAACGGATCACACTTTTGAGTATGGTTCTGTGCCTGCAAGCTTTCGCCGCAGGGAACGTTGCGGGACTATGGCACTTCGACGAAAATGCCGGCCTGGTTGCCCACGACAGCTCCGGCTACGATAACGACGGACAGCTTATCAACAGCCCGTTATGGACGGCCGGAAAGTTCGGCTCGGCCCTTCATTTCAACGGGACCAGCGCCCTGGTGGAAGTGACCAGCAGTCCCAGCCTCAGCATCACCGGCTCGATCACCCTGGAGGCGTGGGTGAAGCTGGATTCTTCCAGCGCCACGGAACCGATTGTCGCGAAGTGGAACGATATTTCGGTGAACAACCGCAGCTACTATCTGGGGATCGACGACGGGTTGGTGCGATTCGATATTTCCCATAGCGGCCTCTATGGAGGCTCCACCTGCACGGTGAACAACGCCTCTGGTTTTGCGTGCATCGAAAGCGCCCGGGTATTCTCGACGACGGCGATTCCGTTGGGAAAGTGGGCCCACGTGGCGGGCGTCTTCGACAGCTCCAGCAAAACGCTCGAGGTCTTTATCGACGGAGTCCTGAGCAATTCGGCGATCGCCGAGAAGTCGAATATTTTCAAGGTCGGCGAACCCGTGCTCATCGGCGCGGCCGACTTCGGCGGCGCAACCAGGCAGTTTTTCCCCGGCGCGATCGATGAAGCGCGCGTCTGGAAGCGGGCGTTGTCTCCGGCCGAAGTGCTCTCCAGCGCGCAGGCGGGACTGCGCGGCCTCTGGCACTTCAACACCAGTGCCAACAACTATAGCCCCGACAGCAGCGGCTACGGCGACGACGCCTTTCTGGGCGGCGGCGGGACGATCACGACCAGCGCGAAGTTCGGCGCCGGCGCACTCTCGGTCAACGGCACGTACGCTGCCACGGCGGGCGACGGGGCTCTCAACATCGGCGGCCCCATCACGGTCGAGGCATGGGTCAATCTCAAGGCGTTCCCCAGCCTGATGAGCAACGGTCACCAAGTCGGCTTCGCGCCGATCGCGGGCAAGTGGGCCGATATCGGCCACAACAACAATCAGCGCAGTCACGCGCTGGCGGTCATGCCCGATGGTTCCGTCCGATTTGATGTTTCCCATAACGGGCAATTCGCTCCCACTTGTGCGCCCACCGACAACGCCGCTGACTTCAAGTGCGCCAGCGCCGTTAATGCCGTGGTCATTTCCTCTCACAAGATCACCCTGAGCACCTGGTACCACATAGCCGGCGTGTTCGACGGGACGACTCTGCAGGTATTCGTGAGCGGGGTTGCGGACACATCCATCGGCACCGTGGGGAAGAACATCTTTCTGAACGCCCCGTTGCCGGTGGCGTTTGGCATGGCCGACGAAGGGGGCATACAGCGCCAATTCACCGATGGCTCCATCGATGAGGTGCAAGTCTGGGCGCGGCCGTTGAGCGCCGCGGAAATCGCCTTCCAGGCCAACCCCGCAAACGCGGCGGAGCTGCTTCTGGCCAGCGAGATCGACCAGGAACTCGACGGCGGGGACTCGGACCACGGCGATGGCCACGGCGATGGCCACGACCAGGCTCACGCCAAGGCTCACGACGATCACGAATCGGACGGCGGCGGCGCGATTTTCGAATCCGATTTCCAGGCCGGCGCCACCAATCCCGTCATGGTGCTGGAGTTCGTGATTCCCGACACCGCGGGCACCAAGATCACTTCGATTTTTGGCCACCCCGGTCAGGACAACGGCGGGTCGCACCTGGCCGGCTGGGTGACAGGCAACAGCGCGCTGGATGCTTTGATCACCGCCAACGGCGTCAAGTCCAAGTCTCTCGGTGTGGACGTCAACCTCAGCGATAATACTTCGCTCGAGGTCCAGATCGAGTGGGCCGATCAAGGGGATCACGGAGAAGGGCACTAATCGGAACATCGGAGGGGCCTGGTCCAGGCTGGGCCCTTCAGAGTAACTCGCGCAAAACGGCCCGCGTCCTTTGCGCTTCAGATGACTCGCAGTTCTTTCCCCGTAGGTGTCAGGATCTCGCAGCCATTCTCCGTCACGACTACCGTATCCTCAATCCGAATCCCGCCGAAGTCTTCCAGGTATACTCCCGGCTCGATCGTGACAGCCATTCCCGCCAGCAGCTTGCTCTTGTCGCGCTTGCCGATGCGCGGCGGTTCATGGATCTCGAGTCCCAGCCCGTGCCCCGTGGAATGCACGAATGCGCGGTCCAGCCCGTAGCCTTTCAGCACCTCGCGCGCGGCCTGGTCCACACGCTTGGCCGAGGCGCCCGCGCGCACGGCATCGATGCCCGCCAGTTGCGCTTCCAATACGGCACGGTAAGTGCGTTTGACCTTCGCGTCCGGCGAGCCCAGGAACAGCATGCGGGTCATGTCGCTGCAGTAGCCATCCTGCACCGCTCCCATATCCACCACTACCAGGTCGCCCGATTGGAGGGGCGCGGCAGTCGGCTGCGCGTGCGGCAGCGCACCACGCACCCCGCCCGCCACGATGGTCTCGAAGGACGGCTTCTCCGCACCCAGCCGCCGCATGCGGTACTCCAGTTCAGCCGCCAGATCCTGCTCCTTCATGCCCGGCCGCACCCGCGACACGGCCTGCTCGAAGGCCCGCGAGTTGGTTTCCACCGAGCGGCGGATGCGCGCGATCTCGGCCGGCGATTTCACCATCCGCAACTCCTCCACCCAGCCGGTCACGGCCTCCAGCGATGCCTTCATGGGCAGCTTCGATTTCAGCGCTTCGAACGAGTCGCAAGTCATCCGCGCCGGCTCGTATCCGATGCGCCGCAATCCCAGCCTGGCGATGGCGGCCAATACGTCCACTACCAGCGGGCCTTTGGCGATCCGCACCTTGCACGCGCTTTCCTGCCGGGCTTGGATCTGGTAGCGCGGGTCGGTGAAGAGGATACCTCCGCCGGGTAGAACCAGCAGATTTCCGTTGCTGCCGGTAAAGCCCGAGAGGTACCGGAGATTGGGACCGAACGACACCAGCAGGCTATCCAGCTTGCGCTCGGCCAGGCCGGACGAGACGGCGCGGAGCCGCGGCTCGAATTCGTTCTCCCCGACGTTATACCCTGTCACCAATTCCGCTCCTCAAAGAAAAGATGCGAGCGCAGCGAGACACCTTCCCCCGACCCACTCGCGCTTTGGCGAGCCCAACCCCCACCCCCAACCCCCGCTCTTATCGCGCACCGGGTAACCCCTGTGCCAGCACCAGGCCCCTCTCGGCCAGTTCGTTCGCCTTACGCATGTCGCCGCCGCGCTCCGCCTCCTCGGAAAGCCTCAAAAAAGACTTGATGGTTTCGACGTTGGCCTTTTGCTCGTTGGTCAGGCCGCGGCGCGGAAGCCGTTCGAGCCGCTGGCGAATGTCCTGCAGGTGAGCGTCGGCGCTGGCCTTCAGCCGATTCAAATCCTCGGCCGGGACGATTTCCTGAATCCGAGGCCGTGCGTCGGGTTCGGCCGGGGCCGCCACCACGGTTGGAGTGGGGGGCGGCGCCTCAGGCCGCGGCCGGGCGGGTGTGTTCCCCTTCTTGGTCACCCGCGGCGGCGCGGGCGGCGGCGCGGGCGGCTCCCCTGGAGGCTCGGTAGTCGCCCGGGCCTCCGCGCTCACGGGTTGTGGCGCCGGCAGTTCCGGGTGCACCTGGGGAATGGAAAGCGGCGGCGGGGGCGTGGGCGGAGGGGCAACTGCCGCGGGCTTGGGTACCACGGGCACGGCGGTCGCGGTTGCCGGCTTCCCCTTCAGCACGCAGCCCGCGAGCGATATCGCGATGGCAGCGGCCAGGATTACTGCAAGGTATCTCATACCGCAATCGGAAGGCGGATCATGAAGGTCGTGCCCTTCCCCAAATCGCTCGTGAAATCGATTGTACCATCGTGTAATTGTACGATTCGAAACGTCATCGCCAGGCCGATCCCGGAGCCCTCCGGGCGCGTCGTGAAGTACAGGCGGAAGATCTTGTCCCGCAGCTCCGGCGGAATGCCCCCGCCCGTATCGGAGATGCGGATTTCCGCGGTATCCTCGTCGGCCACGGCTTCAAAACGAAGGTCGCCGCCCTCCGGCATCGCCTGCATGGCATTCACTACCACGTTCAACACGGCCTGCTTCAGAAGGTCGCGATCCACCCGCACTTCCGCGCCCTCGGCCTGCTGCTCCACGTTCACCCGGATCCCCGCAGCATCCGCCTGCGGCCGCGCCAGCTCCACGATCTCCCCCATCAGTTCCTGCAGCGGAACGTTGGCCAGTTTCAGTTCCACCGGGCGCGTGAAATCCAGAAACGTCTTGACCACGCGATCCAGCCGCAGAATCTCGCGCGAGATGATCTCCATTTGCGGCTGGATTTCGGTGTCGCCGTGCGCCAGCTTCGACTTGGCCACCTCCACGTGCAGCAGGATGGCGTTGAGCGGGTTCTTGACCTCGTGCGCCACGCCGCTCGAAACGCGGCTGATGGCGGCCAGCCGGTCCGCGGTCTGCAGCTCGCGGCCGAGTTTTCGCTGCGCCTCGGGGTCGCGCAGCCGCACCAGCATGCCCGAGCCCGCATTCGCGCCGCCCGGCAGCGTCTCCAGCAGGTCCACCGAAAGCAGCACCATCGACAGGCCCGACGCGGTTTCCCCGGGCGAGCGCAGCGGAACCCGGCGGTTGCGTATAGGCCTGCCGGTCTGCGCGGCCTGCGCGATCAGCAGCCCCAGCGTGGCGGCGGGCGGAAACACGTCCGAAACCGACTGGTCGGGAAGGTCGGCGCGCTGTTTGCCCAGGAATTTTTCCACCGAGCCGGAAGCGAACACCAGCCGTCTCTCGCGGTTGAAAATGAAGACCGCGTCTTCCAGGTCCTGCAGCAGCCGGTCGATATTGCCGCGCAGATCGGAAACTTCGTACTGCGCGCCGCGCAGCCGCTGCCCCAGCATACTGACCTTGGACGCAATCACCGAAAGCTCGTCCGTCGCCGGCTTGTCGGCCGCGGGCTGCTCCGGTTCGTACTCGCCGCGCGCGATCAGGTCAAGCTGGTGACGGAGGTGGCCCAGCGGACGGAACGCCACCGCGGAGACCAGGAACGTGATGGCGATTGCTCCGATGACCGAGAGCACGGCGACCTGGGCGTTCTGGGTCATGGTGGAGCTGATATCGCGGCTGATCAGCGCCGGCAGGATGATCACCCGCACGGCCAGCAGCGTGCGGTTGGGACGAGTCCCCAACGCCTCCTCGAGCTGGTACTGCTGCCGGTCGTTTCCCCGCAGGACCTTCCATTTCTCGTACCAGGAGGCGTGGTTTACCAGGTCGCCAAAATCGGGGAACGGTCCCGACTTGTCTCCCCGGTGCTCCGGAAGGCTGTCCGCCAGGACTTCGCTGGTATTGGGATCGACCACCGCAATTTCCAGGATGGGCTTCCCCAACAGGTCCAGCAGATCGTTCTGCAATACCGGATCGCTCAGCGCCTCGGGGAGCGTCCTGGTACGCTGCGAGTTCAGCGTCTTGCTCACGAACTTGGCGGCCACCAGTTTGAGTGTCTCGGCGCGCGACAGCGTGGATTCGAACTGCTGCTGCATGTTGTTGGCGAGATCGACGCCCGAAATGGCGCCCACGATCACCACCGCCAACACCACATACCACAGCGTCAGCTTGGCCTGTAAGTTCATGGCTTAGCCGTGGCGCAGGCATTCATGCCTGCCGCGTCGAGATTCGTCTCGACGTCTGTTCGCGGTCGTGCCACAGTGTCGAGGGACGGCGTCGACATGAGCGGGGGACGAGGTCGGGCAGGCGATTCGGCTGCCCTGTTCGCAGGCCAAAGACCTGCGCCACACTGGCCCTGTAACCTCATGGAACCGTCAGCAGCAATTTTCCCGCCGTCTTGCGGGATTCCAGGTCGCGGTGGGCCGTCGCCGCTTCCGCCAGCGGATAGGTGTGATCGATCCGCAGCTTGAGCTTCCCGCCGGCCACCCAGCTCAGCACGTCGCCCGCGCGCCAGAGCAGTTCCTCGCGCGTCGAGACGTAGAACCCCAGGCTCGGCCGCGTCAGAAACAGGGAGCCCTTGCCGTTGAGAATGGTTGGGTCGAACGGCGGCACGGGGCCGCTGGATGCCCCGAAAAGCGCCATTAACCCGCGAGGCCGCAGCGAATTCAGGCTCTTGTCAAAGGTGGTCTTACCCACCGAATCGTACACCACGTCCACCCCGCGCCCGCCCGTGAGCCGTTTCACTTCGGCTTCGAAATCCTGCTGCGTATAAAGGATGGCCTCGTCGGCGCCATGCTCGCGCGCAATCCGCGCCTTCTCCTCCGTGGAGACCGTGCCGAACACGCGCGCGCCCAGCATTTTGGCCATCTGGACGATCAGCCCGCCCGCTCCGCCGGCCGCGGCATGCACCAGGCAGGTCTCGCCGCTTTTGAGCGGATACGTGGAATGCGTCAAGTAGTGGGCGGTCATTCCCTGCAGCATGGCGGCCGCCGCGGTCTGGAAATCCAGGCCATCGGGAATCTTCACAAGCTGGGCCGCGAGCACCACCGCGAATTCGGCGTACGAGCCGCGCGCCATTCCGGCATACGCCACGCGGTCGCCCACCGCCACTTCACTGACCTCCGGTCCCACCGCTTCCACCGTGCCAGCGGCTTCGTTGCCGAGCGTCACCGGGAGGTCGGCCTTATACAGGCCGATGCGGTAGTAAACGTCGATGAAGTTCACACCCGTGGCGGCAATCCGGACCAGCGCCTGTTTGGGCCCCGGCGCGGGCGTGGGCACATCCACCAACTGCATGTTTTCGGGGCCGCCGGTCTCGTTGACTTGAATGCGTTTCATGGATCAATCCCGGCGCCCGGCGATCAATGCCCGCCGGGCGTGCACAACCGTTGCATAGAGTAGCAGATACGCCAGCGTAAACGGGAGGGAAAATATGCGTGCCAGTGTGCGAACGGCCCCCGCGCCGGCCAGACCTGAGCGAAACAATACCAATTCGCGCATGGGACCAAGGTGCCCCCGGTCGAGCCAGAAATAATCGCAATTCTCGTTGATGACGAAAATCTTGGCGCGGAGGCGAAGGGCCAGCGCCCACTTCCACTTGGTCATGATGGGCTCGCCGGAGCAGACGATTCCCACGTACGAATAGCGGATGCGCGCCAACTCGCGGTAGAGCTTGCGCCGCCCCTCCCTTCCGCGGTAGCCGCTGACCCGGTAGACCCGCGTCCTCTCTTCCGGAAACCCCTGTGGCATCCTGGCATAGCACGTCACCAGGTCGATCGGGACCCCCTCGCCCCAGGTCTCTCGCAGCTTGGGAGCCAGTTGTTCGAGCAAGCCGCGGGAGCCGCTTTCCACCAGCAGGATGGATTCGGCCTCGGGCAGCCGCCGGGACAGGAAATATCGCACCAATTCGACTATAGCGCGGGAAAAATAAACTGACGCGCGGGCCCACGATACAGGGTGCTTAACCGATCTCGGGAAGTCGGTACCCGTCGACCGCTCCCTGACGGTCGCGGCTCTGTAACTGTCTGCAAACACGCAATACCTGTAACAGAGCCGCGACCGTTAGGGAGCGGATTTCCGCGACTCAGCCGCGAATTCCCCGGAACGGTTAAGCACCCCACGATACGCCACGCCTCCCGGCCCGGGGCCCCGGCGCCCCGCCCCTATAATATTGGCATGCTGCTGCCCCGCTTCTGTGCCGCGCTCCTCCTCGCGGCCCCCGCCCTGGCTATCGACCTGAAATCCGCCGTCATCGTCGCCCCCGCCACTCTTCGAATCGTCAGGTAAACGCTACGCCATTACACGAGGGTAATCCAGCGGAGGCAGCCACCACTGGGAACGGTAGATGCGCTCTCGATTAGAACCGGGGCGTATCCGTTCTGGCCGCTTGGGAGCGATGATACGATCCGGGCCATGCCCAGGTATCCTATTGTGATCAAACGGCTTCAACTCCGGCTCGAATAAACACTTGACTCTGGAGTTAACTCTAGGGTGTATAGTCGAAAGTGAAGATGGTTCACAATCTCCAGATCGGGCAAGTGGCGCAACAAACCGGCCTAACGGTTGACGCGATCCGCTTCTATGAGAAGGAAAGGCTTTTGCCGAAAGCTCTCCGGAGCACGGGCGGATTTCGTCTCTACGGCACCGACCACATCGAGCAACTTCGCTTCATTCAGAAAGCGCAGACCATCGGCTTTTCTCTGGGAGAAATTCGAGAGCTCATTGTCATTCAGGATGACCAGGTCGAAACCTGCTCTCACGTCCGCGACTTGATCCAGCAAAAGCTGGCCACCGTTCAGCAGAAGATGAACGAACTGGCTCAGATCGAAGGGCAACTGAAAGAGGCCCTACAGAAATGCAATCGTCAGCTGCGAAAAACATCGGCGCGGCATGACCGCTGCCCGGTGCTTGAAATGATCGCCGGTTCAAAAAACGCGAAGGAGTCGAAACGCGCATGAGAGTTCAACTGTATTACTTTGATGGCTGCCCCAACCATCTCCCCGCGCTTGAGCGGCTGAGGCAGATTCTCCGGCAAGAGGGGCTAACCGAGCACGTCGAGGAAATCAATGTCACCTCGCCCGAGCAGGCCCAGGCCCTCGCTTTTCTCGGCTCTCCCACGATCAAGCTCAACGGAGTGGACGTGGAACCGGCGGCCCGAGATTCACAAGCCTATGCGATGGCCTGCCGAACCTACCGGAATGGGGCGAAACAAGAAGGGCTGCCCCCGGAAGAGATGATTCGTGCCGCCCTAAGGGAAGCGTCGGGTCAACCCGCTGGCGGGCATGATTGCCGCACTCAAACGGTTCCCGCCGTTGCCGCCAAGAGTAGAGAATCCAAGTCCGCCTCCGTGGTCATGGCTGGCTCAATGTTGGCCGCCATTCTCGCGAGCTTCTGTTGCATTCTGCCGATCGTGTTTGGTCTGACGGGCCTGACGGTGGTTGGTGCATCGGCGGCGTTTGCCGTATGGCGTCCTTATCTGCTCACAGCGACGTTCGGGTTGTTGGCGGCGGGTTTTTACTTCGCGTACCGCCCAGCCGAAACCGAATGCGCTTCGGGAAGCGCACTTCGCGTACCGCCCAGCCGAAACCGAATGCGCTTCGGGAAGCGCTTGTTCCATGCCCGCTACCAAGCGACGTGGTCGTCTTGTTCTATGGCTGACCACGGCGGCAGTCGCGGCCTTTGCGCTGTTTCCGTATTACTCGGGGCCGGTCGCGGAATTTCTGCTCCCGGACAAGACGTCTCACGCCGCATCGCCCGCCCTGCAGCACGCTTCATTCCGCATTGACGGAATGGACTGCGCCGCCTGCGCCGCCGCTGTCGAAGGAAAGCTGAAGAGCGTCGCCGGTGTGCAAACGGTGCGAGTTTCGTTCGAGCAAAAAGGGGCTGAAGTGAATTACAACCCCGCCGTGGCCTCTCCAGAGCAGTTTCGCAAAGCGATTGAAGAGGCGGGTTATCGGGCAGTAATAGACAACAAAGGAGCTTAAGGAAATGCGTTGTTTCGCAGGAATGTTGATATCGGGCGCTCTCTTGGCCGGGCTGGCCAGCGCCAAGGAAGTCACCACACAGATACCGGTGAGCGGGATGACATGCGGATCTTGTGCGGTCGCCGTTAGAAAGGCGTTGACCTCGCTAAATGGCGTCAAAAAGGCCGAGGTCAGCGTGGAGCAGAACAAGGCCATAGTGGTTTACGAAGACAGCCAGGTGACCGAAAAGCAACTCCGGGAGGCTATCAACAAGACAGGTTTCAAGGCTGAAGCGACCAAATGAAAAGGGAATTTGATCTCGTGGTCATCGGCACGGGTACTGCGGCATCGGTTCCGGCATACAAGTGCCGGGCTGCCGGTTGGCAAGTCGCTGTTATCGATGAGTTGCCGTACGGCGGCACATGCGCCCTGCGCGGATGTGATCCCAAGAAGGTCCTGGTCGGAGCCGGAGAACTCACTGAGTGGTCCCGCCGGATGCGCGGATACGGTGTATCAGGGGACCTCCAGATCCGCTGGCCGGAGCTTGTTCATTTCAAACAAACCTATGGGCTATCCACTTGACTCAGCCAGCCCCAACCGGTTGTGGCCTGAGGGCACCGCCGAACCCCATATGTGGTGGTTACCTGAGTCAAGTGGATAGCCCGTCAAACTTTTACGGAGCCTGTCCCGGCCCAACGCGAGAAGAGTTTCAAAGGCCAGGGCATCGAGACTCTCCACGGCCCGGCAAAGCTCGTTGATAGCACGACGGTGCAGGTCGGTGACAGCTTCCTGACCGGGCGTTACGTTTGTATCGCCACCGGAGCGAAGCCTGCCCGACTGAATGTCCCAGGAGAGGACCTGTTAACGACCAGCACGCAATTCCTGGATTTGCCGCAGATCCCTCGACGCATTGTCTTTGTCGGCGGAGGGTACATCTCCTTTGAGTTTGCTCACGTTGCCGCCCGTGCCGGAGCCGAGGCTCGCATTCTGCACCGAGGCCCTACCCCTTTGATCAGGTTCGACCCAGACCTTGTGAACCGGCTGGTTGAGTCCACAATAGCAACAGGCATCGACGTCAGGCTCAACACCCCGGTGCGAGCGATCCGCAGGAAGGGTGACGGCTTCATCGTAGAAGCAGGCACCGGAGACTCGCCTACAACCCTTGAGGCTGATCTGGTCGTCCATGGGGCCGGGCGAGAACCTGCGATCGCAGCTCTCGAGCTTCAAGCGGCAGGCGTTCGATATGGGGCCAACGGCGTCACCGTGAATGAGTACCTGCAGAGTGTTTCCAACAGCTTCGTTTACGCGGCAGGCGACGCGGCGGACACCCCCGGCTTTCCACTTACGCCGGTTGCAGCGATGGAAGGCCACGTCGCAGCAACCAATATCCTAAAAGGCAACTCGCGAACGGCGGAATACCGTTCGATGCCAAGTGTTGTCTTCGCGTTGCCACCCTTGGCCAGAGTGGGAATGCTTGAAGCCGAAGCTCGACTAAAAGGATTGCGATTCAAAGTTAACGCGGCGGACACGTCCCAATGGTACTCATCGCGACGGGTCGCTGAACGGATCTCCGGTTACAAAATCTTGATCGAGGAAGGTACCGACCGCATCCTCGGAGCGCATCTTCTGGGCAAGGACAGCGAAGAAGTGATCAACGTTTTTGCCTCGGCGATCCAAACCGATATCAAAGCAGCGGCACTGCGTCAGATGCTCTTTTCCTATCCTTCACGTTGCAGCGATATCCCCTACATGCTGTAGTGGCAGTACCCCGGAGCCATAGTTGCTCGGCCTCCGGGTAGAACAATGCCCTTCCCGTCCGTCTAGACAGTGTGATACTCGGGTTTATCGCACTTCGGCAAACTCAATGAGACCCAAGGGACTGAGCGCGAAAGCCTCCTTCTTAGGCGCGACCGGAGCTCTTCATACATCGGGACGGAGCATCTGGGTCTTACCGATCCTGCGGCTCCCGGATGCGGTCAAGGTAGTTCCTCTTTTTCTTCTGATGGGTCCAAAAACTGGTCGCCGAAAATCACGGTAACAAAAGAACAAACTTTATTTTTTCGCACTCTTTTACTCATTCTAAAACCACTTACTCCCACCACGCACGGCGCCGCGGCCCGATCTCCAAGTATCCACCTGCTAGCCTTAAATCAGGAGGAGATCTAGGCCCGGCATTGTGGCGGAGTGACATCTATGGAACGGATCGCAACAACCAGCACAGCCACCGGGCGCCACCGGGACACGTGTGGCGCATACTGTAAAGACGACCCTCCCGATGCGTCACAAAATCGCGACCTCCTTCCGCAACCCACAGAAAACGAGCAACTTAAAACACCGCAAATAATAGTGCGACACACCGGATACACATGCGTCACAACCGGGGGCGCATATTGTAAAAACCACCCTGAATATGCGCCCCCCGATTTCGCCCTCCCTCCGCAAACCACACAAACAGAGGAGGTTACAACTCCGTGAAAAATAAACTGACACACGGGCCAAAGATGCGCCCCCCGTTCCACGGCCCCTATAATATTGGAATGCTGCTGCCCCGCTTCTGTGCCGCACTCCTCCTCGCGGCTCCCGCCCTGGCCATCGACCTGAAGTCCGCCGTCATCGTCGCC
>OMOG01000114.1:0-1494 GCA_900290305.1 Candidatus Sulfopaludibacter sp. SbA4
TCACGCAACGCGTCGTACCCATCCAGGTGTGGCGACACCCAACGCTCGAGCCCTTCGGCATCCAGTACGGCGCGGTGCACCGGATTGTCATAACTCATCGCGGACAGAGCTTCCACGAACCGCCGCTCCAGTGCCGGGTCGAGATCCGGCCGGGCGGTGAACATACAGTGATGGTATGGCGCCGACGTCCAGATCTCGTGGAGCGCGCCTTCCGGTACCAGGCGCTCGCCCTGGACGGTCTTCCAGAACGGGCTGCCGATCGCGCCGGCATCGGCGCGGCCGTCGAGGACTGCGCGAACCACTTCGACTTCGCTTTTGCCAGTATCGCCGTGCTTGCCGACATCGCTGTCGAAGCGCAGCGCGCGGTAGTCGCGCCCTGCGACCAAGCCTTGCTGCTCCAGAAAGTGAACCGGCAGGATCGCGGCGTGGCCACTGTCGCGGCTGCCGAGCGCCAGCGTGCGATCTCTCAGATCGGCGAGCGCGGCAACCGGACCCCCGCTGACCGCCACGATCTTCGTTGTCCAGCCGAGATCGGTGTCGCGCATCGCGACCGGGCGGCACTGATGGCCGCTCCACTCGTCGGCCTGAAGGTACGCAAGGTTGGTGTTCCAGGCGATGTCGATGCGCGGCACGGGATCGCCGGGCGAGGCCAGCAGCGCCGTTACCTGCGGCTCGTAGTTCTGAAACAGCACCACCTCCAGCGCCAGGCCCGCCTCTTCATGAAAGTAGCGCCGCATGCCTTCCCAGATCGTCACCACCTTCGGGTCGTACGCAACGGCCCCCACCCAAATTGTTCGGCTCATTGGACCTCTGCTCCTTTTCGCAATCAGAAGAGCGGCATTCCCAGGATCGCCTTCGCGATGAACTCCCGCAGCACGTCGCCCGTCGGCGCCATCACGGCGCCCGCATGGGCGTCGCGGAACAGCCGTTCGACGATCATGTGCTTCGAGAACGCCGCGCCCCCGCACGTGCGCATCGCCGCCGAGGTGACCGCGATCGCCACGTCGCCCGCCGCGGCTTTCGTTTCGAGTACGCGCAGCATCGTCGTGTCCCGCGGCCGCTCCAGGTGGTCGATCAAGTCGTCGATGCGCGCCGAAAGGCCATCGGTGTCGATCTGCATCGTCGCGAGCTGCGCCCGCAGCGTCGGCAGGCTCTCGCCGAGGCTCTGCCCCAGATGCTCGAACCGGGCGCTCTTGAGATGCCCCGCGGTGCCCACGACTGCGGCTCGACAGAGCCCCAACGCCACGGCTGACGTCCCCAGATTGAACAGCGGCAGCACCACGTTCAGCATGGCCGCAAACCCGCCGCCATCGTCCGTCAACTGCAGCCCGGCGGGAACCTCGCAGTCGTCGAGCAACATCGGCGCGGAGGCGTTGGCCCGCATTCCCAGACCGTCCCATGGGCTTGCCACCGACAGGCCTCGAGTTCCCGCTGCAACCAGGTAGAGCGTCGAATCGGTGGGGCCTGCCCCTTCGGGCGCAAGCGATGAGACTA
>OMOG01000114.1:1504-5590 GCA_900290305.1 Candidatus Sulfopaludibacter sp. SbA4
CCGTTCCGGCGTGCACGAGAGACCGGCGCCCAGAAGTGACTGCGGGAGCCGGACTCGCTGAACGCGAGCGTAGACAGGTGCCGGCCGAGGGCGATCTCCCGCAGCGCCGGAGCGACGTCCGCGCCGGGCCGCGCCGCGGCAATCGTCGCGGTGCCGAGCACGTGCATGAGATAGACCATGGCAGCCGATGCATCCGCTTCGGCAAGTGTTGCGATGACGGTCGCGAGCGTTCGCGGGCCAAGACCGGAGCCGCCGGCTTCGGCAGGCAGCATCAGCCCGAGCAGTCCGGCCCGCCCAAAGGCTTCGACAGCTTCGGTCGAGAACCGGCCTGCCTTGTCATTCTGACCGGCAGCCGGCGCCAGCACACCATCGGCGATCTCTTTGGCATTCGAAACGGCGGTCTCGTGAGTCACTGGGGTCCCTCGCGTCACCGTCGATTATACAGTTACGCCGCGACACCACACAAGCATTCCGCGAATGCCCGCGCGAACCCTTGCAGCGACTTCTCCAAATCCCGCCGCGGAATCGTCAGCGACAGCCGCATATACCCTCCGCGTCCGAAGCCCGCGCCGGGCACCGCCAGGATGCCCTCCTGCTGCAGCAGCCCGATGAACGCCACGTCGTCGGGTATCGGCGTCTTCGGAAACACGTAGTAAGACCCCTGTGGGCGCGGCGCGTCGTAACCCATGGCCGTCAGCGCATCGCAGAGCAGATCGCGCTTCTCCTGATATTGCCGCACGTCGACCGTGGCATCGGGCACTTCGGCCACCACCCATTGCCAGATCGCGGGAGCGTTGATATACCCCAGGATGCGATTGGCAAACGTGCAGGCATTGCGCAGCGCGGCAGCCTCGGCAAGCTCCGGCGGAATCGCCAGGTAGCCGATGCGCTCGCCCGAGATCGCCATGGCCTTCGACCAGCTCCACGCGATCACCGCGCGCCGCATGATCCGCAGCGTCTCGGGAGGTACCAAGCCGTCGAACGTGAGCGGGCGGTACGGCTCGTCGCTGATCACGATCATCGGCTCGCGGACGATGCCGTCCAGTTCGCGCAGGACGTCGACGCCGTAGACCGCGCCCGTCGGGTTGTTGGGCGAATTGAGAATGAGCGCCTTGGTACGCGGCGTGATCGCGTCGGCGATGCGCCCGATATCGGGCTCAAACCGCTCGTCCGTCTCTACCGTAATCACGCGGCCGCCGTGGTTTTCGATGTAGAAACGGTACTCGGGGAAATACGGATTCAGCACGATGACTTCGTCGCCCGGGTCGAGAATGGATTTCAGCACCGTGTTGATCGCCCCCGCCGCCCCGCACGTCATGATCACGTCTTCGCCCGAGAACGGCACCCCGGTGCGCTCCGCGAGGCGCCCCGCGATCTTCGCGCGCACTTCGGGAAAGCCGCCATTGGGCATGTAGCCGTGGCTGTGCAGCCGGTTCTCCGCCACCACGCGCCGCAGGGCCTCGATCACCGCTTCGGGCGGCTCGACATCGGGGTTCCCCAGGGTGAAGTCGAAGACATTTTCCGCGCCGCGTTCCTTGCGGAGCTGGATGCCGATTTCGAACATGCGGCGAATCCAGGAGGCTCGTTCCATCTGCTCGGCGATGGCTCGTGAGATACTCATGCTCACCCACGCCGATTGTAACGCTATTTAAGCACAACTACAAGGTGGTGGCTATATGATGTCCCTTAGCCGACGACGGCGCTTTTTGTACGGCGGAGGATCGTTTCGGCCTCGTCCAGCAATTGACTGCTGTACTCGCGCAGGGCGCGATATTTCCCGGACAGTTCGCGGGTTCGATCCCCCACTAACTCCCCGCTGCGCTCGTAAAGATCCTCACAATTTTCCATCAACTCCTTACCTGTGTTGATCAGGTAATCGGCGGCTTCTTCTCCCTGGCGGCGTAATCTCCGGCGAGTGCGTGCGCCCGATGCGGGCGCCAGCAGCAGTGCTGTCGCCACGCCGATCGCGGCCCCCAGAAGGAGGAATGTGGCTCGGTCTCCCGCTCTTGTATTGCTCATAGTCTCTCCTTAGTCGAAAGAAAGCGTTCTCCTAAGCGTCTGCAACGCAGTGTCCAAAGTTCTGGAAATCCGGCGCGTCGCCGGCCCCGAGCGTGATGCCGGCTACACGGCGAGACAGCCACCGTGATTATATATAACATGTTCTTGACGAATTCAGGGCGATACTGATGCGAATCCTCAACCTACCCGAAATCCGCCCCACCCTCGCGTACCCGGAGGTCATCCACCGCATGCGCGACGCCCTCATCGCCAACTCGCGCGGCGAATGCGATACGCCCACGCCCATGCATCTGGACATCGCCCCGGTCGCAGGCGAGGTCCACATCAAATCCAGCTATCGCCGCGGCGGCCGGTACTTCGCGCTCAAAATCGCGAGCACCTTTCCGCAAAATCTCACGCGCGGACTCCCCACTGGAAACGGCATGATGCTGCTCGCCTCCGCCGAAACCGGCGAGCCCGTCGCCTTCCTCGCCGATGCCGGCCATCTCACCGACGTCCGCACCGCGGCCGTCGCGGCCATGGTGGCTCGCGAGTTGCACCGCACCGACACCGCCATCGGAATCCTCGGCGCCGGTGTCCAAGCTCGCTTGCAGGCGCAAATGCATGCCGAAGTGCTCGACTTGCACACCATCTGGATCTGCGGCCGCACACCGGAGCGCGCCGCCGAATGCCGAAGCGATTTACAAGCGCTGCTGCCTCGCACCGAAGTGCTGCTTGCCGATTCGCCGGCACGCGTGGCGAGCGAGTGCCGCCTCATCGTCACGTGTACCGCCTCCCGCCAGCCACTCCTGTCGGATGCCGACCTGAAGCCGGGAACGCACATCTCCGCCGTCGGCTCCGACTCCCCCGGCAAACAGGAGCTCGATCCCGGGATTCTCCGCCGCGCCGCCCTGCTCCTCGCGGATTCGCGGCGCCAATGTGAGAAGCTGGGAGAATTGCAGCATGCCCCCGAAACATGGGAGCGTGCCGTGGAGATCGGGACCTTCTGCGAGCGTCCCCAACCCCGCCACGACGGCCTCACGGTGTGCGACTTCACCGGCCTCGGGGTGGAAGATCTGTACATCGCGGAATACTGCTACGAGAGGAGCGGGTTTTGAAGATCGAACAGTTTGAAATGGAGCGCATGCAGTCGACGTGGGAGAACGTCGTCGAGATGGACTTGAGCGAGAGCGGCGTGCGGCCCGTCAGCCTGCGCGAGTTGGGCGAAATGGGGCTCGATATCGAGAGCATTCTCGACATGCCCCTGACCTACAGCCAGTCGAACGGCACCATCCCGCTGCGCGAGAGCCTGGCTGCCCTCTACGCCGGCGCCACGCCCGACCACATCGAGGTCACCAACGGCACCTCGGAAGCCAACTACCTGCTGGCCCTCGCGCTGGTGCGCGAAGGCGACGAGGTGGCCTTCGAGGTTCCCAACTACATGCAGTACTGGGGCCTTCCCCGAAGCCTCGGCGCCAAGGTGAACCGCTTCCACCTGCGCATCGACCAGGATTGGGAGCCCGACTGGGACGAGTTCGACCGCGCCGTCACCGAACGAACGCGCCTGGTCTACATTTCGAATCCCAACAACCCCAGCGGCGCGGTGCTCTCGCGCCACGCCATGAAGCGCATCGTGGAGCGCTGCGAATCGACAGGCGCGTACCTGATCGCCGACGAAGTCTACCAGGGCGCCGAGATCTATTGCGAGCGCACCGCGAGCTTCTGGGGCATGAGCGACCGCGTCATCGTCACGAGCGGGCTTTCCAAGGCGTATGGCATCCCCGGCGTGCGCATCGGTTGGACCGTCGGCCCCAAGGAGATCATCGCCGAGTGCTGGACGCAGCACGACTACCTTACCATCGCGCCCAACAAAATCTCGGACGCAGTGGCGCGCGTCGCGGTGCGGGCGGAAAACCGCGAGAAGCTGTACGCGCGCACTCGCACCATCCTGCAGCTCAACCTGCCCATTATGCGCGAGTGGGTGGCGGGCTTCGGCGGATTCCTCACGTTTCGCGAGCCGCGGGCCGGCGCGCTCTGCCTGATGCGCTACAACTCCGACGCGCCCAGCTACCCGCTGTGCGAGCGCAT
>OMOG01000114.1:5600-9757 GCA_900290305.1 Candidatus Sulfopaludibacter sp. SbA4
GGTTTCCTGCGCATCTGGTTGGGCGGCAAGCCGGAGTTCCTCCGCGAAGGTCTGCGCCGCATCGGCCTCGAGTTGGCCAAAGATACAGCATTGGCGAAAGAAACGGCCGGTGTCTGAGCCCGGACTCAAGCGCGAGCTGGGCCTCCGCGACCTCACCTTTTTCTGCATCGCCTGCATCGTGGGCGCACGCTGGATCCCCGCGGCGGCGCACGCGGGACCGGGTTCCGTCACGCTCTGGCTGATGGCCGCGGTGTTTTTCGTAGTGCCGCTGGCCGTGGCCGTGGCGGCACTCACGGCGAAGTATCCGGGAGCGGGCGGACTGTATCTCTGGACGCGCGGCGATTTTGGCCCATTTCACGGATTCCTCTGCTTCTGGACCTACTGGATGGGAATCGCCTGCTGGTTCCCCACGGCGGCCATTTTCTACATGCGGGCGGGCTTCTACACGCTCGGATCCACGTATGCGCGCCTGGGCGACCAGCGTTTCTATCTCCTGACGGTGGCCTTGCTCGCCATCTGGATCGCGCTCGGGACCAACATGGTCGGGCTCAAGGTCGGCAAGTGGACGCAGAATGCCGGCGGCACGGCCACCTGGCTGTTGGGCGTCCTGCTGGTTTCGACCGCGGCGCTGGTGTGGGCGCGGCGCGGCACCGCGACCCCCATCCACATCTGGCCCAAGTGGGATTGGGGCACTCTGACCTTCGGGGCGGCATCCATCGCCTACGGCATGTCGGGAATGGAGGCGGCGGGTTCGATGGGCGCCGAGATCCGCGACCCCAAGCGCACACTGCCGCGCGCGGCCTGGATGGCTGCCGCGTTCGCCACCGTTTTCTATTCGCTGGGAACGATTTCCCTCCTGGTGATTCTTCCACCGGAGAAGATCAACGACTTGAGCGGGCTGGGAGACGTCTCGGTGGCGGCCGGCACGGTGCTGAGCGCCGCGTGGCTTTCCCCGCTCATTGCCCTGATGATTCTGGCCTGCGGGGTGGGGCAATTTGGCGGAATCGGCGCCGCCACCTCGCGCCTCCCGTTTGTCGCGGGGGTCGATCACCTGTTGCCCAAGGCGTTCGCCCGGATCCATCCACGGTGGGGCACGCCCTACATTTCCATCCTGGCGCTGGGAACGGTCGCCACCTTCCTGCTCGCCGCATACCAACTCGGCGATACCATGCGGGTGGCTTACGACGAGCTGGTGTCGCTGATGGTGATCACGGGATTCCTGCCGTATCTTTATATATTCGGCAGCGCCTGGAAGGCCGGGAAGCGGCTGAGCGCGGCTTCGGGATGGGCCGTCACGGTACTGGCAATCGTTTGCTCGGTGGTGCCGACGGCCGAGATCTCGAACGTCTGGCTTTTCGAGGGCAAACTGGCCGCCGGCACGGTGGCCGTGATCGCCTCGGCTTGGGTGGTGTACCGCAGGCACGCGGCGCGGTGATGAACCTCAGGCTCCCCAAAGCCACGTGAGCCAGGCGGTATCATGAAACCTCTCAGGGTCTTCGGGAACTCTTCCCATCCTGCTCAAAAAAACAGAAAACTGGACAGGTTGTCCAGTTTTCAAAATTCGAATTGTTTATTATCAACAGCTTCCGAGGAACTGATTGGACAACTTGTCCAGCCGGGCGGAGAAAAGCCCTGACGGTTCTTACCGCGTTTGATCGGTGGGCCCCGGGAAAATGCAAGGCCTGTGACTGAGGTTTTGGCTCCCCCAGCCCCCATCGAAAAGTGATAGACTTCGCCCCATGGCCACCAAGAAACCGGCCCGCGCCCCCAAGGTTCTCCGCTCCGTACCCATAGTCTTTAGGGATATCCAGATCATCGCCGCCGCGGCAGCCGCCGGCGCGAAGAACCCCATCGGCTTTCCCGACGAGCAGGGCGCCTACCAGAACCCCGATGTGATCATCTCGGGTGGAACCCCAACCAAGCCGCTGCCGCAGAATTTTTCCTGCGTCGGCTCGCTCGTCATCTATTCTTCTTGGGCCGATAAGGTTCCCAACTGTGCCGGGTTCGCCGGACCGGGCGCCGGAAACAACGCAGTAGTGACCACGGCGCTGAAGAACGCCAACGCCGCCGCAGCGCAGATTCCGTGCGCCGGTGACTGCAAGAAGACCGTCACCGAGATCTGGCGCGGCTGGGGGTGCGGCAACAATCCCCTCACCGCCTCTGGCGCCGTTGAACTGAAAATCAGTTGCGATCTTGCATCCCCGAACTGAATCTACCGGCGGCCTCAATCGCTCTACCCCGAGGACCCCACTGTGCCGCTGCCGTAGCGCTTAGAAACCGGCAGCCGGCCAACGAGTGATGGGCGGCAACGGTGTGACGAATGCCGGCGGCCAAATCACGTTCTCAAAAGGCCTGGTTTTGCGACAGCTATGAGACGGCAGAAAACATCGGGGCAATGCTGCTATGCCAACCTCCTCGAAATTCTTCGCCGCATGCGCCTGGAAAGCCGGAAACGCCTGAGCGCGGCCTCGGGGTGGGCCGTCACGGTACTGGCAATCGTTTGCTCGGTGGTGCACACAACCCCAACCCCTAACCCCTAACCCCCCTTTTTCCCGCAATGCTACGCTGAATATTGCAGCGACATCCTCTGTACAAGCCCTACCTCGCGCTGGCCGCAGTGTGTTTCTTTTGGGGAACCACGTACCTCGGCATCCGTATGTCGCTCGAGACTTTCCCTCCGCTGGTACTCGTCTCGGTCCGCTTCACCATCTCCGGCTCCCTCCTGCTGCTATTCGCCGTGGCGCGCGGCAAATACCTGCCCCGCGGGCGTGAGCTCTGGGCAGCCTGCTTCAGCGGTTTCCTCACCCTGGGAATCGGCAATAGCGCGCTGGTCTTCGCGGAGGTGATCATCCCCAGCGGCATCGCCGGCCTGATCGTCACCATTTCGCCCTTCTGGATGGTGGGAGCGGAGGCCCTGCTGCCGGGCGGGGAGAAGCTGCACGCTCCCACCATCGGCGGTATGTTGGTGGGACTTCTGGGCGCGGCCTTGCTGTTCACACCGGACCCCGGCCGGCACGCCGTCGACCGAAATCTTCTGAACGGCTTCCTGCTGCTGCAAATCGGAATGGCGGGATGGTCCTTCGGGTCGATCTTCCAGCGGCGCCAGGCCAGCAAGGCCCATCCCGTCATCGCCGGCGGCGTCCACCAACTGGCGGCCGGCCTGATCCTGGCTCCATTTGCCCTCGCCATACCCGAGCACCCGATTCACTGGAGCGCGCGCGGCGTGATGGCGATTCTCTACCTGGTGGTCTTCGGGTCGCTGGTAGGCTACAGCGCTTATATCTATGCGCTCGACCGCCTGCCGGTGGCGATTGTCTCCGTATACCCGTACGTCAATGCCGTGGTCGCGGTGGCCCTGGGCTGGCTTTTTTATCGCGAGCCGTTCGGGATTCGCGAGGCCGTCGCCATGATGATCATCTTCGCCAGCGTAGCGGTGGTCAAGCGGTTTTCGGGCCCGGGGGCGCGACGCCCCACGCGCAGCCGATTGTAGATCGGCCGCCGGCTCCGGGGACTATTCTACTTGGCGGAGCCGCGACTCGATATAGCGAAGGGCATGGTCGAATCGGCCAAAGAATTTGCAGCCGAACTGGTCCAGCATCACCTGGATGTTCGGGCCGCCGAAGTCCTTGGTGTTCCGGTTCAGAAAACAACTCTCCGCGGGCTTTGTGGCCGCAAGATGCGAAACTATCGAGGCGAGTACGATGGAGTCTTGTGCCGACATGGCGACGGCGGCCTGAATTCCAGCAGCTTGCCGCAACACATCCGAACCCAGTGGGATGAACTCCGCTGCCTCGAGCATCGCGGCTGTGGTCCGTTGCAGTCCCGCCCGCTCGCGTTTCGCACTTGCCTTCAGAAGTGCCAAAAGGTCGCTGAAGGTGCCCGTCACTTCACGGTAAGTCTTCGATCGTGCCAGCTCGGAAAGATGCTTTGAAGCNNGCCGCGGCGCGGTACCATACAGCACAGGAACTGATCGCGCCGCGGCCGTTTTGCGCGAGTTCCGTTGAAGCTCGGATCGCAACCTGGACCGCTCGCTTTCCCGGCGCATGAGTGCGATGTGCGGCTCGGCCAGCGAAAAGGCGGGAACTACCAAACGAATGGAACCAGCGGAAGCGAGCCTGAGGAGTTCCTCGCAGCTTTCGCACTGCTCCTGCTCAAGC
>OMOG01000692.1 GCA_900290305.1 Candidatus Sulfopaludibacter sp. SbA4
TCAGTACCGCATGTTCGGGCGGACGGCCGATGTGGGGGGAACCACGTAATTGAGGAGGTTGGGAAAGCGGGCGGGACAGACCATCGCTTTTCGTGGTCTGTTACCCCGCCGCTCCCTCGCAGCCGCATGCTCCCGCTCCCGCCAGAAAAGACGCGAGCGAAGCGAGCCACCTTCCCCCAACCCCCAACCCCTAACCCCCAACCCCCGGTCTTCCGGCCCCTGGCCCCTATTGTTTTTCCCAAATTGGCCGATCTGTTCAGTAACATGACCTCTGAAAACAGGCGGGCGGCGCGGTTTCGGCTTGTTGCTATGATCGCGTTGCCGGAACCCCGGCACGCGAATCCCTCCGAGACCTCTGCTACTGATTTCCCCTTGATTCCAGCCCGAATCCCCAGACCCAAAGCCGACGGCGCGCCGCCCGCCCTGCGATTTCAAATCCGGCTCCCCAACCCCCGTCCACCCCAGCGCTAAATCCCCCTCAAGTTTTTCTGGCCCCCATCCGATAGATGGGATGTAAGGAAGTGGCAATGAAAAAAACTGTTTTCCTCGCATACCTCATCGCCTGTGGGCTGGCCTTCGCGCAGGCTCCGACCGCGTCTCCGACTACAGTAGCCTTCACGTACCAGTACAACAACGCGAGCAACACCCTGACCTCTAAGGTCACGGCAAAGTTGTCTACCACCGCTGCGATGAGTGTTACTTATACGTCCTTGCCGCTGGGCTGGCTTTCGGTCACACCCATCGCGGGGTCCTCGCCTTTGGTGTTGGCGGTGAATGCCAACCCGACCAGTCTCAGCCCAGGTACCTATAACGGCTCGATCGCCATCTTCACCGGGGCCGCCTGTGGCAGTTCGGCCAACTGCACCACCGTTCCCGTAACTCTGACGATCACCAACCCTGCGTCGTCGCTTCTGTTAAGCGCCCCCGGCAGCGCTACCTACCCCATTATTGCCACCACCACCGCGACGGCTTACACCCTGGCACTGCCCTATAACAGCGGCACCACGCCGCCCTCGGCCGAAATCGATGTATCTACCACCGCCGACATCATCCCCTTTACCGTGACCACGGCGGTAACCAAGGCCGGCAGCGGGACCGTGGCGAATTGGCTCCGCGTCAGTAACCAGCTTCCAGGTACCGGATCGTCCGCGACCTCCACCAGCGGTGTGGCATCCGGCAGTTCCATCGTGCCGATTTATGTCACGCTGGATCAGCCCACTCTCGACACCCTGGATGCCATCAACTACACCGGGACCATCACCATCGCTCCGGTAAAGACCGGCTCCAGTTCATCCGGCAGTACCAGCACCAGTTTCACCGTGACCGTCACCCTGAGTGTAGCTCCCGGTCAGCCCAGTCTTACATCGGTCTTTCCGCCACAAGTGCCCGTCATTGTTGCATCAACCACCGTTACCCCCGTACCTCCCATTCTCACGCTCTTTGGCGACAATTTCTTCAACAACGGCTCATGGGTTTTCTACCAGAGACCCGACCTCTCCTTCCACCCCCTGCCCACCACCTGGGTGAGCCGCAAGCTCCTCACCGCTACCATACCAGTGGCCGATCTGACATCCCCTAATGTGGCCGCCAGCGGGGAAGCCTGGAAGATTTACGTGGTCAATGGCGCCCCCAACTCTGTCCCGTCAAATTCAGCGGCCCAGAGTTCTCCCTTCTCCTTTGCGGTGACCGATCCAACCCAGCCGTATATCCAGGCGGTGGACAATGCGGCCAGCTATTTGTCATCGGCCACACAACTGGGCGCCGCTACTCCCTTCACCTCCACCTCCGTGGTTTCGCCTCGCGAGATTGTCTCGATCTTCGGTGGGAACTTCGGCACGAACTCGATTTGTTCCAATAGTCCCATCACTTTCGCCGATGGCAACAACGTTACCCAATCGAAATACGATGTAACCATCGCCAGCACAACCAACCCCGCCTGCGCCAACATCGCCGTATGGTTTGAGAGCGCCCTGGACTCGCAATCGTTTCAAGCGCCGCTGCTCATGGCCACTTCCAACCAGATCAACGCGATTGTGCCATACGAGCTGGCACAATACCCCGACGGCACCACCATCACCGTCAGCGTCGCTGTCGTGGGTGCGGCCCAACCAGCCACTTATCCTACGGTCAAGATGTCGTTCGACCCTGGAATTTTCACATTCGGCGGCAATGGTCAGGGACAGGCGGCGGTGCTCAACGTCGACGCTACCACCGGCGCCGTTACCGTCAACGGCAACGCCAACGCACCCAAGGGATCCCCCATCGAGATTTTTATGACGGGCCTCGGCGATTTGCTTCAGTATGGCTCGCCCGCCCTCACCATGGTCGATGGCCAGGTGGCAAACGTGACGACCGGTCCGGTCGCGCTGGCCGTCGATTCGTATCGGGTGTTGATCGGCGGCCAGTCGGCGCCCATCTTCTATGCGGGCACCGCGGGCACCGGCGTGGCGGGCTTGGTCCAGATCAACGCGATTGTGCCGCCCGGTACCGCCAGCGGCGCGCAACCCATTACCGTTGAGATCGGCCCTGTGATAAACGGCAATGTCACCGCGAGACGCAGCCAGACCGGCGTTACCATTAACGTCAAATAACGGCCCTTAACGCTTCGCCGCCATCTTCCGCTCGAGCGCCTTCATCAGCCGCGACTCGACATCGGTGGGGATCGGAAATGGCTCCATCCCCTTATAGATCTGTATGGTCTTCCTGGTAGTGTCGGCGATTACCCAGCAATTGGGGCACTCGGTAATGTGCTCTTCCAGCTTGGCGCGCACTTCGGCGTCCAGAGATTCGTCCAGGTAATCGCTCAGCTCTTTCAGAAAGTCTTTACAGGTAAGCAAAGGCGTCGTCCCCCTTGCGTTTGAAGAAGCGCGTCAGCTTTTCACGCAACTGCAAGCGCGCCCGCAACAGTCTGCTCTTGACGGCCGGAACCGAAAGACCCAGTGCGTCGGCCGTCTCCTCTGTGGAAAGTTCGTCGATATCCCGGAGCACGAATACCGACCGATACGGTGGCTCCAGGCTCTGAATCGCCGTATCCAGGATGCCGCCCAGCTCTTCCCGCGAAAACCGCTGCTCCGGATCCTCGTCCCAAGCCGCGATCTCGCGCGTGATCGTGTCTTCGCCGGTATCGATGGTCTCGTCCAGCGAAACCGACTTGTCGGTTTTCCGGCGGCGCAGTTTCATCAGCGCCTGGTTGACCGCGATCCGCACGATCCAGGTGTAGAACTTCGAGTCCCCCTTGAACTGGTCCAGGTGCTCGTACGCCTTCATGAAGGTCTCCTGGAGTACGTCCTCCGCATCCTCGCGGTTCTGCGTCACGTGCTGCGCCAGGCGGAAGATCTTGCCCTCGTAGCGCCGCACCAGCTCGCCGAACGCACCCGTATCGCCTTCGCGGGCCTGCGCCACCAACGTGGATTCGTCGATTCCGGTCTGGCTCGAGACGGGCATGATCCCTTATTCCATTGTGGCACAGGCTCCCTGGCTTGTGGCACAGGCACTTCCGGTTTGCGGTTCCGTTCCGGACCTGCCTGTGTGGCCTTCGTGGCACAGGCATTTCTTGACCCGTCACCGGGCCTGCCTGTGTGGGTTCCCCCCGCCCGTGCTACGCTGAAATTTCCCTATGAGTAACATCGAGATCACTCTGCCCGATGGCAGTAAACAGCCGGTACCCTCAGGCGTCAGTCCCATCGATATCGCCAAATCGATCAGTCCCCGCCTCGCGGATGCAGCCATTGTCGCCAGGGTCGACGGCGAGCTTTACGACCTTACCCGCCCGATCGAAAAGGACGCCACTGTACAGATCCTCACTTCCAGGGATCCCGAGTCGCTCCAAGTCTACCGCCACTCCACCGCGCACCTTCTGGCCGCGGCTGTGCTCGAGCTGTTCCCCGAAACCAAGTTGGGTATCGGTCCGCCCATCGAAAGCGGCTTCTACTACGATTTCGACCGCGCCACGCCCTTCACTCCCGAAGACCTGGAGAAGATCGAAAAGAAGATGTGGGAGATCCAAAAGCGGCATCTCCCCTATGAGCGCGTCTACACCCGCAAGGAAGACGGCCTGCGCAAGTACGCCGATGCCTGGATGAAGTGCCAGTTGATCGACGAACGCGCCGGCGAGGTCTTCACCGAGTACACCCTCGGGCCGCAGTTCATCGATTTCTGCCGCGGCCCCCACGTGCCCGATACCTCCAAGATCAAGGCGTTCAAGCTGCTCTCCATCGCCGGCGCCTACTGGAAGGGCGACGAGCACAACAAGCAGTTGCAGCGCATCTACGGCACCGCCTTCTTCACCCGTCAGGACCTGGAGGATTACCTCCACCGCCTGGAGGAAGCCAAACGGCGCGATCACCGCCGCCTGGGAAAAGAGCTGGAGCTGTTCACCGTAAACGAAACCGTCGGGTCCGGCCTGCCCCTGTGGCTCCCCAAGGGCGCCACCATCCGCCGCCTGCTCGAAGAGTACATTCTGGAGCGCGAGCGCGCCTCCGGATACCAGCACGTCTACACGCCCGACCTGGCCAAGGTCGACCTCTACAAGCGCTCCGGCCACTGGGAACATTATCATGACGATATGTTCCCGCTGATGGACCTCGAAACCGAGCAGATGGTGTTGCGTCCCATGAACTGCCCGCACCACATCCTCATTTACGAGTCCAAGCAGCGCAGCTATCGCGACCTGCCGGTCCGCCTGGCCGAGCTGGGCACCATGTACCGCTACGAGCGTTCCGGTGCCCTCAGCGGCCTGAGCCGCGTGCGCGCAATGACCCTCAACGACGCGCACATTTTCTGCACGCCCGACCAGATCAAGGAGGAATTCTCCAGCGTCATGAAGCTGGTGGAGCGGGCGTACCGCGATCTCGGCATCACCAGGTACACCTACCGCCTCTCGCTGCGCGACAAGGCCAACACGGAAAAGTTCGTCGACAACGACGAGATGTGGGAACTGGGCCAGCGCGTGCTCCGCGAGGCCATGGACTCTCTCGGGCTGCCGTACACCGAAGCGCCCGGCGAAGCGGCCTTCTACGGACCCAAGCTCGACATCCAGCTTGCCGACGTAATGGGCCACGAGGAAACCTACTCCACCATTCAGGTGGATTTCCACCTGCCCAGCCAGTTCGCCCTGACGTACGTGGGCGCCGACGGCAAGGAACACCGGCCGGTGATGATCCACCGCGCCGTCGTCAGCACCATGGAGCGCATGGTCGCTTACCTGATCGAGCTGTATGCCGGGGCCTTCCCCGTCTGGCTGGCCCCCGTGCAGGCGGCCGTGCTGCCCATCACCGACCGCCAGGCCGAGTATGCGCGTACCATCCAGCAGTCTCTGGAATCGGCCGGCATCCGGGTCACAGTCGACGAGCGCAGCGAGAAAGTCAATTTCAAGATCCGGGAAGCCCAGTTGCAGAAGATCCCCTACATGCTGGTGGTCGGCGACCGCGAGCAGCAGAACGGCCAGGTGTCCGTGCGCCACCGCAAGCACGGCGACCAGGGCGTGAAGACCCTGGAAAGCTTTCTCGCCGAAATCCGCACCCTGAACGACACCAAAGCCGTCTCGGAGTGAGGAAGGGCCGCATGCACGCCACCTCCGAAGGCCAGGCCGGCTTCCTCCCCAACCTCGGCAGGCGCGAGCGCTTGGGGTGGTCTGCCGACGAAAAACGTGGCGCAGGCACTCCTGCCTGCGGCGTCCCGACTCATCGGGACGCCTGGCCGGGTTTGCGCCGGCTCTACCAGTGATGACTGCAAGGTGATGACCGTCATCCAAGTTTCTGACGACCTCGCGCAACTGGACGCCGCCATCGAAGCTCTGCCCAACAATCCGGCGGTCTTTGCGCTGTGGCCCAAAGAAGGCGATCCGTATCTTTCCAAAACCGCGCTGCTGAGGCGCCGCCTGCTCCGCCTCCTGAGGGAGCGCGAGAAGCCATCGCGGCTGCTCAACCTGCGCCGCACCGTCAGCCGCATCGAGTACCGCCTCACGGGCTCGGCCTTCGAATCGGGCGTAGTCCTCTACGAACAGGCGCGCCGCCATTTTCCGGACACCTACCTCGAACTGCTCAAGCTGCGCATGCCGCCCTACGTGAAGATCGTTCTCGGCAACGAGTTCCCGCGCAGCCACATCACCACCCACCTCACCCGCACCTCTTCCTCTGCAACCTCCGGGGGCCTGTACTTCGGCCCCTTCCGCTCGCGCGCTTCGGAGCACCCCGGCTGCATCTACGGTGAGATGGGCATGTGCCTGCGGCCCTGCCAGCAGGTGGTCGGTCCGGCCGAGTACGGCCACGAAGTGGCGCGCGTCACGGAGTTCCTGCGCACCGGCGGCCGCTCCTTGCTCGAAGCCATCGGCCACTCCCGCGACCGCCTCAGCGAGGAAATGATGTTCGAGGAAGCCGCCCGCCAGCACAAGCGCTACGAGAAGGTGCAGGACGTGCTGAAACTGCGCGACGAACTGGCGCGGGATGCCGACCGCCTCAACGGCGTGGCCATCACGCGGTCGCTCGTACCCGACGCCGTCGAGATGTGGTTCGTCCGCGACGGCAACTGGCAGGAGCCGCAACGCTTCGGCTTCGAGGTGCAGGAAGGCAAGCCGGTGTCGCTCGACCGCAAGCTGCGCGACACCTTCGCCGCGGTCACAGCCCGCAAACTCACGG
>OMOG01000569.1 GCA_900290305.1 Candidatus Sulfopaludibacter sp. SbA4
TCTCCCACCACCGAGCCCATGCTGCCCCCGATGAAGCGCGGCTCCATGGTGCAGATCTGGATCGGCCGGCCGTCCAGCTTCGCCGTGGCCGAAATCAGCGCATCCGTGAGGTTGGTGGCCTGCTGCATCGCCAGCAGCCGCTCGCTGTAGGGCTTGCTGTCCACGAAGCCCAGCGGATCGGAGGAAGTCAGAGTCGCATCGAACTGCTCGTACTTCCCGTCATCCACCAGCATCTTGAGCCGCGCCAGTGCGTCCAGCCGCGTCAGCATTCCGCATTTCGGGCAGACGTTCCAGTTGGCTTCCAGTTCCTTCTTCCAGATGATCTGCCGGCAGCCTTCGCACTTTTGCCACAGACCTTCGGTGCGCACGCGGCGCTCCCCGTTCTCCAGCTTGGGGAGTTTTTCGTCGGCCGGTTTGTCGCGCTTAAACCAAGACATGCAACCTCACCTTAGCGCGGGTAGGGATGGCCCCGCAAGGTCGCAAACGCACGATAGATCTGCTCGGCGAGCATGGCGCGCGCCAGTTCGTGCGGAAACGTCATAGGCGAAAGCGAAATCAGCAGGTCGGCGCGCGCGGCCCATCCCGCCGGCAGCCCGTCGTGGCCGCCGATCGCGAACACCAGGTCGCGGCCCTCCATTTCGCCCCGGGAAATCAGCTTGCAAAAGGCGGCGGAATCCATCGCTCTCCCCGCGGGGTCGAGCAGGATCTTGCGCGCGCTGGGATGCCGCTCCCACAGATCCATGCGTCCGGGCCGGATCTCGCGCATCTCCGCGGGTGCGTAGCGGCCGGCGCGGCCTAGAAAGTCCTCGGCCACCGCGTTGATGTGGGGGTCCTTCGGCTTGCCGATAAAGTAAAGGTAGATCTTCACTCGGCCGGAATCTCGACCGTTTTGGCGCTGCGCCACAGGCGCTCCAGGCCATAATATTCGCGTGCCTTCAGGGAGAAGACGTGCACCAGCAGGTCGCCGTAATCGGCCAGCACCCACTCCGCCTGGCTGTATCCTTCCACGCTGATGGGCAGCTCGCCTGCCTGCTGTTTCAACTGCAGCCCGACCTCGTCGCTGATGGCCTGCACCTGCCTCTGATTGCCGCCGCTGCAGATGACGAAGAAGTCCGCGAACGAAGTGATCCCCGTCAGGTCCAGAATCCGGATGTCGGTAGCTTTCTTGGATTCGGCGGCGCGCACGGCAACGAGCCAGGAAGGGATGGTGGTCGCGGTCCCATGGGGTTCTTGTAAGGATGACGTTTCTTTCGGGTCTGCCTTGGTCAGAAGTTACTCCTGTCCGTATCGTACTACAGGGCTCACACTGATGTAATCTCAAAGAGGGATGCGAATGAGGCGATTCGTCCTTCTGCTCGGCATAGCCTGCCGACTTTCCGGCCAAACGGAAGACAAGCCCGCGGCCGAATGGATCCGCAGCGGCGAACCGCTCAAGCAGGCGTGGGCCGCGCACTGGATCGTCGAACAGCGCGCCGAGCCCCTGGTTCCCGAGATGCTCCGCGTGCTGGCCGATCCGCTGCCCGCGGCCGGGGCTTCGACCGCCGTCACGGATGCCGAAGCTGCGCGCCTCGCGATTCTCGATGCGTTGATCCAAATGAACCAGCCCGCGCCGCTCGCCGATCTCGTTCCGCTCATCGGGAAGTTCCCCACGGAAGTGCTGATTCTGGCGGCGCGTTCGCATGAAGACGCGAGCGGCGTCTTGCTCCAACTGCTCGACCGGCCGCACAATTACGCCGCATTCATCGCCATCGGAAACCTGTTGACGCCCCGCCGCGATGCGGGTTTCGTCTTGAGGGCCCTGAGGGAGTTTGATGCCCATGACGAAATCATGGTATTCAACCCGGGCCAGGACCAGAACATCGGCTCAGGCTGGGCTGGCGACACCGTCTCGAAGCCGGATGAAGAGCGCCCCGCATGGCCGGAAACCGGTACGTACGTGCTCATGGTTTCCCCCTCGACCGCGTCTCGTTCGAACCTCATCGCCGATGGCAGGTATCGGGTGTCTATGCAGCGTCGCCTGGGAAGGACATTCGCCGATCACGGCTTTCAAGAATACGGCAGCGAGAAGGGCCGCACGATACCGGATCGCGCGCAGGAGTTCCTGGCGGACTACCTCGATATCGACGCGGCGCAACTGCCCGTCCACGCCGCCGAGACGCTGAAGCTCACGTGGGCCGGCGATGCCGATTTTCGCGACCGGGTGGGCCAGTTCTTCGCCGGACAAAGGCTTGGCTACGCCGCTCTCGTCCAGGCGTTGATTGCGCGCAAGTACCTGTCCGCGGAGAACGCCGCGCCGCTCCGCCTGCGCATCCGGCCATATGTGAATGACCAGCGCCGCGATGATCGCACCAAACTGCCGGATGTCCAGGCTCTCACCGGAAACCAGTAGTCTGTTCGCGCTTAACCGTGGCGCACGCTCTCCAGCGTGCAGTACCGGCACTCTTGCCGGCATGTCTTGGCCGCGCATCGGAGCCAGCCTTATCGCGCCATGATGCCCCTCACCGGATCGCGATCGTGACTCCGGCCTGGCTCCCCGAGCCGCCCACCACAATGCGAACCGGCGCCGCCGCGCTCGGAGCAACTCCCTTGGGTATCCGCACCTGCACCCGGATCACGTCGGAAGCCGTGCCGGAAGCGCTGGCGGCCGAGAGCACTTCCGCCGCTGCCTCTCCAATCGTCGCCCGCACCGGCAGCCGCGGCCGGATCTGCTCGTCGGCAACGATCAGCCCATCCATCTCGGGCGGCTCCGTCCGGCCGGCGCCGCTGACGAAGACCATGATCGCCGATCCCGTGGCGGCCGGGTTCGCCGCCGAATTCATGGAACCGTCCTCATTCACCGCGATGGCCTGCGTGGTCCCGTCCATGGTGAAAATGCCGGGCGCCGAAGCCGCCACCGGCAGAACCATCGGATCGGATTTGCCGGCTCCGTTTGTGACTTCGAGAGTGGTGGCCGGTCTTCGACTGACCCCCTGCGGCACCACCGCGCTCAACTGACTCGGCGTGACATAGAGCAGCGCCGCCGCCACGCCGTCAAATAGAACCTGGACGCCCCCCAGCGTCGTGGGCATCCGCCTGGCTCCGCCTTGCCTGGAGTCGAATGTCGCCGGCCCACCCAATCCGAATCCCGTAATNNACCGGCCCCGCCAGCAGGCTGGCGCCCTGTCTCACCTCGGATACGGTGGGGCGCGGTACTCCCGCCACCGCGCCGGATATCGAACCCGGCGATCTCGTCGCCGCCGCGGCAGCCGCAGTCACTCGCGGCGAGTTATCCCCGTGGTCGCCGCCGCCGTCACCGCCGATCTTCTTCTGGCAGATGTCGACGTCGTTGTCGGTAATCCTGCCGTCCTTATCTACATCCAGCGGATCGTTCGGCAAAGCCGTCTGCCCCACCAGCGCGTTCATCAAATCCAGGTCGATTTGATTGACCACTCCGTCGGCGTTGGCGTCGCAAGCCTTGGCCACGGTGACTGTGACCTGGTCGAAGGAAGTCGCGGCCCCGTCGGAGACGTCCAGCCGTGCCACGTACAAGCCCGTGGAGACCGGGGTGAAGTGAGGACTCGCGGTAGTGGCCCCTACGATCGCCGAATCCGGCAACTGGCTGAACACGAATCGCCAGCGGTAACTGAGTGGCTGCGGCCCGTTGTCCGGATCGTTGCTGTGACTTCCGTCCAGAGTCACTGGTAAGTTCGGCAGTATCCGCCTGTCTTTTCCAGCCACCGCGTTGGGCGGCACATTCGGATCGCTGGCCGTCACGGTTACAGTGTCCGATGAAGAGCCGTTCGAGTCGGAAACCGTCAGTGTCAGCACATACACACCGTCCACGTCCGGAACGAAGCTTGCCTGGGCTTGCGTGTTCCCGCTGATCGAAGCGTTAGTGACATGGCTGCCCGCCGGCGCCTGCTTCACCGTCCAGTGGAAGTCGAGATCGCCCGGCTTATCCGGATGGTCCGGTTGCCCCGCGTGGCTCAAGCTGCCATCCACCGTGGCCGATGACCCGCGTTTGGCGTATACGGAATCACCCGCATCCGCCGTCGGGGGCACGTGATCGTTGTAAGCCGTGACCGTCACCTGCGACGGCGCGCTGTCACTCGAGCCGTTATTCACCACCAGTTGGAAGACGTACTTGCCCTCCTTGTCCGGATTGAAGAACGCTCGCGGACTGGTCTGGCCGCCAAAACTGCTCTGGTCCGAATCGCCGCCCTGATTGCCGTCCTGGAGCGCGGCGCGGAGATGGCCGCCATCGTCATCGTCGCCGTCGTTGTCGGGCTCGGAAATCATGGTCCATTTATAAGTCAGCCGGTTTCCGCCCGGGTCGTAGGAGTCACTGCCGTCCAGAGACGTATAGGCGTTCTTCAGCACGTTCTGGTTCTTGCCGGCATCGCTCACCGGCTTGGTCAGGCCCAGTGTGGCTGTGGCCTGGACGCTTTCCCCAGGGTTGGTGAGGGAGGTGATTTTCACGGTCACGGTGGCCAATCCCACAGCAGTCAGCGTGGTGTCCAGCACCAACTGCCCCAAGCTGACGCCCGGCAGGATGAATGTCCCGATAGTTTGCGCCGGGTTCCCATCCGGGCCCACCAGGCTGGCCTTTACGGGCCCGGAGGTGGACGTAATCGTGGCGGAATAGCTGTCCTGCAGCGTGCCGGTATTGAGCACGTTGAGCTCGAAAACGGCCGGCCCCGGCGCGGGCAGTGTCTGGCTGGCCGGATTGAACGTGGCGCTGACACCCTTCCGTGCAGCGATGGTGACCAGCGCCGTCGCGGTGGCGGATACCGATGTGTTCCCTTGGGAAACCGCCTGCGCGGCCAGTTCCGCGCTGCCCAGAGTAAAGGCAGTGCCCGCGCCGATGGTGATCGCGACGTTCCGCGAAGCGCCCGCCGCCAGCGTAACCGAAGTAGCAGCCAGCGTGCACGCCGCCGCGGCCGGCCCGCCCAAGGCGAGGGCAAAGGTGTCGGAGACCTTGCCCGTATTGGTCACGGTCATCTGGAACGTTCCGCCTGGCGCCGAGCTGGACGGGCTCAGCCCCACCTTCACTCCGTTGTTCACCACGTTGAGTGTGCCCGCCGCCGAACCGGTGACGGACGCGTTCGTGTTGGAGACCGCCTTGACGGTAAAATTGATGGGTCCGGAAGCAGTGCCCTGCGTGGCAGTCAGTGTCAGCGGCGCCTGGCGAAAGTTACTCAATCCCGGCGGCACTTGAATCGTAGTTTGGCCGAGGCCGGCAGTCACATTGGCAATCGGGGCGACCGACAGCGTGTAAGTGTCGGTCACATCGCCCGCGTTGGTGATCTGCGCCACAAACTGTGTGGGCGTCCCCTGGCCGCCCGTCGCGGAAACCGGAATCAGGCTGACCGTTACGCCGTACGAATTGGTGCTCACGATGGATCCGATGGCCCCCGATCCCTGCAGGATCAGGGTCCCCTGCACCGAGCCGGAAGCGCCGCCCGCGGTGGCCGTCACGATAAACGCGTACGTGCCGGCGGCAGCGTTCGGCCCCGAGTTGAGACTCAGCGGCACGTTTACCTGGCTCGTGGCCGGCACATTGACGCTGGCCTGCAAGGTCACCCAGTTGGGCGAGACCCCGGTCACGGCGAGGGTGTAATTGACCGCCGCCGCGGTGGGATTCTTCACTGTGAGCGTGTACGCTGCCGTGACTCCCGGCGCGACAGTCAGAGTCGCCGGATTCAAGCCGAGAATCTGGTCGCTGTTGACATCGGCCTGCGGCAGCGTAATGGAGCCCGATCCCGCGGGAACGGTGAAACTGACCGTGGCTCCGGGATCGATCGGCAGCACCTGCCCGGCCTGAATGCCGGTGACGTTCGAAGTCCAGGTGATGGTATTCGACGGCGGATTGGTCCAGCTCACCGTGTCGAAGCCCGTGCCCGGCACGGTGCTGGTGGGCGGTACGCTGAACGAACCGGCGTTGTAGGCCACGGTGCTGTTCTTGGCAATCTGCACGGCGGCGGTATATGAGATGGCGCCGGTGCCGGGAATGGAATAGATCTGCAATCCGCTGGCGGTGGGTGCGTAGAGCAGGTTGCCGAGCGCTCTCATGTTGTTGATTGCCTCCGGAACCGCGTACGTCGTGATCACGGGGATGGCCGGATTGGTAGTATCCACCAGCATGAGGTAGTTGTTGTTGCTGGCATCCCTGATGCCGCCGTACAGAAACAGGTTGGGTCCGATCACCGCATTGCCGCTGCCTATTGAGTCACTTGGCAAATACGTAGTCGTCACGTTCGCAACCAGAGTCGGGTTCTGTGGATTGGTAGTGTCGAAAACCGCGACCACGATAGGGCCGAGGTACGCGCCATTGTTGTAGGGATTCGACCATCCTCCGTCGCCGATGGCCACCGCGGTGGTCCCTTGAACCAGAGGCGCGTTGAGATGAACAGTACCAGGTACGTTGACTTGTGTGACCAGTGACATGCTCGCAGGGGTACTCACATTGACGACCCACAACTGGCCAATTCCCGTCCCGTTGGGGACCCCGGTAGAAGTTGTGGATGTCACGTAAGCGAGCTGAGTGTTATACGGCGTTAAGCCCCTCACATTATAGGAGCCGCCGTATATAGGTCCCTGCGTTTGTGGCTCCTCCAGGGTTCCGATCACTGCCGGAGCGCTGAAGCTAGTGACGTCCAGCGAGACGAAGTCGCCCCCCTGGGCGCTGATTAAGCCTCCTCCGCCGACGAAGATCACGTTGGTCCCGAAGAACGCCGTGTTGCCCTGATAGTAGGGCTGCCCGCTTAAGAGCCGTTTGTTCACTGTGGTGGATGCGATCAAGCTGGGCGACGCCGGGTTGGTGAGATCGAACGCCACAAAGGCCGGGCTGGCGAGCGAGCCGCCGGTGTCCGCCAGCATCACCAGGTCGCCTCTCTGGATGTCGCAATAGAGGTCGCCAGTGCCGATGACGCCGGCGAACACCGTTCCCGTCACCGTGGGGCTCGCCGGGTTGGATGCGTTGATGATGCTGACTTCGCTGGTATCGCATGTGTATACCGTACTCCCGTTGACTGCTACCGAATTGGCCGCCGATGCCGTGGCCACCGATCCAATCAGGCTGATCTGAGCGCCGCCGCTGTTGGTCGTGTTGACGGCTAGCGTGGAAGTGACCAGACCGTTGCCCGGCGCCAGAGTCTGCGGACTCGCCGTCAGGGTCGCCGTCACCGGCGAGCCGGTCACCGGCGAGCCGATCAGCAGCGTGCCCGTCCCCGTGCCGCCCGGCATCGGCTGGTTGGTCACCGGATCGATCACCGTCACCACCAGAGAGTAGTTTCCATTGGCGAACCCGGTGGTGTTGATCATGCCGAAATCCACCGTGGTCAGCAGGCTCTGCACATTGAGCAGCACGTTCTGGGTGGTTCCGGTGAACACTGTGTTATTGGCTGAATTCTTCACCACGAGCGTGACCTGAACCGACTTGTTGGTATTGACGAGGTTGGCAATGTGCGTCACCACGTCCACGGACCCGCCGGCGTTGGTGAACCCCGGCGTCGCCTTCACGTCCTCCACCGCCAGGAAGGTGTTGCGAGCCGTCAACGTGCCGTAAGCGGTCTGTCCGCTGCCGGCAACCCCGTTGATCGAAGCCGTCACCGAGAACTGCAATGCCGTGCCGGTAGTTGGAGTGATCGAAACCGAGGGATTGTTGAGAGCGTTCGGGACGGGAATGGATTGCCCCGGTCCCAGCGTAACGCTGGGTTGGCTCAGGGAGCCGTTGACTCCCCCGGGAAGCGCGCCGAGGCTCAAGTTGTACGTGTTCGTGGTCGTCGAGAGGTTCTGCAACGCAATCGGGAACTGCACCGCTTGATTCGGAGTCGCCAGGGCAGTGTTGGGGGACAGCTCGAAACTGAAGGGGAGGGCCGCAGGCGAGTTAAGCGCCGTCGCCAGGTTCGCGAGCACGGTGCTGAGCTGTGTCAGGGCCGTCCCGATGTTCGCGCACGTGGCCGCGGCGATGGCCGACTGCGCCGCTTCGAGGCTCGAGGCGAAGCCGGTCAAGAACGGCGCATTCATTTCCTGGATGAGGTTGCCGACATAGGCCAGCACCTGCGCCTGGGATGCACTGCTACACGAGGACAGCGCCGTGTTGATGGCTGCCGAAAGTCCCGAGAGTGTCGTGGCGATGTCGCTGCGGCCGAGCGCTGCCGCCGCCGCTGCTCCCGTCCCGGCCGATAGCGACTGCACCGCGTCGACCTGCACGCTCAGATTCGCCGTCGCCGTCTGCGAAGTGCCGAAAGTCGCCGTGATCGTGGAAGACAGCGGCACAGTCAAAGGTGCGTTCGCCAGCGGGGTGAGGGTCAGGTTTTGCGTGGCCGACTGGCCGGGGTTCAGATTCACCGTCGGCGCAAGTCCTCCCAGCGAAAGGTTCGGATCGGTGACGGATGTGAGGGTAGCGGCGACCGCCACGTTGCCTGTCGATTGCAGCGTGAGCGTGCTCTGCACCGCCGTGCCCGGAGTCGTTGCAAAGGTTGACGGGCTGGCGGAAAGCGTGAGCAGTTGTAGTGCCGGCACAGTAAACGTCACATTTTGGCTCGCTGTAATGGCGGGGTTACTCACGCTTGTCGCAGTCACCGTAAACGATACCTGGGTGCCCTGCGGCGGGAGATTGCCGCTGGGCGCCAGATAGAGGCCCGCAACCGCTAACGCGCCGGCGGGAATGGTCACGCTGGTCAGGCTGTCCAGGAGAGTGAATCCAGCCGGTACATTGCTGAAAGCCAGGTTATACGTATCGGCCGCTGGTCCGGTGTTCTGAATGGTCGCCCGGAATGCCGAAGGAAGCAGACCCCCGGCGACCGGTACGCTGAAGAGGGTGTCGGGGCTCACCGTCAGTTTCATTCCCGGTGTCGTCGCGCTGAGAGTAACCAGCACCGCGGCCTGCGCTACCAGATTCGGATCAGCTTGTGAGCCCGCGGTCACGAAGATCGGGAATGTGCCACTTTGGAGTCCGGGCGCGGGTGTTGCCGTGACGTTGCCGTTAGCGTCCATCGTCACCGCCCAGCCAGGGGGCGCCTCGGCGGAGAAGTTATAGGTATCGGCGAGCGAAGTCAGGAGCGGCGTCCCGAAAGTCACCGCCGTATTCTCATTGGTAACAAAAGAGGCTGGCGAGGGCGTAACTGCCAGCACCTTTCCCGCAGTCCCGTTCAGATTGACGCCGTCGGTGGTTCCGTTGCCGGTGACGGCGATCGTGCCGGTGAAACCATCCAGCGCGATTCCGTTCGCCGGAGGGACGGGGGCTCCGCTCGAGGTGAACGTTCCGCTGCCCGGCCCCAGATAGACCGAGCCCGCAGTCACGGTAAGTGACGCCGATCCGGCGAAGTCCGGCGACGTGGTCTGGCCCGAGCCCGTCACGGTCACGGAAGCGGCCGTAATCGTATAAGTGTCCTGCGGCAGAGAAGAGCCGTTCACCGTGAGTCCATTCGTCGCTATCTTCACCGATGGCGAGCCGCTCAGAGTGGCTGAGTAGCTGGTCCAGTTACCGCTGGCGCCGATGGCGTTCGTCGCGGAACCGTAGAACGATAAGTCGCCCACGCCATTGACTGAATAATTCACGCTACCGGAAACGGTCGCGGGGCCTGGCGAGCCCAAATTCAAGCCGGCCGCTCCCGTGCCCACGGTCTGCCCTTGCGAGTTCTTGACGGTCGCATTGGCCGCGCTCAGCGTGGCGACGCTGAATCCGCTGGCCGCCGTCGACGACCACGTCGCTGCGAGCTGGTTCGCCGCGCGCAACGACGCGGCCTGCACCTGTCCCTGAACGGCGCCGGCCGTGATAGTCGAAGCCACGCTTCGCATACCCATCGCCTTGGGGAACGCCGCACCGCCGCCTCCCGAAAGAAGGGGCGGCACGGGGGGATCGCCGGTGGCGCCGCCCGCAAGTAAGATAGCCGCGGCCGTTCCCGCCGCGCCTGCGCCTACGATGATCAGCGCACAGGTTCTGGCTGCTCCCGCGCCCGCCCCGACGCCGGATAGTTTGGCTACACCAATCAGGAAGCAAATCAAGCCGAAGACCGCGGCGATGATTCCTGTGGCCAGGTTGCCCCAGCCCGAAACTGACGCCACACATTGTGGGCCGCCTCCTTGTCTCTTACAACTAATAACCCCATAGAACGTCGTGGCGAAGCTTATGAGGAAGTTAGCCACGGAGGTCCAGGCCAGAGCGGTGCCTACATAGCTCAGGATGCCCTGATGTCCGCCATCTTCCGAGGAGTCCACCGTCGCGCCTGTCACCGGATCGAATTCGTACCAGGAGACCGAGCTTTGTCCACCAATGGTCACGGGTTTGCTCGGGGTCACCACCACGTCGCCATTCTGGATGGCTTGCGAAATAAGAGCCTTGGCATTCGCGGAAATCGTCAGGGTGTCCAGAATGCCGGCATTGGCGGCGTCAATGGCCACCAGGGGAATGTTCTGCGCCTGCGCCGCCATCAGCACATCGGCGGCATTAAACGACGCCGTAATCGTGGTGCCCGCGTTCGTAATGAGAGCCTTGACCATCTGGCTCTCCAGAGCGCTCTCTCCAATGCCTCGCTCCGCCTGGAACAGGGGGAGCGCGTCATTCGATTGCCCGGGATAGAGCACCGCGCGGATATCGTCTTTGCGCAGATCGAGGGTAAATTTGCCGGTGGCGGTCGGTCCCGAGGTCTGCTCGGCAAAACCTCCCAGAAGAATGCGGGGGGCGGCATAATAGGCTTTGACCAGAGACGATTGCGCCAGCCCGGGCAGAAGGATCTCCGAGAAATAGGAGAAGTTGGCGGTCAGAGCTTCCGCGCCGTTGGCGAGCTGATAGCCCTGCAGCTTGATTAGTTGCGCCTCGGCGGCTTGATCGGCTGGCGTGTTCGAATTGACGTTCAGGTTGCTCGACAACTGCTGCGTTTGCAGCACGATTAGCGCCTGGCGCTGCTGGAGGATCACCGCGAGGCTAGGCTCGGTCAAGCTGGACTGGATATCCATCGTCACGTTGTCCAACGGCGTGAGGGCGGGCTGGGCGCCCGCGGGCAGCGAGATGCTCGCCTGCACCAACCCCTTTCGAGCGGCATACCCAATACGGTCGAGAATGGTGCGGGTGTAAGGCGTCGTGTTCCCCGACGGGTCCGTCACATCAAGTTCCAGAAACACGCCGGTCAGAACTTGGCTGCTGAACGGGAAATTCGTCAGCACCTCCTGGTATTGTTGTCCGGTGTTGACGGGATCGTCAATCAGATCCAGATTGTTCTGACGGACGATCAGGTACGGCGTGTAGGTGTTGGTGGTCGCGGTAATTATGACTCCCGCGGTCTGCGACTGGACGAGGTGTCCCAACGTCAGTGGGTGCCCCACCAATTCCGCCGACGTGAACGTCTGCGTAAGCGGCGTGCTGTTCAAAGCAATCGGTCCGAACAACCCCTGCTGGTACAACTCCACATTCAGCTTCACCGTCACCATGTGATTGAGGTTCGAGGGCACGTCGGGAAAGGTGCCCGTCGAGGCGGTGAAGGTCTGTCCGATCGAGGCGCCGGCGAAATCCGGATCGGCGTCCACGAACCCACTGCCGGGATCGAACTGCACCCAGTAATGCGCCTGCGCTTCGGCCTGGAGTTTGGGATCGTTGGCCGGATCGGAGAGAGTTGCGCCCGCCGCTACATAGCCCGTCAACTGGATCTGCGGCGGAAACATCGACAGGATCAACTGCTTCGCCTGCGCCACCGGCAGCGTGCCGCTCACATAGCGCGCGGGAATCCCGGAAGCGCGCAGCAGCGCCACCAGCAGGCTGGCCTTGTCGAGCGAGTTCCCCGCCTTGCTCCACAGCGTGCCGCGCGCCCCGCGTAGCGCCCCGGCATAGGACTCATAGCCAATCTGGTCTCGCACAAACTGGAAGATCTTATTGGGATCGTTACCCAACTGCGCCGCCTCGCCCGTGACGAACGTGTCATTGAGATTGGCGTTGATCGTGGACTGGACCAAGGTCGGATCGATTGTTCCTGTCCGCAGCGCCGCCGCCAGCGCATTGGCCTCGACCCCCAGACCGTTCCAGTATCCGAATGCGGAGGCGCCGCCATCGATCTGAGTGATGGTTGCGTTGGCCAGCGTCACGGTAAGCTGTGCCGAAGCCGATCCGAGCGGCGGCAGCGATCCCAGGCTGAAGGCCAGTTGCTGGCCGTTCTGGTCGGGAGCGGGTATCGCGGACTGAAGGGTCACGCCGGGCTGAAGGGTCGTGGTCAGCAGCACCCCGTTCACGGGATCCGGCCGCAAATTATAGACGTTGTACGTGATCGTAAGGGTGTTGTTGACCACCCCCGATACCGTCAAAGAGGAAAGCGTGCGGCCCACGCTGATCACCTGCCGGAAATCCGGCGTCTGCACCAGCGGCGCATCATTATGGGGATTGAGCAAAGCAGCCCGCGCCTTCGCGGCCGGTGAGGCGCCAGTAGAGACCGACACGGGCACAATCGGCGGGGACGTACGCTGTTGTCCATAGCCCGATTCCACCAAGCCCTGCCAGAAGATCACGAAAATCGCGAAACGCGTGAAGTCGCGGAAACACGGTGTCGGGGTCCACATGATTAGCACCGATTCTTCGCCAAAACCCATCCGGGTGTGCAGCATTTCACCGTGATTCACTTCGGTTCATCCGCGATTCCAATGAGTTGCAAGACAGTATTTACCTGCCCTTGCCTGTGACGGACCACTTCGGTATAATTCCTGTTACCTTCCGGAAGATCTACATGGATCGAATACCAGAGGCCCGGACCGTTTCCCCTGCCGAAGTGCGCGTCGAACTGGAGCGTATCCTCGACTCCGGCTCGTTCCGGAATGGTACACGCCTCAGCCGGCTCCTGCGCTACGTGGTGGAATCCAGCCTGGATGGTCTCGGCGAAACTCTCAAAGAATATACGCTCGGCGCCGAAGTCTTCGAGCGGGGGAAGTCGTTCGATCCCCGGCTCGACGGCATCGTCCGTAGCACCGTCCGGAACATCCGGTTTAAGCTCGACGAGTATTACAAGACGGAAGGCAGCGGCGACCCCGTATTCATCGAGTTGCCCAAAGGCGGCTACGTCCCCTCGTTCCGCTACCGCCAACCCGTTACCGCCGCTTCGTCGTCCCCTAAGGCGGGCAGGCAGTTGCCGCTCTCCTGGCGAACGCTCGCCGCAGCGGGGCTGCTGTCAGTGGTTGGAGCCGGGGTGACCGCCGGATATTTATCCCGTGGCCGCGCCGGTCCGAGTCCCGATTCGCTGGTAGTCTTGCCGTTCGATAATCTTGGGAACGCCTCCGGGCAACCGATGGCCGACAGCCTCACCGAAGATCTCACGGACGCTTTTGTCAGGACACCCGGGCTGCGCGTGATCGCCCGCACTTCGGCAGTGACCGCTCACGGCCGCTCGGGCGATATCCGTTCCATCGGCCAGGATCTCAAGGTAGCGGCAGTGCTCCGGGGAAGCGTCGAATCCTTTCCGGACAAGGTTCGGATCAATGTGCAACTGGCGGGCACCGCGGACGGACGCCCTCTCTGGAGCGGATCCTATGAGACCGCGCATCGGGACATCGCCGTGGCCGAGCGAAACATCGTGCGCGCCGCTGGGGCCACCTTGCGTCTGCCCATACCCGAATCCGCAGTCCCCCATGAGACCACCAGCGTCGAGGCGCACGACCTTTACATTCAGGGCCGCTACCTTTGGTACAAGCGGGACTGGGAAAGCGTGCGGCAGAGCATCGCGTCGTTCCAGGCGGCGCTGGAGAAGGATGCCAACTATGCGCTCGCCTATATCGGGTTGGCGGACGCTTATTCGGTGCTGGCGGGCAGTAATGGCATGCCCTCCGGCACGGCTCTTCCGCTGGCCAAAGAAGCCGCGTCGCGAGCGGTGGCTCTCAGCCCTGATTCCGCGGCGGCGCACGCCTCGCTGGGGCTGATCAAGAACACGGAGTGGGATTGGAAGGCAGCCGAACGCGAGTTGCGGCGCGCTCTCGAGCTCAACCCCGGCTACGCTCCCACGTATCAGCGGCTGGCCTTCAACGATACGGTGCACGGGCGCTTCGCCGAGGCGGAGGGTCTGCTGCGCGAGGCCCAGACCCTCGACCCGCAAAACTGGATGATCACTTACAACCTGGCCGAGAATGCATACTACGCGCGCCGAAATGACGAGGCCATCGCCTATGCCGGGAAACTTCTGGACACGAGCCCTGCGCTGGCGAAGGAGCTTTTCGCGCGGGCCTACTACCAAAAAGGCATGATCGCCGAGGCGCGGGCAGCCATCGGCCGCGAAGACTTCCAGGCTGTCCGCCTATACAACGTCAGCTTCATGGCCGATCGCAAGGCGGGCGCACAGCGCTTCCTGCAGGTGTCCTCGGACTTCCCGCAGGACGTCCTGCTCTTTCTCCGCGCCTGTGTGGCCGCGCGGCTCGGGCTGAAAGATGAATCGATCGCGTGGCTGGAAAAGGCCTATGCCCGGCACGACCCCGATCTCTGTTCCTTGCGTATCGATCCGGACATGGACCCGCTCCGCACCGATCCTCGCTACCGGGACCTTCTCAGCAAAGTCGGCCTGACGGATTGACGTCGTCCGTCAGGGCCTCCGCAAATCCCACGAACCCGCGGCGGCCAGTCTCTCGTCCTTGTCCCGGATCTCGGCCACTCCACTGACTCCCGAGTCAGTCGCCACGCCGCGAAAAGTCACTGTGCCGCCCGCGCGCCCCGGGTCTGAGAAACGAAAGCCCTCCTTAGTCACTTCGACTGACGACAGCGCGATATCGACATCGGGCATGGCGCCGCCGAACGTAAGCTTCAGTCTCCCGCTCCAACCGTGTTGCGCATCGCGAGCCAGCCGCAACTCCATGTGTGCGGGCGACGACCAGAGCAGCAGAGAGCCGCTCCACGTCCTTTCCAATTCGTCAGCGGCAATCGTGTGGCCGGTCACGAGCGCGGGCAGTTCCGGCGGATCGGGCGGATTCAAATCGGCGTAAGCTCCGGCCTTCATCTTCTCGTAGACCCGCCAGGCGGCCTTCTGCAGCCAGGCCGCCCGCTCCGCGGTGAGGCTCACCAGCTTGCCGGTTTCCCCCGGCCGCGGCCGCCCGGCGCGCGTCACCAGCGTCCCGCTCACCGTGGCCGGCAGGCCCACCGGCGACTTCCCGAAGAGCGTCGCGTAGAATTCGCAGGCCGCCAGGTAGGAGCCGGCGGGGCTGGGATGCGCGCCGTCCAGGTAGTACAGATTCACGCCGACGGCCGGAGTCCCGTGCATGGCTTCCTGCCAGGCCGGGCCGGCCGGCACGTCGATCACGCCGAGTTCGCTCGCAATCTTGAGGTACGCATAGTCGAGCACCGGCTGCGCTTCGGGCGCGGCGCGCACCGCCCAGGTATGATACAGGACGGTCTTCGCTCCGGCCGCTTTGATCTCGCGGTCGAAGTCGCGGACCGATTTCCAGAAGCTCGCGGGATCGCTGGGTTGGGCCACGCCGTTCACCAGCAGCGGGGTCGCGAGCGCGCTCTGCTCCTGCAGCACCACGTAGTCCCAATGGCCTTCGCGGATGGCCTTCTGGGCCTCGCCGCGCTGCCGGTGTCCGGCGAGTGAAGAGCCGCCCACGGTAATCGCCGCGGTCTCCACGCGAAGTGCAGGCTGGCCGGCCATCGCCAGTCCGGCGAAGATCTCCGGCAGGTTGTTGAAGTACGTGTAGCTGTTGCCGATGAACAGGACGCGTAATGGTGGTGCGGCCTGGGCGACGGCAGTCAGCAGCAGGACGCCCAGCAGGCGGGAGAAGGTACGGCGTTTCACATGCGGAATTATCTCATACCGGTGAGTGAGTCAGCCGGCGCGTCGGGCATTTCGATCGTCACGAAACGGCCGGCGCTGTACAGATAGTCTTCGCCGCTCTCGTCAACCAGTCGCAGGTCGCCATCCTTGAGGGCGTCCGGGTCCGGAACTACAGCGTAGATCTTGTGCAATTCCAGAGA
>OMOG01000133.1 GCA_900290305.1 Candidatus Sulfopaludibacter sp. SbA4
GGGGGCGGGAGTGGCGGGAGTAGTTGGCGTGCCATCCACCAGTATGGCGAGATCGTCGGCCACGAAGCCGAAACTCTCGAGGGTCGCGAGAATCTGCAGAAAGTTCAGACGGTTCGAAATGGAGTAAAACATCGCCTCCTGGGCCGGCGACTGCTGGAGGCGCTGGGCGATCGTGAGCGTGCGGATATTGGCTTGCGCGCCAACCATCGGCGATTGGCTGGTGATGTCGNCGGATATTGGCTTGCGCGCCCACCATCGGCGATTGGCTGGTGATGTCGGTGGTCGTCGCGTTGGCATTTTGGCCGGGCTGCAGGATCTGGGTGGGGCTCGTCAGTTGACGGGAAACCGCCGTCTCAGCCCCGACGTTGAACTGCACGCCGACCTTGGAGATTTGCGCCGCCTGGAAGCCGCCGGCTACCGCGGTTGGAGCGATGGCCGCTCCAGCGATTGGGGTTCTGGTGATGCTTGTCTGGAAGCCGCCGGCTGCCGCGGTTGGAGTGACGGACGCCGGCGCGCCGGCGATGTTGTGAATAACCGCCTCCGTGCCGGTAATGGGCCTGACTGCCAGCGAGATGGACGCGCTGCGGAGCGCCGTTGGGGGCGCGACTGCGAAGGCCTTACTGGCGGCCGCATTAAAGTTCACCACCGGGATCCTGACGGGGTTGATGACTGGCGGAATATAAGTGGGCGGGGGGGTACCCGCGGGCGGAATCACGGTGCTGATGTAGTCCTGGAGGTTGGTGGCAGTGGCGGTGGCGGTTTCGCCGGTAGCGATGTTGGCGAGGATGGGAGACGTGGCCAGCGCACTCGCCGCGTTGGATCCCAGGACGTTTTGCCGGTAACGGTAGATATCCGTCTGCACCGTCAGAAAGGCGGTGTCGAGCAGGTCGTTGGCCTGAGAGATTCTGGCATTCAGCCGCGTGATCAAAGCTTGCAGGCCATTGCTCTGCAGGTATCCAATATCGTCCGTGCCGATCAGATTGATAATTTGGGATGTGCCCGCGAAATTCTTATACGTGAAGGTATAAGGCGCCTGGGCTGCGAAGGTCTCCAGTTGCGAAATATCTGTGGAATCGAACGGAAGATAGAGCCACGTGACGCCGCCGTCGTTTTTGGTCGATCCCCCAGGCGCCGTGTTCCACACCGGGGCGCTGCTTCCGGACGTGCCGGCAGTTTGCACGGATTGGAGGTTCCCGTTGGAATCCACAATGATCTGTCCGGCGACGTATGCCGTGGACGCCTGCCACGTCAACGGACCATCGTTTATCCAGTTGATGGCCGCATCCGTGGTGGCGCCGCCCACGGTCTCGTTCCACGCGGGCGCTGCTGCGCCGGACGTGCCTCCCACCTGCGCGAGCTGAATCATCCCGGTTGGATCGATGACGGCCTGCCCGGCCTTGAAAACGGTGCCAGAGGTCCAGCCCGAATGGCCCAGGTTGTTCCAGGTGACGCCACTGTCCTGAGTGGTTTGGTTGACGTTGGGATTCCAGGCCGGCGCGGAATCGCCGGAGATGCCGGCAGTCTGCACGATCTGGACGTTGCCGCTGGAATCCAAAATCAGTTGACCGGCGGCGAAGACACTGTCGGGCTGCCAGGGCGACGTGCCGCCGTTCTGCCAGACGATTCCGTCGGGGGTGGTTAGTCCTTTGGCTTGCCAGGCGGGCGACGACGACGCCGATGTGCCGGAGTTCTGCGCCTTCTGTAGAAATCCGTTGGGGTCCATCGTGAATTGCCCGGCGACATAGGTCGTATCCGGCTGCCACGCCAACGGGCCGTTGTTCAGCCAGGTCACGCCGCCGTCGGTAGTGGTTTGCCCCACATTCGTGTTCCACGCCGGGGCCGTTCCGCCCGACGTGCCGGCGACGGTTACTACCTGAATGGTTCCGTTGCCGTCGATCACGAACTGGCCGGAAGCGTAAGCGGTGCTTAACCGCCAGGTAGTCTGGAGCACCGTCCCGAACGTTTCGCTGGCAGCCGGAGTATACGGCGGAGGTGTGTTGCGTCCCTTGATTTCGTCTGACGTCAACCCGAGATTGGGGTCGATCGGATTGGGATTGGCGGGAGCGTTAGGCCCCCACGCGGCGTACAGAGCGTTGAGCTCCTGCGTCACCGTCTCCAGTTGCTGCAGAGTGAGATTGCGCGCCTCGGTTGCCTGGTCGACTTCCTGCTGAAAGATCAGCGCGACGGTCTCATGCACCAAAACATCGGGATCGTAGACCGCATCGGGCAGCGGGATCAGGACTTCCACCGGTTCCATTTGCGTGGGGTCCGCGGGCGCGGAAGTTTCCGCCGCGATGGGAGCTTCCAGCATGCCGGTTTCGAGCACGGTTTCGAGCTCTTCGAGAAATACGGGAGCGGCCGAGACCGACCAGTTGGGCGGAAACCAGACAGCCCGCTGATGCACGAAGTCGAGCGACGTGGCGGGCAGAATTCCGCTCGGCGGCAGAGTGGGGAAGATGGCGGCCAGGTTGCCGATGGGGCCTTGCTGGGCCAGGGTCTGGCTGAGCTGTTCCGAGAGCTGGTTGATGCGCGCCTGGGCCAGCGCCGGCTGGACGATCGGCGGATCTCCCGTTCCGTTGTTGATCCATGTGACCGAGCCGTCCTCGGTCGGAAGGTAAACACCGTTCCAATCGGGCTCCGTGCTTCCCGAGGTGCCCGCGGTCAAAACCTGTTGTTGATTGCCGTTCGAGTCAAAGAGGAACTGGCCCAGTGCAAAAGCGGTGAGCGGCCGCCAGCTTCCCGGTCCGTTGTTGATCCAGACCACGCTTCCATCGCTGGTGGTCTGGTTGAGTCCTGTGCTCCAGGCGGGCGGGGCAACGCCGGTCGTACCGGCGGTCTGGACCACCTGCACATTATTATTGGCATCCAGGATAAAGCTCTTGGCCACGAACGCGGTCTTGGGTTGCCATTGGAGCAGCGGCGGCGCCTGCGCCGGCAGGATGAAGCGGTTGCGCGGCAGGCCTCCGGCGCGGACCACCGCGGAGCAATCGACGAACAGCGGCTTCCAGCCCGGCCCCATGTTGACCCAGGTAACACCGCCGTCGGTGGTGGTCCCTCCGATGGCCGTATTCCACGAGGCCGGTTCAGCGCTCCCCGATGTTCCCGCAGTTTTCGCCTGCTGCAGATTGCCGTTCGGATCGGTTAGAAATTGGCCGGGGTTGAATGCCGTTGACGCCGCCCACGCCACTCCCGGGTCGAAGCCGATCAGGGCTACCGGCACACCCAGCATCGACCACGGCAATTGGTCGTCGGGGGCAAGCTGCGCTTCGGCTTCGAAGATGGTGTAGGCCAGACGATTTCGCCAGGTGGCCGCGGGATTGAGCGGCGGCAGCGCCAAGGCAAGTCCGGCGCCGCTGGCGGGCCACGGAAGGTAGACCAACCGCACCGCGTCGGCGATCTGCCAGTCCTCGAAAGCGTACTCGGCCGGATCCTGATCGCAGGAGGCGCCCAGATTTCCAGAGACGATCGCGGGAAGGGCGCCGGTGTCCAACTGCTCACCGCTCACCTGCGCGATCACCGGCTGCAGCAGGAGAATGCCCGCGTGATTGGAGTTCCCGGCCTGGCTGACAAACCGGTGGAAGAGTACGACCTCTTCCGTGACTGGATCGACCACTGCTTCCCCGGTGAGGCCATCGATTACAGTGAGCGTGCTCAGCGCGGTTTTCAGCGGACTGTTCAGCACGACGTCCTCACCGCTTGCCGAGATGCCATATCCTGGACTGACTGACAGCACGGGTTCGATTCCGCTGGTGTCGAGGGTGAGTGCCAGGCCGTTCACCGTGCCCGCGCTGACCGATTGACCCAAGGTTGCGAGCAGGCCGCCCCGATAAGCCTGTTCGCCGTCGAGNNCGTGAAGAGGTTGAGGCGGCGCCGCCATCCGGGGTCGACCTGCTGCAACAGTTGCGGCTCGGTCGCGACCAGCGATTCGCCGCTCACGGAGTTGGTGATAGCTGTAGCGGGCATAGAGACCTCTTTCCCTTACGACGGTGTTACGGTCGCGAAGCTGACGTAGGCGGGCGAGCTGCGATTGCGAATATAGAAGCCATAGGTCTGATTGCCGATGGCGGTGAGCCAGGGAGAGTTCTGGCGCGGTGTCGGCAGGTTGATCAGGGTCACACCCTGATAGAGGCGCAGCAGCTCGATGGGCGTGCGGAAGCTGAGGATCTGCGAAACGGTGGGGGAAGGCGAGAGCGTCGGCAAGCTATTTTTGAGGGCCGCGAATCCGCTGCGCGGCACGGGAATCAGGGCGAAGACGGATAAGTCCGCATAGGCGTTGGCGGGCAGGGTGAGATCGATGGGGGGCAGCGACATGCCGTCTTCCACCAGCGCGGGAATTTCGTCCATGGGAATCACACTGAGGCGCATGTCCAGTTGCGGGGGAAAGAACGCCTGCGTGAAGGTCTGCGTGGTGTTCTGACTGCTGAAGCTGATGCTGGCCAGTGGAAAGCGGCCGGCGGGCGGCAGCGCCTGGAAATAATCCGTGGCGGCGAAGCTGGCGGAAGTGCCGGCGGTGAGGCGCATGGACACGGTCTCCTGCAACTGCGAGTCGTATTGCATCAGGAAGGCGCGCTGCGTGGCCGGGTCCGAGAGTCCGAGACGCAGTCCCGAATACTCCGGGCCGGTGTCGCGCCGCACCATGTAGGGGTCGGCCCAGGTGATCACGCCGCGCGTCAGGTTGATCATGGCCAGTGGCAGAATCGCGTTGGAGAGCTGGGTGGCGTTGGCGTTGAGGAAGATCTGCCGCGCCAGGGCGGCCCGCTGCGCGGATGCATCGGGGCTGTTCATTCCGGTCCAGCCCACCGGGTTCGGATAGGGCACCAGCGATACCGCGGTGGCTTCCACAATGTCGCCGTCATGCGTGGTACGCGTTCCCTGGATGCTGGTGGGGTAGGAGGCAATGGGGTTCGCGGTAAATTCCACCGGCCGCAGGGCGAGCACGTACAGGCCGCTGCGCGTGCGCGCGGGCGTGTTGGGAGCGGACGACAGATTGAACTGCACGTCGAGATTCTGTTCGTCGGGAAGATCGGACAGATGGATGGTCAGGTCGCTGGGCATGAGCACCAGCTCGCCAGCCGGGGTCACGCCCTGTCCGGCACGGATGATCACCGTGTCGGCGGCGGCGGCGGGGCTGTTGGCGGGCGGCAGATCGACCCACAAGCCGTGAATCACGCCGAATCCGGCGGCCTGTCCCAGGTCNNCCTGCCGCTGGAGGAAATAATCCTGCTCGCGCTCGAGGTCGCGGGCGGCGAGGAAGCGTCCATCGAACCAGTAAGGCCGCGTGCGCTGGCTGTCGATTACGAGAGAGCCGTTGTTGACGTGACCTGGTCCTGGGTGAGGACGAGGCGGGTATCGCCTTGGGTGTAGTTAATCATGTGTGCCTCCTGATATCACTGCCATGGTTTGTGGGGCGGGCAATCTTGCCTGCCCCACAAGGCAGAAGACTTGAGACTGTTGGAGTACATGCATAGTCACTAAGACTCCCCTCCCGAGGTAAGTCCGATGGAACGGGCTACCAGTGAAGCGGGATAAAGAAAGAGCCGCGATAAGTTGTCGATCGTAAGCTGATTCACGTTGTAGGGCGGAGTGCCCGTGGTGGCGGGAATCGAGATACGCGCCAGGAAGACGGAGCTGTAATCGAAGCCCTTCGGATATTCCACCGGAATCGCGGCATTCGGCGAGAACGGCTGAGCCGCCGCCGCGCCGGACCTGGCCGCGAGAATACTCTGCTTGAGACTCTGCTCGTAAGCCGCGGTGACGACTCCCGTGGGCGCCGGTCCTGTCCCCAGCCACTGATCCTGCGGCAGCCCCGGACTCGCCTCCGTCCGCAGCACCAGCCGCATGGCGAAGGAATCCAGCAGACGATTGGCCGAGAACGCATCGGTCGCGCTGTAGTCGTCGTTGGTCGCGAAGCACGGAGTCACTCCGCTGGAGCACGGGATAAAAGTGGCGAAGACATCCACCAGGATGTTGCCCGAGTGCAGGGCGCTGCTGAGGTCGGAGTTGGTCTGACTGGCGAGCCAGGGCAGGATGCGGATGCACACGGTGCGCGGCACCTCGATCATCCTGCCCAGACGGTCGATGGCCACGCCGGGCATCACCGCGATCTCCATGGCCGCATCGCCGGCGCAGATCCATGCGGTGGGGGCGCTCGCCGGGTCGGCGGTGGTGGCGCCGATGGCCGTGCTCCAGATCGGCCGCGTGGGACCGGTGGTGAAGTTGGGCTGCACGTTGAGCACCTGAACATTGTTGTTGGAATCGAGAATGGCGGTGGGGTAAGTGAACAAAGTGCTGCTTCGCCATGGAGCCGGATTGATCGGCCCTTGATTCGTCCACACAATGCCGTTGCTGTCGGTCACCGAGCTGCCCGCGGTAGTGCCGAATGCGGGCGCGGCGCTTCCACTGATTCCGGCGGTGCCCGTGTTCACCTGGACGTTTTGCGCGGAATCGTAGACAAACCCGTGCGCCGGGTAGTAAGTGTTGGGCCACCAGAGCTGAGGGACCGTGACGTTCAATCCGGCGAGCGTGCCGGTGCCGCACATCTGCAGGAGTGCGCGGGCCAGGCGGCCGCGGTGGTAGTCCTGGTCGGCTTGAAAATCGTCCACGCCCAACATGCGCCCCAGCGAGTAAAAGACGCGATTGGGCGCGGGCGGCGGACTTAAGTTGTCGGTAGGCGATGCCATGATGCTCCCTTGTTAAGAAGTTGCGGGAACCAGCGAAAATGTGAAAGTCGTGATGGTGCCTGGCGCCGCGGCGGCAGAACCGGCGCCCGAAAGCGTGATCGGCTGGCCGGCGGCAATCGCGCTGGGCGTCGCTGTCAGCTTAGCTGTCGGAAGCCCCTGGATGGTTACGGTAGCCGTCGCGGGCACGCTCTTCTGCCCCAGATCGTCGGTTACCACGAGCGAAAAGGTAACAGATGTTCCCGGTCCATTGGCGACGGTAACCGTGGTGGTCGGAACGTTTACCGTGACGGGAAAGGTCGTAGCTGCCGGCGCGGCCGTTGCTCCCGTGGTCGTTGCTCCCGCGGTCGTCGATCCCGCTACGGTCGTTATCGGGACAGCGCTAACCTCGCTAATCGCGGAAGTGGCGACGGTCGTCGCTGCTAGGGGGACTTTCGGTGGTGTCGTGGCCATGTCTATTCTCCTTTGCTGGAATGCTGTTTCAGGCTGGTGGCTCCAGCATTGTCCAGACGTACGATGTAATAGTTGCTCCCGGCGACTTACTGGAGGCGCTGCCGTCTAATAAGATGGGATCTCCCGGCTTGACTGCTATGGGAGCCTTGATCCGGGCAATCGGCCGGTCATACTCGATATACGAGGCCCCATTTTCCATGCGCGGATCCAGGGCCGGCATATGGGTGACGACGTCATAGCGGCCAACGTCGCTCACTCCCACGGTCGCAGTATTGCGCGGAGGGTCGGGGCCGAGATAGGTATTCACTCCCAGCAGCGAGGCCAGGCCGATCATCAAAGGCTGGGTGGCGATGAGCACGGAGGCTTGCACGTGCGCCGGCTTTTCCTCTTCCACGATCGCCTTCACCAGGTTGAGATTCACATTCTCCACCTGGTTGTGAACGAAAACCGTGATGCGGTTGGCGAACTGGTCGTAGAAGGACTGGACGGCTTGCGCGCTTCCCGGAATCTTCAGATTGGTGGCGTAGAGCGCTTGCAGTTCGGCCTGGATGCGCGGATCGCCCAGAAACAGAGTGTCTCCCACGATGGAATTGCTGCTCGCCGAATAGCCCGGAAGCAGTGGATTGTCGCGGATGGAGAGATCGGCCCCGAGAATCGTGGCGAAGAGGTGACGCAGCCGGAAATTCTCGATCACGATGATGGCGCCCCGGCTGGCCATGCCGTTAGTAGCCACATCCAGCGCCTTCGTAATTCCCTGCGCCGTGCCCCGCCAGCGATAGAGATAGGGTGTCGCCTCGATCCTGGCACGCAGGCGATCGGGCGGATAACTGTCCGGTTGGATGCCGATCCAGCTTCCCAGCCAGTCGAGAGAACCATCGGGAACCGATTCCGCGCGCATGAGCAGGTAGGCGTTGGCCACCCGGTCTTCAATGCGCGTGAACTGCGATTCGAAGAGATCCAAAAAGCGCTCGAAGAAATCGCGCCGCGTGCTGGGGCCGTCCGCGTCCGCGGCCGGGCCGAATTTTGCCTCGCGATAGATTTCCGGAAGGTAGTTTTGTACGTACGAAAAGCGGGAGGCGTACGCGCGGAGGCCGGCGATTTCGGGGGTGTTGCGGCCATCGCCGTTGACTTGAATCCGCACACCGAGATAGCGCCCCGCCAGATTGCGGACCGCCTTGTTGGCGCGCTGAATCAGCACCATGAACAGGCCCTGCTGGTTGGCGATCGGATCTTCGCCGAGCAGCGTGGGAGCGAATGCGACTTCGGTGGGGATGGACTGCCACACCGCCGACGGCGTGTCGGCGAGCATCGCGGTGGGAATCGAAGAGAGGCTGGCGGAGCCGAATATGTGCGGATACCAGGTGCACGACGGGCTGAAGAGATCGGACTGGGTGTCGGAGGCCGCCAGCCACACGATGGCGCCGCAACGGGCCGGAATAATCGCCTCGAGAAACATGCGGTGCCAGATGCTTTGCGCCGCTCCGCTGTCGACGATCGCCGGTCCCGCGGCGATGGTGGCTCCCGATGCGGCCAGGCTGTTCAGCGACAGCGGCAGCAGCGGCAGCATCACGGGCATCGCCCCCGCAACGTTGGCGTAGTTGGGAGGCAGAGAAAATCCGTGCACGAACGGGCCCCCATTGCCGGCGGCGTTCGACCCGAGAATGTAGGTCTCGCCCGCCGGAACCAGGGCGTTGCCCGCGTTCGAAAGATCGTAGATCAGGGCCTCGTTGTAATTGGTGACGAAGGCCGCCAGCTTCTGGTCTCCCAGCCCGGCGATGGCGTAGGGCAGGCGCACTCCCTCGAGTTGCAATGGTGTGCCAGTGAATGGCGTGCCGGTGAATGCCGTCCCGCTGAAGATGCGAACCCAGGCGGTTTGGTTGGTGGCGCTGTCGCTGGCCCAGGAAAGCAGCACGAATTGCGCCGGCTGCTGGGTCGGGTCAAGCGGGGCAAGCGCCACAAAGTGCTCGCCGGCCGGCAACGCGAAGCGCGAAACGATTCTGGGCGGATCGGGATTGGGATGGCAGGAGCGCAGTATCCCCGGGTCCGGTTGGTCCACCGGCCCGGTCTGCAACGGCTGGCCCGAGACGGTGCCGAGTTGGTTGTTCCTGCTGTCGAGCGCCAGCACGCCGCCTTCGGGCAGCGCGGCCAGGCGCCAGAAGTTGAAATCCGGAACGGTCAGCGTGAAATCGGACCAACGATTCCGGCGGTCCGACAGGATCAGCGCGCCTCCCACCGCAATGTAGAATATCCCGTCGTAGCCCATCGCCATGTCCGTGACGGTGTGTTGCGGCGGCGCGTAGATCGGGACTTCGTCCGGAGGGGGCGCGGCGCTTGAACCGGAGCCGGGACCGGCGCCGCCCGCGTAAATGATGCCGCTCGATTGATCCCAGCGGGCATAGGTGCCGAATTGGTCGAGCGCCATCGGCACGGTCCCGACCAGGACGGTGGCGGCGTTGTAGTCTTCCGCCGGCGCCTTCCCCGTGCGCACACTGCGCAATTCCAGCCGGTGGTTCTGATTGCAGTAACTGAGTCCCGCCTGCGAGGGGCCGGCGCAGGTCCACGTCACATTGTTGTCGGCCACCGTCTGATTGATGGCCACCGGCCATGAGGGTTGCGCGGCGCCCGTAGTCGCGTTGCCGATCACCTGGCTGACGCACTGCAGATTCTGGTTCGAATCGGTAATATACTGGCCCACTGCGAACGCCTGGCCCGGCCCCCACACGCCCGGGCCGGAGTTCATCCAGACGATCGTCCCATCCTTGGTGGTCTGCCCCATCGACGGGTTCCAGGTGGGCGGCGCCGCATCGGATTGTCCGGGCGGCTTCCCAGTCTGCGTCTGCACAATCTGGATGTTGCCGTTGGAGTCCACGATGCCCTGACCGGTGACGTAAGCCGTCCGGGCGCGCCACGGCGGAAGCCAGTCGTTGAGCTGGCTCAGCATCCAGAAGCGCAGACGGTTGGCATCCATATACAAACTCTCAGCACACAGACTGCACGATCGGCACCGCGACCGCCGGGTCCGGCGGCGCCGGCGGTGTCAGACCGGTGGGCGTTGCAATTCCCGACCCATCCGCGCCGGCCGCCACCACCACTTCCAGCACCTCGGGAAGCTGCCAGCTTTTTAGCGTCAGCGTCGACTTACCGCTCGCGTCGATGCCCAATTGTTGATAGCCGCCCGAGGCCAGCGGCTGAAACAGGTTCAGGCCATTCACCTCCACGACGCCCGGCACCTGGCTGACAATCACCTCCAGTTCGAGGCTGCGGACGTTGCGGCCGAGCGGCCAGCCGGTCTGATCGGGGCCGCCCGGAGGAATTGGCCACAAGTAGCTGCGCAAGGCTGTTTCCACCGCCTGGGCCACTTGAATCAAGCCATAGCCGGTTCGCACCTCCACCGCCACCGAAATTCCCAGCCCCACATATTCGCTGGCGATGACGTACAACTCCGCGGTCACCGGCCGGCGCGGATCGAGGTACTGGTAGACCGTCTCCAGGAGCGGGCGATCGGCGCGCGGGCACGGATTCAGCACGCCGTCCTTATTCGGAATGACCATCACCGACACCACCCCCGGAACATTCGAGGCCTGGGTTTGCGGCATGAAGAGAGGAAGCGCTTCCACGCGGCCGATATCCGCGCCGGGGATTCCTTCCACCAGGCTGACGTAATCCGCCGCGGTGACCGCGCGATCCTGGTGCCGCAGCAGACCGGGAAGGCGCTCGGAAGCCTGGTCCAACGTTTCGGTGTCGGCGCCCCCGGTGGTGGCGACGGGTTGCTGCACGGCGATGGTCTGCGCCACCACGTTACCGGAAGCGTCGAGCCCCTGGATGGCGTTCAGGGTGCCGGCCGGAAGGTTGCCCGCGGTGCCGCCGCCCAGGCGCATCTGCTGCACTTGGATGCGCCGGCCCGCCGGAGGAATCATGCCCTGCAACTGGTTGCCGAAGGTGACCGTGCAAGCCTCGGGATCGAGCGTGTACGCCGCCGCGGGGCCTTGCAAAACGGCCAGGTCGTCCACCTGCTGCCACGGTTGGAACCCCAGGCCGGGCAGGTCGACCGCCAGTTGAAATGTGGAGGGATCCACCGGCGCCGGAGTAGACGGGTTCAATTGCGGCAGCGTGAATTGCTGATTGGCGCTGCCGTCGCTGACCCCGATCACGATCGACTTCTTGGTGGTGCGCTGGTCGATCCGCACGGCGTTGACGCCCAGCCAGCTCACATCGAGAGAGCTTTGCGCGTTGAGCTGGACCCACGCCAGCACGCGCGACGCAATGCCCGTATCGTCGATGCGCGGCGGCTTCAGGCCCACGCCGGCTCGCGGATCGGTTCGGACATCGTTCGACGGCGCGCCGATGCTCGCATCCGCCGGAATGATCAACTGCACCACGCCGGGCTGCGTGAGCCCCTGAGTCGTATCGGCGGAGACTTTCAGAGCGATATAGGGCGGGTTCGCCGTTGGACTCTGGCTCATCAGCCACGTGTTCTGTACCGCCGGCGGCGCGCCGGTGGCCGCAAAGAGACCCGGAACCGATAGCGACGGAACGAAACCGATGTTGAGCATCTGCTGTCCGCCCTGGCTGAGCGCCTTGACGACGGCCGGTTGCGTCCCCGCCTTCGCCACCAGCAGCGCCAGCCAGATGCTTTGATCGGTGGTGCCGTTCACCACGTCGATGCCGTTCGGATCGCCCTGGTTGTTGGCGAAGACCGGGGTGGTAGTATAGCCGGCCGGCAGTGTCGCGAGGCCGTAGAGCTTTTGCAGTCCCGCGAGCAAAGGCATCGATTGAGTCTGCTGGTCCTTCGTCAGCGGCACCTTAATATAGGCCTGTGCCGTGACCGGGAGCAGGTTCACTTCGTCGAGGGTCTCGAAGTTCACCGGGCCTGTGACCCCGGGCCTGTGACCGGGCAGCCGGCGATCAAGCCGAGCGGAGCGGTCGAAGAAGGATCGAGCGCCAGCGAAAGGATGCCGGAGGCCGCCGCGGCCGGTTGCAGCGACTGCCCGAGCAGTTGCAGAAACGCGATCCGCTGTTTCTCCGGAATCAGGTTGGCGCGGTAGAGAATCGTGTCCGCCAGCCATGAGAACAGTTCGATCAGGGTGCGGCCGGGATCGCCAGGCTGTGGATTGGTCCATTCCGGCGT
>OMOG01000131.1 GCA_900290305.1 Candidatus Sulfopaludibacter sp. SbA4
GCGGCACGCTGAGAGCGTGCGCCACGGAGCAGACTGAAGCATGCCTACCTCTGGCTCGGCAAAATGTACAAACTCCGGGGACCCGCTGAAGCGGGTCCGCAGGCTGAAGCCTGCCCCACCAAGAACATTTGTCGATGACGAAGAAGCCGTCGCGCCATTCGCGCACGCGCCCGCGGACTTCCGGCCCCGGAGTGGTAAAGCTCTGCGGTATCCCGAGAATGAAATCGGCCGGCGCGTAACCAGTAATCGTCCCGTTGAACGTTAACCCGCCGCGGGCGCTATTGACGGCCGCCCGTCCGGTCGCCAGTCTGCTCAATTCGAATCCGGCCATCACGTTGTGCGAACCATGGCTCCAACTGAGCTGTTCGGAGAACTGAACGGTGCTGTCGTTCTGATACCAGTTGGTTCCGCTTTCGTTGAGCCGGTGGTGGACACTTGACGTGAAACAGCCCCTGGGATGGCCGGAAGCGNNAGGTGACCGATACGACTTAGAACAGCAGCTTGGCGCCGAATTGGCAGGTGCGGCTGCCCGAAGCGCCGCTGATTGTGCCGAACGTCGAAGTCCCGAAGGTCGACCCCGGATTGCCGAAGTTGGTGTGGTTGAAGATCGCGAACGATTCGAAGCGGAACTGGAATTTCAGCCGCTCGTGGATCGGGAAGTTCTTGTTCATGGAGAAATTCAGGGTAGAGGAGCCGGGCCCCATAGGCGAAGTTGGTGGGGTTGGCGGGGTACAGGTCCGAAATCGTATATGCCGTGGCGTCGATGCATCCAATCAGGTGCCCGCGTCCGCAATTGTCGCTCGGCGTGTGCAGCAGGTCCGGCCGGTAGGTGCCGCTGGAACCGGTGTTGGCGGTGTCGGTTCCAGTCGAGACGTTAATTGGAGACCCGCTCTGGATGGTCCAGATGCCGCTGGCCTGCCACCCGGCGAACGCGGTTTTGGCGAACGCGTTGTGCACCGGGAAGAACGGAATGTTGTAAACGAAGGTCGCCACGAAGCGATGCCGGATGTCCGCGGCTGCGTTGCCATAGTCGGCCTTCCAGAGGTAAGGATTCATGGGGGTGCCCGAGTCGTTGGAATCCAGGCTGGCATCCAGCGTGTGCGACCAGGTGTAGAAGGCGCTAACCGTCAAGCCGTGCTTCAGGCGCTGGTTGAATTTGATGGTCAGGGCGTCGTAATTCATGATCACGTCGGTGGCAACGGTGCGGATCACACCGAAGAGCGGGTTGGGGCGCCGGGCGTTGACGGAACCAGGGCCGGGATAGAGCGGAGTGTTGTTGTAGAAGTTGCGGTCCAGGTGATAGCCGTGGGATCCCAGGTAACTCAGGTCCAAGCCGGCACCGTCCCACAACTGGCGCTGCAGGTCCGCGCTCCACTGGTTCATGCGCGGCGTCTTGGATGGCCACGGGTTGGTGACGATGGTTCCGGCAGTGGCAGCCGAGGGACAAACTCCCGAACCCGGGACAACCGGGTTGGTCAAAAACGGGACCGGTTCGGTCGATCCCACCGAATAGGAACAGGTCAGAACCGTGGTGTACGGCGGGTTGGTATTCAGGAAGGTGAAGCTGTTGGTCTGGTTGGGATTGTAATAGATGCCGCCGCCGCCGGAGAACACCGTCTTCTCGGTGATGCGATACGCGAATCCCAGACGCGGTGCCCAGTCCGAGTGCTGCGGCGACAGAAGCTGGAAGCCGGGTGTGCCGCCGATAATCGCGGTCTGGTTGGGATTGAGTTCCGTGGCCACGCCGTTGATGGTAATGGGAACCATGGGCAGTTCGTAGCGGAGGCCATAACTCAGCGTGAGTTTCCGTGAAACCTGCCACTTGTCCTGCACGTAGAAGCCGTTGCGGAACTCACGCACGTGGCCGTGAATCTCCGGCGCCGGAGTAGTAAAACTCGACGGCGTCCCGAGAATGAAATCGGCCGGCGCGTAGCCGGTCAGCGTGCCGTTGAAGGTAAACGAGCCGCGCGGGCTGTTGACGGCGGACCGGCCTGTGGCCAGCCTGATGACCTCGAATCCCGCCATGATATTGTGCGAACCGTGATTCCAGCTAAGCTGCTCCGAAATCTGGTGGGTGCTGTCGTTCTGGATCCAATTGCTTCCGGCGTTGTTCAGGCCGCTGAAGCCGGTAATGCCGAAGTCCGGAATGCCCGGGTCGCTGGTGGTGGAGTCGAAGTTGAAACCCGGGATTCCCAACGCAGTTCCGGCATTGGTGTTCTTGGCCACGGAGAACGGGTTGAGGAATGCGTTGTCGAAGTAGTTGCGACCCACGCGGAAATCGTTCACCAGGTTGGGGGTCAGCGTGTGCGTATATCCCACCGTATAGTTCGTCACGGTCGTGCTCGAGGTGTCACCGTTGATCGGGAAGGAACTTCCGCCGAAGTATGGCTGTGTCTGATAATGGGCGCGCGCATAGATGCGGATTTTATCGCCGATATTCTGGTCGATTCGGTCCACCGTCTGGTTCGTCGAGGTGGCGGTCGGCACCGGCAAGATAAGATTGTTGGCGAGACCGGGCAGATTGGGCCCAGTAAAGTATTGCTCAAGCTTGAGGGTAACGGGCGAAATGCGCGCCGTGGGAATAACGTTGCCCGGAAACGGCGTGTTGCCGTTCAGGGGATCCTTGATGGTGGCGGTCACGCCCGGGAAAGTGCCGTTAAAGAAGGACAACGGCATTACGGTCGAGGTCGATGTCGACTGCGACACCTGGCGATAGCCTTCGTAGGAGGCCATGAAGAAGGTCTTGTCCTTGCCGTTGAAGATTTTCGGAATGTAAACGGGACCGTCGAACTCCACGCCGAAGTCGTTCTGGTGATACGGCGGCTTGGCCGCTGTCGGATTGGCCGGGGTCGGCAAATTGAAGAACGTTCGCGCGTCAAAATCCTGATTGCGCACGAATTCGTAAAGAGAACCGTGAGCCTGGTTGGTCCCGGACTTGGTGATCATATTGATATGAACGCCCATGTAGGCGCCATACTGCGCATTGTAGGTGCCCGTCTGCACCTCGACCTCCTGCACCGCATCCGGGCCCGGCCGTACCGCCGAGGTGGTGATCAGGTTGTTCTGGATGCTGATGCCGTCCATCGACATGTGGTTATCAATCGCGCGAGTGCCGGGGCCGTTGAAGCTCTCGCCCGGCGGCACGCCCGAAAAACTCGTGCCACCTCCTCCAACCCCCGGCGTGGTGAGCGCCAGTTGCATGGGGTCGCGCAAACTCAGCGGCAACTCCGTCACCGACCGGCTGCTGATCAGAGCGGAAACCGTGGCGTCGTCGGTCTTGATGGCGGTGGCGGTGGCCTGCACGGTGACCGATTCCACTAAGTTGCCCACCTTGAGCGCGACATCGTTACGGACCACCTGGTTGATATCCACGTGGATGCCGGCAAGCTTCAACACCTGGAATCCGGGCTGCTCGACCGTCAGGTTATAGTCGCCGACGGCCACGAACTGGAGGTTGTAATACCCCTGTTCGGACGTGATCCCATTATAAACATCGTGCGTACCGGTATTCACGGCACTGACTTTGGCGCCGGGCACGGTCTTGCCGCTGGCGTCGGTGACCGTGCCGACCAGCGAAGTTGTAGTGGCGATCTGGGCTCGGACGCCGAAGGCCGCGGTGAATAGACAAACTACGAAAACGAAGTGTTTGAACATGACCCCTCCCGGAAACCCCTTAGGACACCATGATACATGAAAAGCCCGGAGAGTCAACCGCTGCCGCAGCTATTAACGCGCCGCCCGCGGCTAGGCCAGCAGCCCTTCCAAGGTGCGCAGATTCTCCAGGCGCCCCATCACAATCAGGTAGTCGCCGGCCTGCACGGTGGTGTCGGCCGCGGGATTGAACTTCATGGTGCCGGCCGTCGGCCCGCCGGATGGCCATCACGATCACCCCCACGTCGCGGCTGATCTGCATATCCCGGATGCTCTTCGACACCATCTCGCTGGTTTCCGCGACGCGCACCTGCTCGATCGAAATATCCAGCCCGATGTCCTTGGTGGTGAAATCCAGGAACTGCACCACGTGCGGGCGCAGCAGCGACTGTGCCAGGCGGTGCCCGGTGATGGCGTACGGAGCGAACACGGCGTCCGCCCCGGCGCGCCGCATCTTCTCTTCGGCGCCTTCTTCCGCGGCTCGGGCGGCCACATAGATGTGGGGATTGAGTCCCTTGGCGGAGAGGAGCACGAAGAGATTGTCGGCGTCGGTCGAGAGCGCCGCCACCAGTCCGCGGGCTCGTTCGATCCCCACCTGCCTCAGGGTGTCGTCGCGGGTGGAGTCGGCCGCCACGGCCAGCATGCCTTCGTGTATGGCGCGCTCGACACGGTCGGGCCCGATATCCACCACCACAAAGGGGACGCCCGCGTGCCGCAGTTCGGCGGCGGCGCCGCGCCCCACGCGTCCGTAGCCGCAGATGATGTAATGGTCCTTCAGATGGTCGATCATGCGTTTGTTCCGCCGCTTGCCGATGGCCTCACCGAACTCCCGTTCGATAATGGTCTGGGTCATGGCGCCGATGGCGATGAAGATGGTGGTCACGCCGAAGATGATGAGAAAG
>OMOG01000128.1 GCA_900290305.1 Candidatus Sulfopaludibacter sp. SbA4
TCGCACGGCAGCCGGTTGCTCCTGTCGCGCGGCCTCAACCAGCCGCTACTCGCCAGCGCGGCGCAACCGGTGAATTGCGGTTATGACGGCGTAGCCGCGGACTGCATCGTGACCAACACGTCGGCCAATGCCGCCCAGCGCGTTCCCATCCTCGGCGAGACCCAGACCGCACTCCTGACCAGCGAGTTCACCGGCGCGTCCTGGTATCACAGCATGCAGGCCACCCTTCGCAAGCAGATGTCCAAGGGACTCACTTTCCAGGCCGCGTACACATTCTCGAAGTCCGAGAACGATCTGACCGTGCTGAACGATCAGAACGACCTGGCGCTCAGTAAGGCGCGCGCCTCGTTCGACCGCACGCACCGGCTCATCGCGAACTTCGACTACCAACTGCCGCTGCCGGCCGGCGCCACGCCGCTCGCCCGCGCGCTGGCGCAGGGCTGGTCGCTGACCGGCATCGTGCTGGTGCAGAGCGGGCTGCCCATGACTCTCACCGATCCTGATGGCGGAACCGTGTACGGCCGCGCCGCCACGTCGACCATCACGATGTGTCCGGGCGCAACCTATGCCTCGCTCTCGACCGGCGGCAGCGTGTCCGCGCGCCTCGACCGCTGGATCGACTCATCCGCCATCTGCGGGCCCGCGGTGCTGGGTTCCGATGGCTCGGCGGGCTATGGCAACGCCGGCCAGAGCATCCTGAACGGACCGGGACAGGTGAACTCCGACTTCTCGCTCGGCAAGCGCTGGCGCGTGGGCGGCCTCCGCGAATCCGCCGAGTTGGCCTTCCGCGCGGAGTTCTACAACGCCATGAATCACCCCCAGTTCGCCAACCCGGGGACCACCTTCCGCACCGCCAGCTTCGGCGTAATCACCCAGACCGCGGTAGCGCCGCGGCTCATTCAGTTCGGTGTAAAGTACCTCTGGTAGCACAAGCATTCTTGCCTGTGTTTTGCGCGGTGGCACAGGCATTCTTGCCTGTGTTTTGCACGGTGGCACAGGCATTCTTGCCTGTGTCTTGCACGGTGGCACAGGCATTCTCGCCTGTGTCTTGCACGGTGGCACAGGCATTCTTGCCTGTGTTTTGGCCGTCGTCGCGTCAATCGGGCATTGGTAGCCATACGAACAGCGGTGGCGGGTATCAACCGGCCGTCCATTTGCAAACCGGCTAAAGCGATGTGATCACGACCTCAAGCCCCGCCGCTGCGGAGACTCCGCAAGCGAACCTCGCCGTCCGTCGATCTGGCGATGAGCACTCGAGCAAACGATCCAAAAATCCGCCAGCCGGCCAGACTGAGCGGCCGGACGCGGCGGGCTAGCAAGAGATCTTCTAATTTAATCTGGGCTATACCGTCGAAACGCACCGCATACCCTAACGCGGTCGGGTCCTCATCGGCGATCGGCGGAAGGTAGAGGTCCCGCCGGCTTTTGAAGCTGAGCAGGATTTGAAGCGTCCTCTTTGTCTCCTCGGTACTGCCGTGGAGCGGACCCATTCGAAGCAGCGATGCATGATCGCCACGCTTGGGAACGAGGTCGCACGTAGAACTCAAGACGGCAAAAAGAGGGCTGCCGGTAATTCGTTCACCGAGGAAGTATGCCGACTCCGTCGAGATGATGTCGCCCTGCAACACCTGAAACCGATCCTCGTCCGCTCCAATCGCTCCGGCCGGCAAGACTTCGTCGTAGAGGATCGGAGGGACTAGGATCGCACCTGGGTAATTAAAGCGATCTGCCTGGCAGCCGTTTTCTTGAAGCTTCCCTGAACCGCTTGCTCGATGATCTCAATAGGCTCGGCAGTATGTGAGTGTCCTGACAACTGCCGCTCAAGATCGGTAAAGAACGCCCTGTAATCGATTCCCGGCGGTGCGCCAGGGTTTCCACCTGACGGCTGCTCGATCACCGTTGACTCACTCGGTCACGCAGTTGGGCCGGGTCGAGAATGACCTCATCATCTTCAGGCAAACTGACTTGCTCCGGTACATGAGGCTCATGGCCTTCTCTGGCGGGAAGAACCGGGGAGCCGGCACACTGGGTTGCAATGTGGATTAACAATTCCACAGCGGAGGGCGAGTGCGGATTTTCCTTGACAACCCTGACAGCGTGTATCATTGTCGCGAATCCATTTCGCAGCCTGTCGACTTCGCTGGCCAACCCGATAAGACCTTGAAAATCGCGGTCGCCAAGGATCCGATACACGTTCGCCTTGGTACGAAGAGTTCCGACGTGCCCCGGATGAATCGATTCGAGCGCCGGCACTCCTCCAGTCCGAAACTGCTCGAATGAAGCCCACTCCGGCCCTGGCTTCAGGTCGGTGGCGGCGGCCGAGAAAACCGCCTGCGGCGAAGTTTCAGTAAGTAGCATTTTCGTCTCCCCTGAGATCAATATATCCTAAATCCGACCGGGGAGTCAAGGGAAACCCAACGAGATCCGTTGGTTTATCGTTGCTAATAGGGTACGCTGGAATTGGGCCAGGAGCTGTCCATCCCCCATGAGGCACCGGTCTGTAGCGTCTCGTTGAATCGTGGAACTGGCCGTGCGCCTGGACAATTGCCAGATACGAGGGTGGAAAGTGCCGAACAACCTCGTCCATGATGTTTCGCCGGTTTCGCTCTTCAATGCTCATAATCCCCCATCGCCCCCCAGCGCCCACCTACCCCAACGAACGCCGCCGCCGCTTTGATCCTCTACTTTCCCTGCTTCGCCCACTGCTCCAAATTTTGGGGTAATTCATTGATCGCCCACACCGAGACACCGAGATGCCGTCCAGTAGTGCTGCTCCACCATGCTGCGGATATCAGATGACGCCAAAGGCAACGTCTTGATGGAACGGCGGATGAAAACGCCCGATTCGAAGATCTGCGGTTTTTGCGATCGTCACATCTTTTCTAAACCGGGAGTAGCCGGGATTTTGAATCTGCAGCCTCGCGGTTCACTGGCAAAACCCTGCCAACTCAAGCAGGTTCGCGCCGTAATCCTTCGATATAAACTGGCGGACGGTGCCGAATGACGAAATACGAGATCATCCTGTACTGGAGCGCTGAAGATGACTCATTCATCGCAGAAGTACCACGAGATCATCCTGTACTGGAGCGCTGAAGATGACTCATTCATCGCAGAAGTACCTGAGTTGCACGGTTGTGCGGCTGATGGCACGACTCGGCAGGAGGCGTTGGCGAATGCCGAAACGGTGATTCGGGAATGGATCGAAACCGCTCCCAAACTCCTCATTCCCGCCGAGCTTCGCGGCTTCGGACATAGGCGTGCGTGCGAGGATGTCAAACCAGATGGCGGCCCGCTGTTATAGACTGTACCCATGACCCACGAAACTGCCAAGTCGCTATTGGATTTCATCTTGCCCCAGATCGAGCAGGAATCCGCCACCACGCGCAAGGTCCTGGCCTGCATTCCGCCCGAGACCTGCCAGTACAAACCGAGCGA
>OMOG01000304.1 GCA_900290305.1 Candidatus Sulfopaludibacter sp. SbA4
AAACTCGCCAATGGCTTGCTCTAATGCCGCCACCGAATCCACGGAGCGGTGCCGCAGACAGTTATGATGGACCAGGTGCCCAACCAGCGACTGTTCCTGATCGATACGTTCGGGTTTATTTTCCGCGCGTATCACGCCCGCGCCCGCAGCGGCGTGCCTCCCATGCGAACCAGCACCGGGCTTTCCACCGAAGCGGTCTACATCTTCAATAACATGCTGCGGAAGCTCGAGAAGCAGTATCATCCGCCCTACATCGCCGCCGTCTTCGAGAGCGGCGAGGCCACCCACCGGGTGCAGGAGTTTGCGGAGTACAAAGCCAATCGCGCCGAGACGCCGCCCGACCTGCTGGAGCAGATTCCCTACGTGCGCCGCGTCCTCGAAGCGATGCAGGTCCCCATCCTGGAATATCGCGGCTTCGAAGCCGACGACGTGATCGGAACCCTCGCGCGCAAGGCCGAGGCGGCGGGGTACGAAGTGGTGATCGTGTCGAGCGACAAGGACATGCTGCAGCTTGTCAGCCCCCGCGTCTCCATGCTCAACCCGGCCAAAAACGATGAGTGGTACGACCCGGAGAAGGTCAAGGCGTTCATGGGGGTGCGGCCCGAGCAGGTGGCCGATCTGCTGGCGCTGGTGGGCGACGTGGTCGACAACATTCCCGGCGCTCCGGGAATCGGCGAGAAGGGCGCGAAGGATCTGCTGGAGCGGTTCGGGTCGCTCGATGCCATGCTGGAGCGCGCGGGCGAGGTGGAGAAGAAGGCCCACCGCGAGAGCCTGCAGAACAACATCGAGCGCATCCGCATGAGCAAGCGGCTGGCGACCATTGCCGAAGTCCCGATCGAGTTTTCGCTGGATGCCGTGAAGGCGCACGCGCCCGACGAGGTGCTGCTCAAGGCGGTCTACAAGGAGCTGGAGTTTCACAGCCTGCTGAAGGAGCTGGGTCCGGCCGAGGACACGCGAGAGCGCGATTATCGCGTGATTCAGGAGCCCGGCGAACTGGACGCGTGGCTGGCCGCGGTGCCCGCGGGCGCTCCGGTGGCGGTGGCGATTTCGAAATCCGCGGAAGGCGAATTCGCGCTCGACACGATTGGCCTCGCGTGGCAGCCGGGAGAGGCGCGCGCCGTGACGGCCGAGAACCTGCCGCATTTAAAACCGTGGCTCGAAGACGCGGGCGCGCCCAAGATCGCCTGCGACGTGAAGTCGGCGCTGCTCATGCTCGACCGCATGGGCGTGGACGCGCGCGGATTCGAGCACGACGTGATGCTGTACGCGTTTCTGCTGGATGCCGACCCTTCCGGCTGCGCGCTCGACGAGCAGGCGCACCGGCGCCTCGACCTGAAACTGGGCGCGTCGCCCGAGCAGCACGCCGATATCACCCTGGAGATCTGGAAGCAACTTGCGCCCGCGGTGGAATCGCGCGGCCTACGCGAACTGTACTCGACCATTGAGCTGCCGCTGACCGGCGTGCTGGCTCGCATGGAGCGCACCGGCGTGCGCATCGACCCGGTCGAGCTGAAGCGTCTCTCCGGGCTGATGGAAGGCGAGATCGAGCGGCTCACCGGCGAGATCCACGCCATGGCGGGCAAGCCGTTCAACATCAGCTCGCCGCAGCAATTGGGGCGCGTGCTGTTCGAAGATCTCAAGCTGCCCGCTCCGGTGAAGTACGGCAAGGGCAAGACCATCTCCACCGCGGCCGACGTGTTGGACGAGCTGGCGGCGGAGCACGAGATCGTGCGCAAGGTGCTGGAGTACCGGCAGCTCACCAAGCTGAAGGGCACCTACGTGGATGCGCTCCCGGCGCTGATCGATCCGGCCACGGGGCGTTTGCACACCAGCTTCAACCAGACGGGCGCGGCCACCGGCCGGCTTTCGTCCTCCAATCCCAATTTGCAGAACATCCCCATCCGCACGGCGCTGGGCCGCGAGATCCGCGCGGCCTTCGTGCCGCGCGACGGATGGAAGCTGCTGGTGGCCGACTACTCGCAGATCGAGTTGCGGCTGCTGGCGCACATGTCGGAAGATCCGCTGCTGACCGAGGCCTTCCGCCAGGGCGAGGACATCCACACGCGTACGGCCTCCGAGGTGCTGGGCGTGCCTCCGCTGATGGTGACGCCGGAGGCGCGGCGCGACGCCAAGGCGGTGAACTTCGGAATCGTGTACGGCATCAGCCCGTTCGGCCTGGCGGCGCAATTGGGGATCTCGCGCGGGGAGGCGGAGAAGTACATCAAGAATTATTTCGCGCGCTACGTGGGAGTGCGGCGGTGGCTGGATGCCACCATCGCCGAAGTGCGCCAGAGCGGTGTGACCCGCACGCTCTTCGGCCGCGAGCGGCCCATCCCCGATATCAACAGCCGCAATCCCAACGCGCGCGGCTTCGCGGAACGCACGGCGGTGAATTCGCCGTTGCAGGGAACCGCCGCGGACCTGATCAAGCTGGCCATGATCCGGATCGATGCCGCGCTGGCGGGCGAAGGCCGGCGCAGCGCGATGCTGCTGCAGGTGCACGACGAGCTGGTGTTCGAGTGCCCGCCGGAGGAAGTGGGTGCGGTTTCGCGGATGGTCAAGAAGGAAATGGAAGGCGCGTACCAACTGAAAGTGCCCCTGCTGGTGGACGTGGGGGTGGGGGACAACTGGCGCGACGCGAAGTAGGGATCTCCCTCTGGAGATCCGCTACAATAGTCGAGGGATGAAAGACTACCACAATCTCGAGGTCAGTGGCAGCAGCCAGGTCCTCGACCGGTTCATTGCGGAGGTCGAACGGCGCCTTACCGGCGGCTGGTCGAGGCGCCGCGAGCGCGAGAGCGAAGTGCGAGGAAGCGCTCTCGGCCTGTATTGCTTCTCTCGCGCTCGATCGGGTTCCAGGCCCGCCTGTGAGCTTTGGATCGCCACTTCTTCCGGGGGCCGGTTATATGTGAGTAACATCCTCGCCGACGACGAAGCGGCGCTGACCTACGACAATTACAACGCCACCCTGGAGGAGTTTCACGAGCGCTTCACACTCCCTGCCGCACAAACGGTTGGCGCTGAGATCCAACTGCGACCACCCGATCCACGGATCGAAGATTTCGTTTCCACGTCCACTGCCGATCTCTTACGTAGCTTCTCCGGGCTTGCAGACAAATCTATCCTTGATTCAATGGACCGCAAGCGATGGAACGAATTCTTGACCGCGGCGCACCGTGAGGGAGCGCGACTGAGCCCATCCATGCTACAACAATGGCTCATCGAGGAAGAGAACTGGCCCGAGGCTGAGGCTGCCAATCTGGCGACTGAATACGAGCACGCTCGCGAACTGCTGGGAGTCTACGGGTCTTAGCCGGCCAGATGCGACAGCCTCTCGCGTGCGCCGACCTCGTGGCAACTCTGATCGCGCTACCAAGGCCGATCTTATTTCTCGACACCGCGGCGATTCTTGACATCCTGCGCGTCCCGTTCCGGCGCGAATTGCAAGTTGACATCGTCGACTCGGCAGTGACGGTCGTGGACGACGCTCTGGCAGACCCGAGACGGATCTGGCTCGTCAGCACTGCCAATGTGATGCACGAGCTCGACGGACGCCGCGGCTCTGTCACCGACGAGTTGCACCGCGGCATGCGCGAACTGAGTAAGTCGATCACTCACATTTCGAGTTTGGCAAGAATGGTTTTTCCGGAAAAGCGAATCGCCTCGCCGGAGGGGGTGGAACTGATATTGGGAGAACGGATCCTACAGATCATGGACAGGCTCGTCGACTCAACTATGGTCTACCGGGGGACTGCGACGTGCATTGGAAAAGCCAGCGAGCGTGTCTGGGCAGGCATCCCTCCTGCCAGCGAAGCCAAGCAGGAGTACAAAGATTGCGAGATCTTCGAAGAGTTCCTGGAACTCCTTACCACGATCCGCGGCCAGGGGTTCGAGCAGCCTGCCGTCTTCGTGTCTCCGAACAGGGAGGACTACGGGCCCCCTCCGGATGGGCACCCACGAGTCAAGTCAGATTTGGCGGCGTTGGATGCGCAGTATGCGGCCAACCTGTCATGGGCTCGGAAGATGGCTCGATCGGGAGCGTCTTAATGCGAGATTCGCGCGGCCTTTGTGCCGCGCGACGGTTGTGAAGCCGTGGCCTGTCTCACTTGTACGCAAACGCACATCCCAATCGCCATTTACACGAACGTGCAGTTGTTCCGGATGGGCGTTCCAGGGTTAAGTGCTATAAGTGTTAACTGCACAGGAGAGCAACCCACCCATGACGCGACGATACGCCACGCTGCTGCCGATCCTTTTCTGCCTGCCCGCGGCGCCGGCTCTGGCCCAGCCGGCCATCGGCAGCAGCCCATGCATTTCCTCCACCCTCAACGGGACCTATCAGCTTTACCTAAATGGGCGCCAGACCACGGCTGCCGGCGTGGTAACGAAACTGTTCCAGGCGGTCGGCACTGCCGCCTTCGACGGGCTCAGCAAAGTCACGTTCACCATGACGGCCAACACTGTCACCACCAGCCAGTCTTTCGGTGCGCCGCTGGTGTATTCGGGGACTTACAGTCTGCAATCCAACTGTGTGGGAGCGATCAACATCACCAACGGAGACACGGCTACGTTCACCCTGGAGTCTACTAACCAGGGAAAGTCATTCGCGGTGATCGGTTCGGACGCCAACTACGCCTACAATGGGTCCGGCAACGTGCAGCCGGCTACCTGCCCCGCCACGCTATCGGGCGTGCATGAATTCAGCGCTAACGGCAACAGCCTTTCCGGCGCTTCCGCGGCGGGCGTCCTGGATGTGGCGGGGGTGCTGCAATTCGACGGGCAAGGCAACCTGACTGCCAACTGGACCCAGGTGTCGAACCTGACCAGCACCGCCATTGCGGCCACGGGAACCTACTCTCTGAACTCCGCATGCCTGGCCTCGGCTACGCTCACCGACACTGCCAAAAACAAGTATGCGGTTTCCCTGAGCATCTATTCGACTGCGCCCGATTTCGCCCTTGCGGTTACCAGTCCGCAATTGCTTTTTGACGGATTCGGCTCCGCGGCGCAAGTCAGTACCGGGGCAGGGTGCGCCGCTTCGACGTTGAATGGGTCCTATGGGTCCACGCTTAACGGGGGCGTTGCCCCAGCGGGAATTCTCACGAAACTCGTGAGGGCGGCCGGCGCGGTCACATTCGACGGGCAGAGCAAAGTCACCTTCACCATGACGTCCAACGCCGTCAATGGGAGCCAGGCCTTCGGAACGCAGGTGGTGTACTCCGGGACGTACTCTCTCCAATCCAACTGCCAGGGATCCATCAACCTCACCAGCGGAGACACCGCTACCTTCGCGTTGGTCGCTTTTAATATCGACACCGCTACTCAAACCGCAAGACAATTCACGCTGGTGGGCACGGACGCCACCTATGCCTACAACGGAAACGGCAACGTGCAGCCCAGCGCCTGCGCGGCCAGCACGCTGTCGGGCACATGGCCATTCAGCGCCTCCGGCAGCTCGCTTTCCGGGTCTTCCATTACGGGACCGGACGATGTCGCCGGCGTAATGCAATTCGATGGGCAGGGAAATGTGACCGCCAACTGGACCCAGGCCTCGAACACCGCTACGGCCAACGTATCGGCGACGGGAACTTATTCGGTGACTTCGGCGTGCCTGGGAACTATTACCCTCACCGACACCGCGAGCAACAAGTACGTGGGGTCTGTTGCCGTGTTTGGAGCGACGGCCGCATCCTTTCATTTGGTGACCACCAACACGCAGTTGATCTTTAACGGCAACGGGGGCGTGGCAAATGTCAATCCCGGGCAGGCGATAGGGAACGCGGCCAGTTACCTTCCCGACGAGACTCCCGCGGGGAGTGTGTTCTCGATTTTCGGCGTGAATCTGGCGACCGGTGTAGGGCAACCGACCGCCGTCCCGTTGCCCACCACGGTCCTGACCACCACGGTTACGGTCAATGGGGAGCCGGCGCCGCTGTTTTACGTGTCTCCGACCCAGATCAACGCACAGATGCCCGAGGACATCAAGCCGGGCGTGGCCGCTGTGATCGTGAAAAATGGGTCCGCCATGAGCAACGCGGCGGCGGTCATGATCCCGGCTACGGGCACGCCGGGGATCGTGGTGTACGGGAACAATCGCGCGGTGGTAGTGAATCAGGATGGCGCCGTCAATTCTCCCACGGCGCCCGCCAAGGTTGGCGATGTCCTGGTGGTGTACTTTACGGGCGGTGGGCCGGTGAACGCCGCGGGGCCGCTGGTGACCGGGGCTCCCGCGCCGTCTGGGCTTTCGCCGGTATCCGGGACGAACACGGTGAAGGTCGGCGGAGTTGACGCCATCATCAACTACATGGGCCTGACCCCCTTAGGCATCGGGCTGTATCAGGCGAATTTCGTGGTTCCGAAGGTAGCCGCCGGGGATCATCCGTTGGTGATTACCATCTCCGGGCAGAATTCGAATAACCCGCTGATTGCCGTGTCGAACTAAACACAGCGACGTTATTGTCTGTGCGAACACCGCTTGCTTGCGCGCGCGGCTCCGAACAGAGCCGGGCCCAGGGGGCATCCCGTCCCTCGCCCTTGGCGAGCAAGGGAGCGGATGCGCAAGCACTCATGACGCTCTGTTTTAGAGCCGCGACCGCGAGATCCGGTGCGGCTGTGCCGGGATTGCGCTATCTTAGCCACGAGGCCATATGAGGCTCCCGGCGCTGGCGATGGTCGCTCCGCTCCTGCTGAACGCGCAGGTCGAGCCGGCCTGCCGCGAGATCAAGAGCGCGCTCCACGCCGTCGAAATGGCACGCGCCGCGGTAGATCCGGACTTGCGGGCCGCGGGCGCGGCCTGCGACGCGTCGGCCGATGTGCGGCTGTTCCATCTCACGCACCAGCGGATTTTTGCCTGGATCGAGCAGGCCGTATCGGGCTCGAACGGGCGGGACCGGTTCGCACTGCTGCCGCTCGCGGCGAAGGCGGCGTTCCGCGCGGGCGACATGGAAGCCGCCCAGTCTTATGCCCGCGAGCTGCTGCAAATGGCCCCGACATATACCAAGGAGCCGGATTACGGCGACGCCATCTATGACGGCTACTCGGTGCTGGGAAGAGTCGCGCTGCATCGCGAGAATCTGCCGCTGGCCAGACAGTACCTCATGAACGCGGCGACCACGCCCGGATCGCCGGCCTTGAGCCGCAATGGTCCCAATATGATGCTGGCCAGGGAACTCCTCGAGAAGGGGCAGGCTCCGGCCGTGCTGCAGTTCCTGGTTCTCTGCCGCGAGTTCTGGAAGCAGGATGGCGGCCGGATCAACGCCTGGAGCGATGCGATCCGCCAACACGAGATGCCCGATTTCGGCGCGAACCTGGATTATTGACATGAGTCCCACTACACGAATGGAAGGGTTCGGCGGCGAGTTCCTTTGGGAACTGGAGATCGTCGAGAGGCAACTGACGGCCATGGCCGAGACTCTGCCGGCCGGCAAATACGGGTGGCGGCCGGAGGAAGAGGAAAAGGTCCGGTCCGTCAGCGAGGTTCTGGTTCACGTGGCGGCGGGCAATTTCATGCTGCTCGACGTTGTCGGCATGCCGGCCCCAGGCGATGTATATGGGCAGATTCCGGCCGGGGGATTCGAGCGCTTCGTGGCGCTGATCCGCAGGAACGACGAGCTGGAGAAGAGCGTTCGCGAGAAAGAAGCCGTCATCGGCATGCTGCGGCGTTCGTTCCAGGCGGTGCGCCAATCCGTGGAGCAGGCCGGCGCCGCGGAATTCGATCGGCGCCTGCACTTCTTTGGCGAGATGACCACCGTTCGGCGCGTCTACCTCCGGATGCTGGCGCATGCGCACGAACACATGGGCCAGATGATCGCGTACCTGAGGTGCAACGGGATCGCGCCGCCCTGGCCGGATTGGAGACCCGACCGGCGCTCCGCCTGACGAAGCCGGCCTCGCGTAGTAGAATGAGGCTCCGGCATGCTGCCCAAGAAAATCTACTATCCCGAAGACCGAATCCCGTTTCTGCGCCTGGTCCCCATGGGGATGCAGCACGTGGTGGCCATGTTCGGAGCCACCGTATTGTGTCCCATCCTGATGGGCTTCAACCCGCAGGTGGCGCTGTTCTTTTCGGGCATCGGCACGCTCCTCTTCATCCTCATCACGCGCTTCCAGGTGCCCAGCTACCTGGGATCGAGCTTCGCCTTCATCGGACCGGTACTGGCGGTGACGGGCGGCGATGCGTCCAAAATTCCGTTGGCCCTTTGCGGCATCGCGGGATCCGCCGTCCTCTACGCCGTGGCGGCGGTGGTCACCATGCGGCGCGGTCCGGGGTGGATCGACCGGCTCATGCCGCCGGTGGTCACCGGGTCGGTGGTGGCGCTGATCGGCCTGAATCTCTCGCCCTCCGCGGTGTCCAACTTCGTGAACGCGGATCTGACGGTGAAGAGCGGAGGCGACTTCACCCGCCTGGCCATCGCGTCCGTCACCTTCCTGACCGCGGCCCTGGCATCCATCTACCTGCGGGGCTTCCTGCAGTTGCTGCCGATTCTGACGGGGGCCATCGTGGGGTACGGACTCTCGGCCATGCTGGGGGTGCTCGACCCGCAGAGCCTGGCGCAGATTCGCGGCGCGGCATGGATCGGCCTGCCACCGTTCCAGACGCCGGTGTTCAGCGTGAATGCGCTGCTGGTGATCGCCCCGATCTTCATCGTGCTGGTGGCGGAGAACAAGGGCCACCTGGCCGCCATCTCGGGCTTCATGGGGCGGGACCTCAACCGGCACCTGGGACGGGCCTACATGGGCGACGCCGTGGCGACCTTCGTCTCGGCGATGGGCGGGGGCACCCCGCAGACCACGTACGCCGAAAACATGGGCGTGATGGCCATCACGCGGGTCTTCAGCACCTACAATTTCGTGATGGCGGCCGCCATCGCGATCCTGCTGGGGCTGTGCCCCAAGTTCGGCGCGCTGATTCAGTCGATCCCGAATCCGGTGCTGGGCGGGATTACGCTGATTCTCTACGGGCTGATTGCCCTGATGGGGGTACGCATCTGGATGCAGGCCAAGGTGGATTTCTCCGATCACCGGAATATGGTCGTAGCGGGGGTCTCAATCATCGTGGCTACCGGCTTGGGCGTGAAGGGCCTGACCGTGGCAGGGTTGAACATTGCGGGCATTGCGTGTGGAACCGTGCTGGCGCTGGTATTGAACGTGGCGTTGTCGGCCGGCGGGCATTCCAGTGAAGTGCCGGAGGACGAATTGCACGGAAAGTTTTAGTACCCTCCCGTACCGGAGTAGGATTTTCCTTTGGACCTCGAAGTACGGCATCGGTACGTTTGGGTCTGGCGAACGCATCGCGCATTGGCGCAATATGGTGTGGAAACGAGGCACTATGCTGATTCGCTACTCCGACGGAAGAATCCTCGCGGGCATCTTGTTGGCCCTGACCGGCAGTATCATGCGGGTCGCCCTCAAAGACGAAGACGATGTAGCCGAGTACCGCTTACTGAACGGCCGATGGATCTCCGAGGACTGCGAGCCGGTGACGTTCGAGTTTCCGCTGGCGGCCTTTCAGGCGGCGGGGATCATTCCCGAAGCGCAGGTGCCGGAATTACCGGTGGTGGGGCCGGAGGATGCGGGCATCGAGCCGACGGTACAGCATCTGAATTAGGACGTCGATCCCTTGCGGTCGTGGCCCCCAAATGAAGAGGACCGCTCCCCTCAGAGCGGTCCCTGGCTCACGCCACGAGCTTCCAAAGAAGAAACAGCGTCCCGGCGGCAAATCCAACGCCCGCCTGATATTCTTGGTTCTTAAGATACAAAGCGACGCGAAAAGGATTCGGATTTTTTGGCGGAAGCGCGGTGAATCGCGGCCACAGCGCCGGAACCTGCGCGGCATACGTATCGTAATCGGCGAACAGGCGGCGAAGATGCTGCTCCTCCAGTTGAATGACCGGAAGATACACCAGCACGAACACCGCCGCAAACAGAACTCCCAGCCCGACGCTGCGCGATGCCGTCGCGAGCCCCGCGGCCACGAGCAGCGTTCCGATGTAAAGCGGATTGCGGGTGTAGGCGTAAGGGCCGCCGGTGGCCAGTTGCTGGTTCTTCGCCAGGCATCCCGCCGCCCAGGCGCGAATCGCGAGGCCCAGCGCCGACACTGGCAGGCCCGCGGCCAGCGACCGCCCGCTCGGGTGGGAGAACCAGGCGAACGCCGCGACGATCAGGAATCCGCTGGGCACCCGCATCCGCGCCACGCGATCGGCATAAGGCTTCGGGAACCGGATCATCGCGCCACGCAGACCGCCCGCAGGGCCTCGAAAACTTCGTCCGGCAGGATGCTCCGCATGCTCTCGGAGATGGCTGCGCCGCGCTTGTAGGTGGTGGGCGCGGCCACGCTCCGCAGCACCTTCAGCGAGTCGCCGTACGGGCCATTGCGCGCGGGGTCGGTGGGTCCGAAGATGGCGACCCCCGGTTTGCCGAGCGCGGCCGCGATGTGGAGCGGCCCGCTATCCACACCCAACACGGCAGCGGCCCGGCGCGTGGCGTGGATCAGGCCGGCCACGCCCGAGACATGCACGATTGCTCCTGCAACCACCGGCAACGGCGAGCCCGGCGGACCATTCAGCACCAGGGGAATGCCCAAGTCGCGCCGCAGACGCGCGGCCAGCACGCCGTAATGCTCCATGGGCCATTGCTTGGCGCGCCAACCGGCCAGCGGCGAGGCGAGCACGAAATCGCCCGGCGGCAGGTCGCCTTCCGCACGGCCTTGCGGCAGGGGAAAAGTCCGCAGGGCGTTGGCCGCGCCCGCCGCCGCGGCCAGATCGAGATTCCTGTCGACCACGTGCACCGCATGGCTGATGGTCTTATCGGAGTAGAACAGCGCCGCGGTGCGCTCGCGAACCTGCGTCTGATGAAAACCGAAAATGCGCTCGGGGTGCGCCGCCGAAGCCACCAGCGCCGACTTGATGAGCCCCTGGAAATCGATCGCCAGATCGTAGCCCTCCGAGCGGAGCGCGCGCCAACTGCGCAACAGGCCCGCCGGACTGTCGCGGTCGAGCAGTTCGACCCGGTCGATGAAGGGGTTGTCCTCAAGCAGCGCGGCCCACTTCGGCTCCACGATCCAGGTGAGGCGCGAACCCGGGTAGCTGTGCTTCAGAGAGGCGGCCGCGGGGAGCGTGTGGACGATGTCGCCCATGGCTCCGAGCCGGACCACCAGGATGCGAATGTTAGGTTTGCCGTTGGACATGCATATGCAGTTAACCTGTAGTATAAATCATGTCCCAAACCGGCAGGCTTTTTATCGGCATCAAAGGAACCGCCGTCGCTCTGGATCGCGCGAGCGGGCAGGAAGTATGGCGGACACGCCTGAAGGGCGATTTCGTCAACGTCGTGCTCGACAACGGAGACCTGTACGCGGCCGCGCACGGCGAGTTGTACTGTCTTGACCCGGCTACCGGGCAGATCCGCTGGCGCAATGAGCTGAAAGGATTGGGCCGCGGGTTGATCTCCATCGCATCCGCGGGCCAACAAACCATACTCCTGCAGAAGAAGAAGCAGGACGACGAAGCGGCCGCCGCGGCGACTGCTGCCTCGACAGGGTAACCCGCTACCGCATCATCCTCCGAACCTCGGCGCGCAGCGGCTCCACGCTGCGCCCGTAGATCATCTTGTAGGCCGCGCAGAAATAATCCAGGTCCTCGAACTTCTTGTGCGGGCCGTGCCGGAATTTCGGGCAGCCGCCGTGGCAGATGGACTGGTACTCGCACACCTGGCACTCCGGATGCGCCAGCGTTTTCTTCGAGGCGAAGCTGTAACGCCTGGTGCGGCGCGCGATCTCCGGCCACGAATCGAGCGTTACGTTGCCCAGCTTCCACCCGCCCTCGACAAAGAAATCGCACGGGTACACGTCGCCGTTGTACTCCACCACCACGTAGCTGTCGCAGGTTTCGTGCATGGTGCAGGTCCCGGGCTTCTGTCCCGCCAGGGCTTCGGCGATATTGTCGAAAAGGCGGATGCGCACCTTGCGGCGGTCCGGCCACCACAGGTCGAACAGCTCGCACAGGAAGCGCCCGTACTGCTCGGGCGAAATGGTGAAGGGCATGGGATGGCCCTCCGCATCGAACTCCGCCAGCGGGATGAACTGGATGTGGTCGATTCCCAGCCCGCGATAAAAGCGGTACAGATCCTTGGGCCGGTCCACGTTGGCCTGGCTGAGCACGCAGAGGATGTTGAACTCCACGCCGTTCTTTTTCAGCAGCGCCACGCTTTCCATCACACGCTTCCAGGTGCCGCGGCCCTCCTTATTAAAGCGGTAGCGGTCGTTGACCTCTTCCGGGCCGTCCAGCGACACGCCCAGCAGCCACTGGTAGGCGCGGAAGAGGTCGCACCAGTTCTTGTCCAGCAGTATGCCGTTGGTCTGCAGCGCATTGCTCACCGTCTGCCCGTCGCGTCCGTACTGCTTTTGCAGCTCCACCAGCTTCTCGAAAAAGGGCAGGCCGGCCAGCGTCGGCTCTCCACCCTGGAACGCGAACACGCTGTTGGGATAGGAATAGAAAAGGTACGTGTCCACCAGGCGTTCCAGCGTTTCCGAGGTCATGCGCCGCGCCGGAAGCGCCTTGTAGGGATCGGCATCGCGGTCCAGGTAGAAGCAGTAGCTGCAATCCAAATTGCACACCGCCGAAGCGGGTTTGATCAGCAGCGAGGTGATCCGGGGCGCCTGTCCCAGCGCCGGTTCGACACCGTTCGCGCCTCCCACGTACAGCGGAAAGGGGTTCGACCCGGATGCCATGCACCGAGTGTAGCATCCGCGGCTTCAGCTACTTCAATGCGGTCGTGCTGCTGGGAGTTTCCCCGGAGCCGTTGCCGAGAATACGGTTGTTTCCGAAGGAAACGATCTGACCGCCGACAAGGGTGTCCAGGGCTACGGTATTGTCGTGAACATTGTCTCCGGCGATGCGAACGATGGCGTTGGCACCGAGCGCCCTCACACCTCTCGCCGAGTAAAAGACCGATGAGTCGTCCAGGTTGATCTCGGTCTGCGCCGCAACTGCCCCAACGGAAGCGTGGGAGAAAACGGAATGGATGATGTTGGCTTTGCCTTCCGCCACATACACGCCAGTGGCGGTGTTTTCGATCGTGACGTGATCCATTGTGGCCTCAGTCGTCGTTGGGTGTTGCCCGGTGTTATTAGTGAAGCCTTCAATCTGGATTCCAGTAACACTGCAGTTCCGGATCGTCACGTCCTTGATCAAGAGCCGCGGAGCGCCGAAATCTGTGATCGGCGGGCCCACCGCGATCCCGGTTTCGACCCCGCTAATCGATACTCCCTCGATCGACAGGGCCTGCCCCGTGAACCAGGCGATACCGGCGGTATTCCCAGCGACCTGGGGTTGACTCCCGATCGAAAGGTTCCGCAGGATGACCTTTCCGGTCGGGGGTGCGTCCACAGTGATCGCAGGAACAAAGGCAACGGAAGTTTGAATGTACCCCATGTTCCCTCCGTCGATCGTGATCGACTTGGTGATCATCAGCCCACCGTAATCTCCCGCATCCAGCACGTCTACTTCGCCGCCGTCGACGGTGACGTCATGAGCGTGCTGAAAGGTCTTGCACGGAAAGAAGGCTGTGCAGTTGTTGTTGTCCGAGCCAAAGCTGACTACCCAGGACCGGTTGTTGAGCGCCCATGCCGGATGCGCCATGAATGCGGCTGCCACCGCGCACACGGCGGCATTGATCTTCGTTTTGTTGAGCATCGTTCCTCCGAGAAAAGGGCGTCGCCGCCCCGTCGCCGGCGCCATCCGGCGCCCGCAATCGCGGCTCGGACCCTTTGAACCTCAAAAGTACCGACGCAGGGAATCGACGGTTATTGGATGCCCCATCTGGATTTTTTTGGGACTTGGCTACCAGGTCACAAAAGCGCGCAGAACACTGCGCGTGCCGCTCGTCGAAGTGACCTGCCCGAAACTGTCGCCGCGTATTTTTCAGACGGTCGAGCTACTGCGAAGCGACTCTGATCGGAGCCGCGCGCGTCAGCAAGCGGTCCCACCCTACGTTAGTGACTTCTGAAACGGTGTACCAGGCTACCGCGGGGTCGCGGTCATCGACGACCGATGTCCGGTGGTCGTATCCCAATAGTCGATCCACCTTTCCCGGATCGCATTGGTGCGCTCGGTCAGCTCCTTGCTAGGCTTGGCCCCGTGCTCCACAATCACCACCATTCCGGTGTTGAATCTCTTCTGGGAGTGATCCACATCGGGCAGCCGCGGCCCCTCCACCGCAATCACGTCCTCGATGGTCACCTTGGTCCGGTCGGCTTTGAAGATCGGGCGCCCTTTGGCGTCCCTCCCCGCCGAAACCAGATTCCTCAGAATGAAGAAGTCGGGCACTTCCGAGGGCGAAATCAGGCCCATCAGGTAGAGGTCGAGATAAGACCACCCGGTTGCCGGCACATAGTAGTCGTCATCCAGTTGGGTGAACGTGCCATCGAAATTATCCTGCCAAACCCCACCTCCCATGGCCGATGCTTCCGTGGGCCGCTGGTATGGGAACGCCACCGTCGCCTGCAGTCCCCTCGCCCAGTGAGTGGGGCCGAGCGGGATCGTCTCGCCGTTCACCTTCGCCGACACAAACGCGCCCCAGCGGTGACCCATTTCATGCCCGATCTGCGACATGGCGTAGTCGTACGGAGGCATCCGCCCATCTGGCGACCGCTCGCCGAGTTGGTGATCGTAGGTCGAAATGTTGTGCGTGTTCGTGTCGGTTGTGCCTTCGGGCGGCCGCTCCTGCACTTGGTTGGAGCCCGCATAAACCGGTTGCACGAACTGCCACTGGAACCTGCCCTGGCTGCAATAGCTTTCCAGCCCCCTTTGGCTCGCGCCGATCCCGGTCACGGCGCCGCCCGAGGGACCGCCGCCTAACGGACCGGTGCTGGGCGTGCCGGCCTCCTGATTGTCCACACGGAAGTCGGCGTAATAGGCCAGCAAATCGAACTTGTCACCCAGCGCTTGGATGACCGTGCACGTCAGATCCCGCGGATTGGGCAGAGCCAGGTAGTGAAACGATTCGTAGGCCAGCGCAAAGGGACCGTCCTGCCGCTTCACCGAAGACAGGTCCAACTCCGGACTCCGGATCCCGGTCAGCTTCACGGCGTGAGGTGGCACCCGAACGACAGTGGCGGCCGAAGTCCCAGGGCCCGTGACCTCCGCATATACCGCGGCCTGATCCTTACCCTTTAACGATGCCGGCAGCGTCCCCTCGAACGAAATGGTATGGCCGTCGACCTTCACACCGGGAGAAACGCCCGGTCCGGACGCAGTGTAGCGGGGACCGCTTCCCCCGCCGCGTCCTCCGCGTCCTCCGAAGACGCCGCCACGAATGGTCCATTGGACGCCGGGGTGGGCATTCTCCGCACGAGTGGGTAAGGGCTGATTCCCATCGAAATAGATACGGTACGTAATGCCCGCCAGACCGGCGTCGCCTTCCGGCAGCACCGGCCCGCGCGTCTCGAACGTCACTTTCAGAAAAAGACCGTCGACCGCCGCAAGCCTGATGTTCTTGATATCCAGATTCGCGGCGGCCGATGGGTCTTCTTGGCCGCCGATTACCGCGATCTCTTTTTCCACCCCGGCCGTGACCATCGGGTAAATGCCGACGATGGCATCCTTGGCCGCGACCTGATCGTATGACATCTCGATCGAGCCATCTTTTCGCAGCACCGCCTGAAAGCGGTTGACCGTGGGCGCCCAGGTGAAATCCTGGATGCCACCCACCGGCTCGGTGAGGCTCCAGGTGATCACCGCCCGATCGTCCAGTTCCTTCCAATAGCGGGTTCCCGACATACGCGGTTTGAAGAACACACAGATCGCGGGTACCGTATTGACCAGCGTGCGGGCCGCTTCCTGCAACTGGGCAAAGCGGTCGATGGAAACCCCGCCGCC
>OMOG01000141.1:0-13311 GCA_900290305.1 Candidatus Sulfopaludibacter sp. SbA4
GGCGGCTGGGCCTGCGAGAATCCGGAATTCGAGGAGCGCATCCTGCGCGGCCTCTGGGGCTTCCGGGGCTTCGTGACTTCCGATTGGGGCGCGCTGCACGGTCCCGCCGCCATCTCGACCGGCACGGATCTGGAGATGCCGGGGCGCGAGCTGGCCGGGCGCCCGGGCGGGCCGTACTTTCGCGAGCCGCTCAAGCAGGCCATCGAGAGCGGCGCGATTCCGGTGAGCGCGCTCGACCGCGCGGTGACGAGGATCCTGGAACAGCTCGACCGCTTCGGCTGCCTGGGGCGGAAAGCGGCGGTACGCGAGCGGGCGATCGACGTGGAAGCGGACGCCCGCGCCGTGCGGGAGATCGCGCAAAGGAGCGCCGTACTTCTCAAGAACGAAGGGGGCGCGCTGCCGCTCCGTGGGGACGATCTGGGGCGGCTGGCGGTGATCGGACCCACTGCCGGCCAGCTCGCCGCCGGGTACATGGGTGAGCGCGCCTACGGCTTCGAGGCGCGGCTGGTAGCGCCGCTCGACGCGTTGCGACAGACGGCGCCCACCGCCAGGATCGCGTACTCGGTGGGCGTCGATCTCACGGGCGCCGCCATCCCCGGCGTGGAATCGGAAGCGGTCCTGGAGCCGGGCGGGGAACGCTCTTGGAGCGCCACCCTGACGGCCCCCGAGGATGGCGAGTACACCCTGATGGTGCAGCCGGTATTGGGCGGCGGGTCCGATGGCGGCGGCGCCATCCGCATAGACGGACAGCCGGTGGCGCGCAGCGGCGGACCGGGATTCGGCGGCACCGGCCGCGTCTCCAAAAAGTGGTCTGGGCTGCTGCCCACCACGGACGGCCGCGACAACGCGCGCGGCGCCGTCCGGCTCACGGCGGGTGCGCATCGCGCCGGGTTCTCGGCGTCCTCGATCGGCGAAGGGCCGCTGCGCGTCCGGTTCGCCTGGATCACGCCGGCCATGCGGCGCGCGGGGATCGGCGCCGCGGCGGAGTCGGCGAGAGGGGCGCGGGCGGCCGTGGTGTTCGCCTGGAGCGGCCTCGGCGGCGCGAGCCTGGCGCTCCCCGAAGACCAGGATGAACTGATCGAACGCGTGGCCGCGGCGAATCCGCGCACCATTGTCGTGCTGAATACCGGCGGCCCGGTCACCATGCCGTGGATCGCGCGCGTGTCCGCGGTGCTCGAAATGTGGTTTCCCGGGCAGGAGGGAGGGTGGGCCACTGCCGATCTGCTGCTCGGCCGCGCCAATCCCTCGGGACGATTGCCGGTGACGTTCCCCTGGCGCCTGGAGGACGCGCCGGCGCGCGCCGCGGGACACCCGGAACGCATGCCGGTGACCGCCGCGCCCGGCGCCACCGGTGTGGATCCGAACCCTCCGGCAGTGCGGTTCACCGAGGGTCTCGCCGTCGGTTACCGCTGGTACGACCGGGAGAAGATCCAGCCGCTGTTCCCGTTCGGCCACGGCCTCTCGTACACGCGCTTCGAATACTCGGAGCTGGAGATCCGGCGCGCGCGCGACACAGCGGACATCGCATTCACCGTGCGCAACACCGGCGGGCTGCGCGGCGCCGAGGTTCCGCAGGTTTATCTGGGTCCGTCCGCCGATATGCCGATGGACACGCCGCCACAATCCCTCGCCGGTTTTGTGCGGGTGGAGCTCGCGCCCGGCGCTGCCGGCCGTTTGACGGTGCATCTCGACCGCCGCGCGCTCTCGTACTGGTCGCGCCCGGCGCTGCCGGCCGTTTGACGGTGCATCTCGACCGCCGCGCGCTCTCGTACTGGTCGAGCAACTCCCATGAGTGGCGGATTGCGGATGGCGAACGCGCGGTCTACATTGGGGCCTCTTCGCGCGACATCCGGCTGACGGGCTGCGTCCCGGCTGGGCCTCTCCGCGCACATTGAAGAGGCGCGCAACACGTCGCGGGGCTGAAACGCACCGGGCTTTCCGCGAATGAGCCCCTAACTAACTCCTGAAGTCGTGGAAGATTCGTGAGCTGGCTTTGTCGCGCAGCCTCTCGGGCCGCCGAGAGCGTGCGCCTTCCGGCCCTGTGTTACGGTCGAGCGATGATTTCGCGAATTGCCTGGCTGCCAGTTTGCCTGCTGGGCGCCGGGTTGACTCTGGATGCCGCCAATACGCGGAGGCGAACCACCTTGCTGGCGCGGCACGACAAGCTGGAGTGGAAGGATTTGGTTCCGCCGTCGAGACAATGAGCCGGCGTTTCGGTTTCAGTCCCGTGGGCCGTCAACCGACGTGCAGTTCTTGCGGGACGTGCTGACGGCGCACCTTGATTTTGCTTTCGTCCCTCCGGGCCTGTGCAAGATCGTAACTCGCCTGCATGCGTACCCATGTCTCTGCGGTGCTGCCGAATGCCTTCGCAAGCCGGATAGCCATTTCGGCACTAATGCCGGACTTGCCGTTGATGACCTTTGTCAGGGTCTGCCGGGTGACGCCGAGAACCTTCGCGCCTGCGGTCACGGACAGGCCCAACGGCTCAAGGCAGGCGCTTCTTACGATGCGTCCGGGATGGGCGGGGTTTTTCATGGGCATGGCGATTTCTCCTTTTCCTAGTGGTAGTCGATCAGTTCAACGTCAAAGGCGTCCGTTCCTTCAAAACGGAAAATGATGCGCCAGTTGGCCCGCACGGTCACAGACCATAGCCCCTTCAAGCCGCCTTTGAGCGGGTGCAGACGATAACCGGGAAGGTTTAGTTCCTGCGGGGTAGCTGCATCATCAAGCACGGTCAATATTTCCTGGACCGTGTCCACCAGATCAGGCCGAATCCCGCTGCGGTCGTCACGTTCAAAGAGGCGTTTAAGGCCGCGATGCTTGAAGCTCCTAATCATCAGGATACACCGTAAACCGTATGTTGTCAGTTGTCAATGGCGGCTCCCATGGGTGGCGGATTGCGGATGGCGCGCGCCCGGTCTACATTGGGGCCTCTTCGCGCGACATCCGGGCTCGACCAGTACGAATACCCGTGCCTGCCCGGCCCAGAGGGTCCCCCGACTCATCGGGGCGCTTGTTCCTCGGACGGGCAGCAAAACACCGGCTCATTGCCCCGGCCCAAATCCTTCCACTCCAGCTTGTCGTGGCGCGCCGGCTGACGGGCTGCGTACCGGCCAGGCCGCTCCGCGCACATTGAAAAGGCACCCGCTTCCACCGCCGTTTGGCGGAAATCCCAGGCGCCGGGCGTCGACAGAGGTTACCGTAACGGCACCGTTACTTCGTTGATTGGCGGGCGGTTTGTCCGATAGCATCAGTCGAGTTCGTAGCTTCGGCGGTCGTACGTAAGACATGCAATTCCGACGACTGGCACCCAAGTAGACGCCAGGAGGCGCGAATGAAGAGATTTTTGGTTTGTTCAGAGCTTGCCGGAACGGCCTGCGCCAGGATTTCCGACGCGATTGTCGCTATGACGGCGACCAGGAGAACTTCATGAAAAGGATTGTGTTCTGTGTCCTAACGGGATTTTTGTTCGCGGGTTTCGCCCTGTCTCAAACCTTCAACGCAAGCCTTGGCGGTACCGTCGAGGACAGCACCGGCGCCTTGATTCCAAAAGCTGTTGTGACAGCCACCGGTATCGAAACGGGTGTTGTGACCCAGACCTCGACCAACACTAGCGGCGCCTACGAGTTTCCCAGTCTCCAGGAAGGCAACTATCGTGTTTCCGCGCAGGTCGCCGGGTTCAAGGAGTTCGTCTATCAGCGGGTCGTGCTGGACGTCGGCGCGCAGGTGAGACTCAACTTTACCCTGATCGTAGGCGCCGCTAACACCACGGTGGAAGTGGCCGCCGCCGCCGAATCTCCCTTGCTGACCACCAGTGCGGTGGTGGGCGGCATTGTCACGGGGGATGAGATTTTGCACCTTCCCCTGATTGACCAGAACGCTGCCAATCTGGCGCTCACCCAGGCTCAATTCGCGGGCGGCATCGGGGGCGGCGTCAGCGTGGCAGGAGGCTCAACCATGATGTTGGCTACAACTGTGAACGGCATCAGCGTGTCCAATAACCGGCTCGACCGGGCGGGCGGGCTGCTTTCCTTCCAGTTGACCCAGACCGTCGACATGGTCGAGGAGGTCAAGGTGACCAGCAGCCCGGTCGACGCCGAATCGGGGCGATCGTTGGGGTCGGTGTCGATGATCGTGCGTTCCGGGACGAACACCTTCCACGGCAGCGTGGTGGACGGGCTCCGCAATACCGACCTCGATGCCAACACATTTTGGAACAATTTCTCCCAACCCTACATACCCAGGCAAACCCTGATCCGCAATCAGTTCGCCGCGCGGGTGGGCGGACCCATCCGCAGGAACAAGACTTTCTTCTTCGTCCTCTACGACGGCAATCGCCAGCGCACCTCGGCCACCGCAACCAACACCGTACTGACGGCGCCGGCGCGGCAGGGTAACTACCGATTCTTCCCGGGCGCAACCAACTCCAATTACAGCGCCACCAGCAATCCGGTGGTCGATGCCAACGGGAACCCGGTTCAACCGTCGACCGCCACGGGTCCCCTGCAGACGATCAGCCTTTTTGGCAGGGACCCGAACCGCCCGGCCGCCGACCCCAGCGGCGTCGTGCCAAAGATCGTCGCGGAAACTCCGCTCCCGAATAACTTCACCGTAGGGGATGGTCTGAATACGGCCGGTTATAACTGGGCGATCCCTTCGTATGCGGACCTGGATCAATTCACGTTTAAAGTGGACCACTACCTCAACCAGAACAATCACCTCAGTGTGGTGGTAACCCACGAGCACCAGTATTACACCAGTACGGCGTCGGTCTATCCATCGCTCCCCGTGTCTGGCGATAACCAGGACCACTCCTGGTTTGCGTCGGTGAACTTCGACTCCACCATCAAGCCGAACCTCCTGAACCAATTCAAGATCGGCCTCCAGCATCCGGATTTGTTGCAGGACAGCGGCGTAAAGGCCTATCCGCAAGCATATCCTACGCAAAACAGCGTGATTTACATTCCCGGTTTCTCCAGCTTTACCAGTCCCATCCCCGGCAGCATCGAATCCGAGCTGATCGACCCGGTGTACACCATCGGGGACGGCATGACTTGGACTCACGGCCGCCACTCCATCAAATGGGGCTTCCAGGTGGATTACACTGCGACCAATTCCTACAACATCAACAACAACGTGACTCCCGCTGTCACCTTGGGCGCCGGCAACACTGCGGTGCAGGGGATCAATACGATTCCGGGGCTGGTTGGCGCGAACCAGGGTTTGGCGACGAACATCCTGACCGATCTCACCGGCTCGGTTTCATCGATCTCCGAGGGATTTGGCGTGGCCAACGGAAAGAATCCGCAGTGGATTGTATACCCATCGCGCGCGGCCTTTGAGCAGCGTGACGCGAACGGCTTCATCAAGGACGATTTCAAAGTGACCTCGAACCTGACTGTAAACTTCGGCATGCGCTGGGACTGGGTCGGGGTGCCATGGGAAAAATGGGGCCGCGAGCTCTCGCCGACAACCGGCTTCGCCGGCGCTTTCGGCATTTCCGGGACAGACTTTGGCGCGCTGTGGAACCCCGGGGCGTCGGGCGGGGCCCTGACGCAGATGGAGACCGTGGGGCCGCACTCGGCGAATCCCGGCCAAAACCTCTACAAGGACTATTACCATGCCTTTGAGCCGGTCGCAGGGCTGAGTTGGGCGATTCCGTATTTCGGACAGAACCAGACTGTACTGCGGGTAGGATACGGCATGTCGCGCCCAATGACTCTGAGTTTTCTGGATATCAGCGGCGTCGTTACGCAATTCGCCACCAGCGCCACGTTTTCCGCAGTCGCACCCACGTTTCTGAACAACATTAACCTTCCGCTGTCGCCGACCTTCAACAACCCCTTGCAGATTTGGCCGATTAACGACAAGACCCAGAGTATTGTAGCGACCGATCCGAACTTCAAACCGTCCGTCGTGCAGAACCTCAACGTCTCGCTGGAGCGGCAGATCACTCCGAGCCTGTCGCTGGCCGTGCGTTACGTGGGCAATCACAGCGCGCACCTGCCCGGAGGTTTCGCCTTAAACACCCCCAACGTTTTTGAAAACGGATTTGCGGCCGCAACCACCCTCACCGCGCAGGGAGGGAATGCGCCCCTGTTCAACAAGCTCCTCAACGGAATCGCCATTCCCGGAGTTGGTACCGTCAATGGCACGACGCTTACCGGCTCTCAGGCGTTGCTCCAGTACACCGGCACATTCGGCTTTTTTGCCGGCAATAGCGCCGGCGGCCTGGCCAGTTTTTTCAACACCAGCCAGGCGCTGGGGCCAGCCGGGACCACCCCGGTCCGGGGTTGGTTGCTGGGGAACGCCGGCTTGCCGTCGAACTTTGTCGTGGTCAATCCGCAGTACTCCGGCGTAACGGACGAATGCGCCTGTCTCAATGCGAGCTACAACTCGGGAGTGGTCGAGCTCATCAAACGTTTCTCGAACGGCCTGGCGTTTGATGGGAACTTCGTGTGGGCCAAAAGCATGAGCCTCAACGGCTTTAGTTTCGATCCCCGAAACTGGAACGCGCAAAGAGAGCCAGGCGGACAACAATTCACATGGAAGGCAAGCGGCACCTACGAGCTTCCATTTGGCCGGGGCAAGCGGTTCCTGAACGCCACGTCCGGCGCCGCCGGTGTCATTGATAAGATCATCGGCAACTGGCAGTATGGGGGTATCTTCACGCTGAACTCCGGAAGTTATCTCAGCTTCACTTGCACCGGCGATCCCACCGGGGGCACCGACCCTTGCACCAGCTTGCAGCCCATGGGTAAAGATCCCGGTCACGTCATCCGCACCGGGAACGGCGTGGTGTTTTATAACCCCAGCCAATTCACGCAAGTCAAGGACCCTTACTGCACCTCCATTACGAACCAGTACAATCTGCAAAGCCATTGCACCGACCTGGCGATACAGTACAACGGCAATATTCTCTTCGAGAATTCCGCGTTGGGACAACCGGGCACCATGGATCTGGTCTCAAATTGGAAGGGACCGGGCCTGTTCAATTTCGACATGAACCTGCTCAAGCGATTCACGGTAAAGGAGCGGTTTACGGCGGAGTTCCGCTTGGATGCCATCTCCTCGACGAACACGCCCCATTTCCCCAACCCCACGACCAGTATCAATTCGACCAGTTTCGGCCGCATCTCCGCTCCCTCCGCGGGCGGCTCGAACTCGTATACCACGCCGCCGGTGTTCTACGGCAACCGTGTCTTTGTGGCGAATCTTCGAATTTCATTCTAGGTTTCGTCATCGATATGAAGAACCCTTCGGCGGCTCTGGCCGCCTGTTTCGCTCTGGTATCGACCGGCAGCATCCGCGCACAGAAAGATTGGGAGTATTTCGGACAAGATCAGGGAGGATCCCGCTACTCAGACCTCAAGCAAATCGATGCCACCAACGTCCGGAATCTGACGCGCGCATGGACGTTCCACACGGGCGAGAAGGCCGCCATGGAAGCAACGCCCCTGGTCGTCGACAGCGTGGTGTATCTGGCCGCCAGCAATGGAATCTACGCGATCAATGGCGTAACCGGCGGGCAGATCTGGAAATATCCGCTGGCGCATCCTACGAATCGCGGCGTCTCCTACTGGCCTGGAGACGCCAAATCAGCGTCGAGGATTGTCGCCTCCGCCGGCAACAGGATGTTCGCGCTCGATGCCAAGACGGGCCAGCCGATACCCTCATTCGGCACGGAAGGATTCGTCGATATGGGTTCGGTGATGCAGTCGCCGCCGGCCATCTACAAAGATCTGCTGATCACGCCCAACCGCGCGCCCCTGGTGCGAGCGTGGAACGCCCGAACGGGTGCGTTGGTCTGGACCTTCCACCTCATCCCCCAACCGGGCGAGGTGGGACACGACACGTGGAAGAACGACGCCTGGAAAACGGCCGGAGGCACCAATGTGTGGGGCCACATTACGGTCGATCGGGCGCGGGGTATCGTGTATGCTCCGACGGGTCCGCCTTCGCCTGATTACGTTGCAGTGAGCCGGCCCGGTGACAACCTCTACGGCACGGCAGTGGTAGCGCTCGATGCCAACACCGGCAAGCTGAAGTGGTATCACCAACTGGTGCATCACGACCTCTGGGACTTCGATTCCGCGGCCGCCCCTGCGCTTCTCGACGTGGTGAAAGACGGGCGGCCGATACCGGCCGTCGCTCACATCGGCAAGATGGGTCTTATGTTCATCTTCGACCGTACCAACGGCGCGCCGCTGTTCGGCCTGGAAGAGAGACCCGTGCCGCAAAGCAATGTGCCCGGCGAAATCTCGTCTCCCACGCAGCCGTTCCCGGTGAAGCCCGAGGCGATCGCCAGGATCGGCATGAAGAAGGAGGAATTGCCGAAAGGCATCACGCCTGAACTCACTCGGTACTGTGCAGACTTGTGGGAGAAGTACAAACTCGAAGACGCTGTGCCGTTCGGCGCGTGGAAATTGAATCAGGACATAGTGGTCTATCCCGGAGCCATCGGCGGCGGCAACTGGAACGGGATCGCGGTCAACCCGCCGCTCGGCTTGGTCTACACGAACATCACGAATGCCGGTCAATGGGGCCATATCGCGGAAGTCGCGCCCGGCTCCGGCAGGGGAGGCAGGGGCGGAAGAGGCGGCCGGGGTGGAAGGGGCGGAGACGACGCAGGTGCGTCCGCGGACGCGGCAACGGCCGCTGCCGGACGCCGCGGCGGAGCCGGTGCGGGTGACGACGAGGAAGCACCGCCGCCGCAGCCGGCTGGCGCAACGGGACCCTCGTACCGCAAGGTCACGCCGGAGTCAGGCCGTTTCTGGCAGGCGGAGACGCGCTATTCCTGTGTTGCGCCGCCCTGGGGAGAACTCGTCGCGGTCAATGCCAATACCGGTGACATCGCGTGGAGAGTTCCGTTGGGGACGTTCGATGAACTTGAAGCCAAGGGGCTCAAGACCGGCGCCCCGAATCTTGGCGGCGGAATCACCACTGCGGGAAATCTGATTTTCATCGGGGCTACCATCGATAGCCGGTTCCGCGCGTTCGATGCGCGAACCGGCCGCGAACTTTGGGTTACAAAGATCGATGCGCCGGCGCATTCCATACCCTCGACGTACCTCGGAAGCGACGGCCAACAGTACGTGGTGGTCGCGGCAGGGGGCGGCGGTTTTCTTCGCGACCCGACGTCGGACGCCCTGATCGCGTTTGCGCTTCCGAAAAATGCGAAGTAGAAACACGGCCGCGGAAAATGCCGCCCGGCCGTTTACTCGCTGAACGCGATGAGCGCCCGCTTGTCTTGCAGTTTCTCCGGATTCGCTCCGGGAACGCTCTTGAGTTGCTCGAAGTTCTTGATTTGCCCCTCGCGTTCGCGGTAGGCGACGATGGCCCGCGCTTCTTTCTCCGTCAGCCCGAGGAAGTCCTGCAACTGGGCCGGCGACGCGGTGTTGACGTTGATCTTGCCGAAGTATTTGGTCAGGTAGGCGACCACTTCGGCCATCTCCTCGTCCGACCCCTCCGCGCCGCGGCCAACCATGTCGGCCACGTTGCGCTGCCAGCCGATTTCGGTGAGGCGGGAGCCGACGACTTCGGCGGCTTCGTGGCATCCTACGCAGCGTTTCAGCACCGTGGCTTTGCCTTTGCCGTCGGGCAATTCGGGGTTCTGGCCCGCCAGGAACGGGGCGGCCGCCACCATCATCCATCCTGTCGCGAGATGTCGTGGCATGCTTGGAACCTGTCTACGGCAACCGGAAAGCGATCATGGCATCGGCGTGGCTCTTGTCGCCGAGGAAGCCTCCGCCGGTGGCGGTGATCACCACGTACTGCTTGCCGTCCTTCCCCTGAAACGTAATCGGCGCCGAGTGCGCGCCGGCATCGATCTTCTCCACCCACAGTTCCTTGCCGGTCTTGGATTCGAAGGCCCGGAAGCGGCTGTCGTCGGTCGCGCCGATAAACACCAGCCCGCCCGCCGTGGCGAGCGATCCGCCGATATTCGGACGGCCGGTGTTCTGCTTGCCGGCCGGCAGGCTGTCGCTGACGCCCAGCGTGCTCTGCCAGGCGATCTCGCCGGTGTTCACGTTGATGGCGAAGATCCGGCCCCATGGCGGCTGGTTGCAGGGCATCCCGCTCTCCGGCTCCCAGAAGCGGTTGATGCCGTTGTAACCCTGGCGGCTATAGCGGGAGCCGTCGGAGCTCTTGACCATCACATTCAGGCTTCCGAAATCCATGGTGTTGACGAACAGGTATCCCAGGCCGGGGTCGAAAGAAGGCGGATTCCAGTTGCCGCCGCCGATCGAACTGGGAAAGATCACGCTGGGAGTGGTGGAGTAATGCGTGAACGGTCCGCCTGCGTGCAGGCCGCCGGGAATGCTGTCGAACAGCTCCGTGCAGAACTTGTTGAGGTCCGGCGTCACCGTGGCCATGTCTTCGCGATGGAAACTCGTACGCGCCAGCGGCGGCGGCTTGAGCGGCACCGGTTGCGTGGGCCAGACTTCGTCTCCCGGCAAAGCGTCGCCGGTAGGAAATTTGCGCTCCGCCACGCCGAAGACAGGTTTGCCGGTGACGCGGTCCAGGATGAACAGATACCCGGCCTTGCTCAGCACGCCCACGGCGGGAATCGTCTTGCCCTTCTGCTTCACGTCGAACAGAATCGGCGGTGCGCAGAGGTCGTAATCCCAGACGTCGTGGTGAACCGCTTGAAAGTACCATTTCAGCTTGCCGGTGAGTGCGTCCACCGCCACCAGCGCGGTGCCGAAGAGGTTGGCGCCGGGCCGGTCGCCGCCCCAGTAGTCGGTGGTGGGCTCGCCGAACGGCATGTAGAGAGTGCCGGTGGCGGCGTCGATGGTCATCAGGCCCCACACGTTGGTGCCGGAGCGGTTCTTCCAGTCATCGCCCTTCCAGGTTTCGCTGCCGCTCTCGCCGGGGCGTGGCACCGAGTGGAACGTCCAGACCGGCTTGCCGGTGTGCGCGTCCCAAGCGCGCGTATCGCCGGCCGCCCCGATGCTTGGTCCCTCCTGCACATGGGCTCCGGTGATGACCAGGCCTTTGTAGACGATGGGCGGCGAGGAGAGTCCGAACTGCGAATTGGCGAGGCCGTTCAACGCGCCGGGTTTCATGTCCACCATGCCTTCATTGCCGAAGCCCGGCACGGGCTTGCCGGTCTTGGCATTCAGGGCATAGAGCTTGCCGCTGGAAGTGCCGAAGAAGACTGTGGCGGGGGATTGCGCATCGCCCGGCCAGTACTCCAGGCCGCGCGTGGCTGGAGCGCCGTCTTTGACGTCGTAAGCCCAGATCTCCTTCGCGGTTTCCGGCTCGAGAGCCACCACTCTGCTCATGGCGGTGAGGTACATGACGCCGCCGATTACCAAGGGGATGGCCTCAGACGTGCGTCCCCCGCCGCCGAATCCGCGTCCGCCGCGTCCGCGGCCCTTGGCGGCGTCGCCGGCGGCGGAACTGCCGGGCGCGGCCCGTTCCGGAGCCGGCGCGCCACCCGCCTCCATGTGATAGGTCCATGCCCGGACCAGTCGCGTCACGTTCCTGGTATCGATCTGCTTGAGGGTCGAGTAGCGCGTTCCCGCCAGGTCGTGGCCGAAGGTCGGCCAGTCCGTCTGGCTAAACCCGGCTTGGGCCGCGACTGTGGCGGTGAAGGCGAAAACAGCAAGACGCATCGGGATCCCCATCCTCTCTTCCATCCCAGTTTAGGACCCCTGACTCGAGGCCGGCTTGGATGTAACAGTAGTGGCACGGTTACCACGCTCGCCTGGCGCAGGCCAGGAGCTTGCGCCCTCGCTCCTGTGATCCAGCGTTGATCTAGCGTGGCTCCATGGTAGCGGGGCGTGGGCATGCTATCGGGGATACCTGGGAGCGATATTGATGTTGTCCCCCGGACTGCCTTGCGGAGCGGCGGGCGGCGAGTGCATGCCCTGGTCAGGTACGGCCTAGCTGTGGTGGATCATTGAAAACCACCGTCTCGCAGCAGGGTCACCAGGGAATCGATGATCTGCCAGAATGGTTCCGGCTTCAGCTTGCCGACCTGCGTCACCATCAAATCCTGACTGGCGGTGAAAAGCTTGCCTGGCCGCGCATAGCTTGTGGCGCGCAGCGAGCCCGCCGCGAAGCTGGCGTCTTCAAGCCTGATGGCGCACGCGTCACCGTACGCCTTGCTGGTCACTTGGCACAGAATCCGGTCCCCCCGGCCGGCGTCGGCAAGAACCACGGCCGGGCGCAGCTTCGTCTGCGACAGGTCGGAGAATGGGAACCGCACCAGGATTATTGCGCCTCCTGCAGGTGCGACCACGCCTCATCCTCCTCCGGGCGGTTCCAGTCGGCAAGCGCCGCCTCGCTCAGCAGCGCACTTTCGGGCGCACCGGCGATTGGGTGGTCCTCCAGGATCGTTACAAGCGCGCGCCGCGCCGTCGGGAGATGCACGGGCTCGAGCAGGCGCACATTGCCCTGCTCATCGATCACAGCCTCGACCGTTTGAATCATCGGCTCTTCCTCTGTGCGCAGTGTACACCATACGAGCCGCGCCAGCCTAACCAGGCAAGGGCTTCGCCCTTGAGCATGGGCTTCGCCCTTGAGCATGGGCTTCGCCCTTGAGCATGGGCTTCGCCCTTGATCCGGTGGGGATGGGAGTCAGGAGTCAGGACCCGGACACGTGTAGGCGCCGCCGGGTGGCCGGCGCTACCAGGTTTCCGTGTTGTAGAACTCGCCGAATAACTCGGCTTCCGAGGGCCGGTCTTCCGCAATCGGACGCGCCACCCAGGTCAACTGCATGTAGTGTTTCAGCGAAATATTCTCATTGGTGATGTTGCCGCCCCAGATGCCGCACCCCATGCTGGAGGTCATCGGCATCCCATTGTTGAACGCGCCCGCATTCGCCTTGGACTGCGGCTGGCGCACCATGATGCGGCTCACCGGCGCCATCAGGGCAAGGTGATGGATGTGCTCGTCGTTGAAGGAGTAGATGCCGCAGGAGTGGCCCTTGCCGCCAACTTCGTAGATCCGCCGGACCATCTCCAGCGCGTTGGCAAACCTGCCGCCGTACTTGAAAATCGAGAGCACGGTGCATAGCTTTTCGCTGGAGAACGGGTGCTCCTTGCCGATCTGCGTTTCCGGCACGATCAGGAAGCACCTGTCCGGCGGAATGGAAAATCCCGCGATCTGGGCGATACACGCGGCCGGCCGCGCGATGGTCTCCGTCGTGCGATGGCCCTCGGCATCCCACAGTGCCTTGCGCAGGAGTGCTTTCTCGTCTTCGTTCACCAGGTAGCCGCCTTCCACCTGCAATTGATCGAGGAACCGTTCGTAGATGGTCTCCTCCACCACCAGGTTGCCATCCGCGGAGCAGCCCGATCCGAA
>OMOG01000141.1:13321-15966 GCA_900290305.1 Candidatus Sulfopaludibacter sp. SbA4
GTTTCGTCGATCACCATGGTGGCGTTGCCCGCGCCCACGCCGTAAGCGGGCTTGCCGGAGCTGTAGGCCGCCCGCACCATGGCGCCGCCGCCGGTGGCGATGGTCAGGTCGCAGATCGCCATCAACTCTTGTGCCAGCGGAATGCTGGGCTTCTCGATGCACTGGAAGACGTCTTCCGGAGCGCCCAGCCGCTGGAGTGCTTCGCGCATGACGCGCACGGTCTCAAAGGTAGTTCTGCGGCTGCCCGGGTGCGGCGAGAAGATGATCGCGTCCTTGCACTTCAGGGCGTAGATCCCGTTGCCCGGCTCGGTCAGCGCCGCGTTGGTGACCGGGACCAGCGAAGCGATCACTCCCGCCGGCTTGGCGTACTTGACGATACCCTTTTCGGGGAGCTCCTCGATCACCCCCATGCTTTTTTGGCGTAGGGCGTCGCGGAGTATGCCCATAATCTTGAAGCGCTTGTTGGGGCGTCCCGCGCGGTCGCCGAGGCCGCTCTCATCCACCCCCATATTCGCCAGCCGGGTGGCGGTCTTCTCGTTGGCGGTTGCCCAGGCAACCGCGCGAATGAGGCGGTCGATGCGCTCCTGATCATAGCCGGCAATCTGGTCCATGGCGCGCCGCGCGCGCTGAAGCAATTCCTGGGCGAGATTCTGCTCCTCGGGTGTGATGGTTCTGGCCATGATGGATCTCACCTTCAAACCTAACATCCGGGAAAGTAGCCTACAATCAAGTTACCGTTCCACCACGGTTACATCGTTGTGGCAGCCTGAGGGAAACGGCTACCATCTACGTGAGGTTCCCATGTCCACTCTCGTCCACAAATCGGGCGCGTATTCGAGCACGGAGTTCCCAGAACGAGACGGGCTCGCGTTGCCACAGGGAAGAATCGGCGAAACCGCCGCCTATGGACGGCCGCCCGGCACGGAGGAGAGGATTTCCGCTTATCTCCTGACCGAGTATCTGGAGAGGCTTGGAGTTGAAGTGGTTTTCGGCCTCTGCGGCCATACGGTGATTGCCTTTCTGGATGCCTTGGGCAAGAGCAAGATCCGCTATATTTCGACGCGCCACGAGCAGGTGGCCGCTCACGCCGCCGATGGATACGCGCGAGTGACCGGCAAGCCCGGAGTGCTGATGACGCACCTGGGTCCAGGCCTTTCGAACGCGGTGACCGGTATCGCCAATGCGGCGCTCGATTCGATCCCCCTGGTGGTGATCGCTGGCGATGTTCCGTCCTACTATTTTGGCCGGCACCCGCACCAGGAGATCAACCTGTTTCTGGATGGAGGGCAGTTTGAACTGTGCCGCCCGTTCTGCAAGCGCATCTATCGCGTGGATCGTGTCTGCGACCTGCCGCGCATCATGGAGCGCGCCTTCCATCTCAGCATGAGCGGGCGGCCCGGTCCGGTGCTGGTGGACGTACCGATGGACCATTTCTCGTCGAATCTGTTTGCCGACGCGTTCAGCAAGGAGCCGCCCGCGGTAGCCAAGCCGTCGCTGGACGCGGCCACGGCGCAGCGCATCGTGGAGGCGCTGGCGCACGCGCAGCGCCCCGTTCTGTATGCCGGCGGCGGCGTGATGTCGGCGCTGGCCGAAGGCGCCCCCGCTCTGCTGGCCGAACTGGCGGAAGCTCTCGAAATCCCCGTGGCGCACACGCTGATGGGCAAGGGCTGCCTGCCGCACGGCCACCCGCTGCTCGCCGGCCAGACGGGATTCTGGGGAGTTCCCATTGCCAACGAACTGTGTCGCGAGGCGGATCTGATCCTGGCGATTGGCACGCGGCTCGCAGAAGCCAACTCCAGCTCCTGGGACACGCGGTTCACGTTCCAGATTCCGCCCACGAAGTTGATGCACATCGATATCGATCCCGCGGAGATCGGCCGCAACTATCCGACGGTGCTGGGTGCGGTGTCCGATTCGAAGATGGCATTGCAGCAGCTCGCCCGCGCCGCCAAAGAGGTCAGACCGCGGGACCGCGGGGATCTGCGGGCGCGCATCGCCGAGGGGCAGGAAGAATTTCTGGCGAATTTCCGTGAGTATTATTCCTCCAGCCAGTTTCCGCTGCGGCCGGAGCGGATTCTTCGCGACCTGCGCCGCGCCCTGCCGGAGGATAGCTATGTGGTCACCGACGTAGGCTGGAACAAGAACGGCGTCGCACAGCAGTTCCCGTTTACGGTTCCCGGCACGTTCATCACGCCCAGCGGGCTGGCGACCATGGGGTTCGGACCTGCGGCGGTTCTAGGCGTCAAGTACGCCCGGCCGGACCGCGTAGCCGTAGCGCTAACCGGCGACGGCGCTTTCAGTGCCAACATGTCCGTGGTCGCCACCGCCATGGAAGCCAAAATTCCGGCCATCTGGGTGGTGATGGACAACTCGGCGTTCGGGACCATCGCCGGCCTGGAGAAGGCCAAGTACGACTGGAGCTTCGGCTGCCTGTTCCTGCGCGACGGCGCGCCGTACAGTGTGGACTATGCCGCGGTGGCGCGCGCGCACGGCGCTAACGGAATCGACGTCAAGGCGGCCGACGAGCTGGCGCCGGCTCTGCAAGTGGCGATCGAGTCGGATCAGCCCACGGTCATTCGCGTGCCCATGGAGAATGTCCCCACACCGACGCCCGGGCATTGGAACATCAACGACATTTACCGCCC
>OMOG01000141.1:15974-18046 GCA_900290305.1 Candidatus Sulfopaludibacter sp. SbA4
GTGGACCGCGTCCGCGCTGGCGTCCGTGCCGGCGCTGACGTTCGCGCGCAGTTCCGGCGACGAGCCCTGGACACTCCGCTTCAGCCTGGCGCACCTCACGGTGCTCGGCTGCCCGCCACCCGAGGCCACGCGCATCGCGGCCCGTGCCGGCTACGATCTCGTCAGCTATCGCCTCATCTATATGGGCCTCCCTGACGAGCCGAACTACGCTCTGGCCGGCAATCCGGCGATGTTGCGGGAGACCAAAGCCGCGCTGGCCGCAACCGGCCTCAAGCTGCACGATATCGAGCTCGCGCGCATCATCGATGGCGTGGATGTGGCGTCCTATGTGCCGGAACTGGAGACAGCCGCCGAGTTGGGTGCGCGGCGAGTGATCAGCAGTGTATGGACGGCGGACCGGAACTACGCGCTCGATTCGCTCGGCCGGCTCTGCGATCTTGCCGGGAAGGTGGGCCTCGCGATCAGCCTGGAATTCGTCACGTGGTCCAATGCGCCCAGCCTGCGAGAGGCCGCCGGTCTGGTACGTGCCGTGAAGCGCGCGAACTGCGGCCTGCTGATCGATATGCTGCACTTCAACCGATCACGCGTCCGGCCGGAGGAGTTGGACGCCGTTCCGCGCGAGTGGTTTCACTTTGCGCATCTCTGCGACGCGCCTCGCGTGATTCCGGCTACCCCCGAAGGTCTCATTCACACGGCGCGCGAGGCGCGTCTGGATCCGGGAGAGGGCGCCATAGATATCGCGGCCATTGTGAATCGGATGCCCCCGGTTCCGTATTCGCTGGAGATCCCCAATCTCGAGCGGTCCAGGCGGGTGGGTTATGCGGAGCACGCCCGTCTGTGCCTGGAGCACGCGAAGCAGTACCTGCTTGGCCATCCGCACCCTGCCGCCCGCCGGCGGATGTAACCGTGGCGTCACTGTAACCTGGCGGGTGCCGGGCATCATGCCGCTGTATCCTGGTGACGAAGGTCAATCGTTTCAGGAGGCGGAAATTGAATCTGACTACCGCTGAAATCGACGTTCTGGTGAGTGAGGTCGGACCACGCGACGGCCTCCAGAGCATCCGCCAGGTCATGCCGACCGCCGCCAAGCACCGGTGGATCGCCGCGCTGGCCGGCGCGGGATTGCGCGAAATCGAGGTGGGGTCGTTCGTCTCGCCGAAGCTGTTGCCGCAGATGGCAGACGCGGAAGAGGTAGTCCGCGAGGCGATCCGGATTCCGGGGTTGACGGTTTTGGCGCTGGCTCCGAACCTCAAGGGGTCGGAACGCGCCATCGCCGCCGGAGTGCACAAGGTGACGATGCCGGTGTCGGCCTCACGTGCCCACAGCATGGCCAACATCCACAGGACGCCCGAGCAGGCGATCGACCAGGTGCGGAGCGTCACGGAGTTGCGAGATAGCCTGCCGCCGGGCAGCAGACCTTCCATCGAGATCGGCATCTCGACTGCCTTCGGGTGCTCCATAGAAGGTCCGGTATCGGAGGATTGGGTCTTCCAGATGGTCGCGCTGCTGCTCGATGCGGGTGCGGATTCGGTGGGGCTCTCGGACAGCACGGGATATGCGAACCCGCGCCAGGTCAAGCGCATGTTCGAGAGGCTGCGGCGCGAGGCCGGCGAAAAGGCGGGAGCGGCACATTTTCACAACACCCGTGGCCAGGGCCTCGCCAACGTAGTTGCGGCGCTGGATGCGGGTGTTGTTACTTTCGATGCCTCACAAGGGGGGATCGGCGGGTGCCCGTATGCGCCCGGGGCCACCGGCAACATCGTAACCGAGGATCTGGTGTTCCTACTGGAGGCGACGGGGCTGCGAACCGGAATCGATCTGGAGATGCTGATCGAGGCCCGGGAGATCATTCGCCAGGCTCTACCAGGAGAAGCTATTTACGGCTACCTGCCCGATGCGGGACTTCCCCGGGGCTTTGTCTACGCGTGCGGGAAGCAGCCCGTGAAGTCCCCGACTGGGCCTTCAAATCTTTCGTTCGCCGGGTCTTTACCGCAACCGGACTCGACATCACTTGCCTCGGATTGCGCCTCAACCTGCCGGCGGAAAGATTAAAAGGAGTTCGGTTCGAGTAA
>OMOG01000118.1 GCA_900290305.1 Candidatus Sulfopaludibacter sp. SbA4
CAGGCTCGCGATATGCAGATTACCATCGTCGCGGAACGGCGGCGATAGGGTACTATAGGTAGGTCGCTAGCATAGGTAAGTCAATGACGCGATTCTGGCTGTTGGCGGTTGGCATCGCCTTCCCGGCGCTCGGCGGGGCCGCCCCGCCGACCATCGACGAGGCGCTGCTGCGGCTCTACGATTTCAACTTCCCCGTCGCGCACCAGCTTCTGGACCAGTGCATCGCGGCCAATCCCCAGGACCCCCTCCCCTACGCCTTTCGCTCTTCCGCCTACCTCTTCTACGAGCTGGACCGGATGCGCATCCTCGAAAGCGAATTCCTGATCGATGACCAGCGCATCGCCGAAAAGAAGCGGCCGATGGCTCCCGACCCTGCTGTTCGCGCCCAATTCCTCAAGTCTCTCGAGGACACCGAGACCCGCGGCGAGGCCGCGCTGAAGGTCAATCCGGACGATCGCCGCGCGCTGTTTGCCCTGTCCGTCGCCCAGGGTGTCGCCACCGACTACATGGCGCTGGTGGAGAAGCACCAGTTCTCGAGTCTCTCGCTGGCCAAGCGCTCCAACAACTACGCCCAGCGCCTGCTCAAACTCGACCCCAAGTTTTACGATGCCTACCTGACCGCCGGCCTCTCGGAGTACATGGTCGGAAGCCTGCCGTTCTTCATCCGCTGGTTCGTGCATTTCGATAACGTCGCGGGCAGCAAGGACCGGGGCAAGGAAAGCCTGGAGCTGGTGGCGCACGAGGGCCACTACTTCCGGGCCTTCGCCAAGATCCTGCTGGGCATCATCGATCTGCGGGAGAAACGGCCGCAAGATGCCCAGAAGCTGCTGGTAGACCTGGCGCACGACTATCCGGAAAATCCCCTCTTCCGGAAAGAACTTGCCAAGCTGAACAGCCGGCTGGGCGTTGCTTCCAATTAGGTCCAACGCAAGCATAACTTCACCTCAGTTCAGCCTACTCCGTGGCGCACGCTCTCAGCACTGTTTGTATTACAGTAGCTCCATTTCTTTCCTCCTTGAGAAGATTTTCTTCAAGCGGCAGAGGCCCCCGCTTGCAGATTCTGGCTTCAGGCTCCTGAATTCTGGCTCCTCGCCCTCCCGGTTTGGTTGCGGCTCTGCTGCTCTGTGGGGCAGCCACCCTTGGCTGCCGCCGGCTTCAGCCGGCGCTCCGCGACCCGGGAAGTTCCTGCCGCCGGAGACGCTCCGAAAGGCGCGGGACTTGAGCCCTGCCTCTCTGGAAGCCAAGCGGCGCATCCAAACGGGTGTAGAATTGTTGAAAATGCTCAGAGATAGGTTGACCAGGCTTACACCCGTAGCGCTGCTTGCGCTCTTCGTGGTCCCCGTCCTCCCCGCGGAGGATTTCTTTTTCGACTCCGGCGGCGTGCGCATCCACTACACCGTCGAAGGCAGCGGCGAACCCGTGCTGCTGATCCACGGATACTCGGTGAGCGCCGCAACCAATTGGGGCGCTCCCGGCGTCATCAAAGGACTGTCCGACCGGTATCAGGTGATCGCGATCGACAATCGCGGACACGGCCAAAGCGACAAGCCGCACGATCCCCGGGCCTACGGCGACAAAATGGCCGAAGATTCCATTCACCTGCTCGACCATCTGAAGATCCGCAAAGCTCACGTCGTGGGCTATTCGATGGGCGGCTTTATCACCAGCGAGCTCCTCACCAGGCACCCGGACCGTTTATGGACCGCGACCCTGGGAGGCGCCGGTTGGAGAAGCCCGAAAGAAACCGAGGATCTGAAGCCGATGTTCAACCGGCTTGCCGAATCGCTCGAACAGGGCAACGGAATCGGTCCGCTGATCGTGGCACTCACGCCTCCCGGGCAGCAGCCTCCTCCGCCCGACCAGATGGAGGCGATCAGTAAGAGGATGCTCGCTGCCAACGATCCCCTGGCGCTGGCCGCCGTGGTGCGAGCCCCGCAGGGTCAGGTGCCGGAAGCCAAAATCCGCGCCAACAAAATTCCGGTGCTGGCGCTGATCGGCGAGCTCGATCCGCTGAAGGCCGGCGTGGACCGTCTCGACGGCATGATGCCCAACTTGAAAATCGTCGTAATTCCCGGAGCCACTCATATGACCGCGCCCGGGAGTCCGGTGTTTCTGACGACCTTGAAATCCTTCCTGGCGGAGCATCCCGCACCGGCTGCCCCTTCCGATTCGCGCGCGCGATAGTAGCGCTCAGTCGATTCTCCGAAAACGGGGAAGGCCGTTAACTGACCATCAGCTTATCGATCTCGAGACGCTAGACCTGGATCGCGTCTCAGGAGAACCATCAATTCCCCGGCTGCCCTGGCTATGACGATCAATAGATGAAGGCCTTGGTCGTGAGTTTTCGCCGCGCATGCGTGGCGCCACGTAGGCCATCCGGTTAAGTTCATTCAGTCCCCGAGGGCGGGCTGTCAGTGAATCACAAAGGGTGCCACGCCGATTTCCGAACCAATCGTTCAGTCTGCCGCGGCAGTTTGGATCCCCCGGGCGGAACGGAACGGTCGGGGCGGCCGGCAACCGCGCATTTTCGTCTTCCGGAGGTAACCTTTTGCCGGCAGTCCAGTATAAATCACTATGCCGCACGTTCTGTACGATCTCTGGTTCGGCTGCCGCCTGTTACGCAAGACACCCGGCTTCACAGCGATTGCCCTGTTGGCGCTCGCCCTCGGCATCGGGGCAAATACGGCGATCTTTTCAACCGTGGATGCCGCCCTGTTGCGGGCGTTACCCTACCGGGATGCGGACCGCTTGGCAATGGTGTGGCAAGACGCCACGTTCGTAGGATATCCGCGTGCGACAGTCACGCCGGGCGACTATTCCGAGTGGAAACGCATGAATCGTGCGTTTTCGAGCATGGCTGCCATGCGCGTGGTCGCCGGGAATCTCACCACGGATGGTCCGCCGGAACAGGTGACCGGACAGGCAGTGACGCGGGATTTCTTTCCCGTCCTCGGCGTTCAACCCCTTATTGGGCGTAGTTTTACCGAAGACGAGGACCGCGCCGGAGCGCGGGTGGCGCTGATCAGTTATTCGCTTTGGCAGCGAAGATACCTCGCTGATCGGAGTATCGTCGGTCGAAACATTCCCCTCAATGGCGCAAACTTCACAGTTATCGGCGTGCTTCCGCGAGATTTCATGTTTCACAACCGCGCCACCGACTACTGGGTGCCGGCAAACCTGACTCCCGCGATGCTCGCGAATCGTGACGCTCATATCCTGAACGTCGTCGCCCACCTAAGTCCCGGCGTCACTATGTCGCAGGCTCGTTCGGACCTGCACGCGATCGCCCACCACCTGCAAGAGCAGGGTTTATTCGACAAGCGGAGTGACATCGTTGTGATCCCTCTCCGTGAAGACCTGCTCGGCAATACGCGTCCCGCGCTGCTGGTCTTGCTCACCGCGGCCGGTTGCGTGCTTCTCATCGCTTGCGCCAATCTTGCCAATTTACTCATGGCGCGCAGTCTGGTCCGGCGTCGGGAGATGGCGGTTCGCACAGCCTTGGGTGCTCCTCGCGTCCGCCTCGTCCAACAGATGGTGACAGAAGGCGTCGTGCTCTCGGTCGCCGGTGGGACCTTGGGCCTCGGGTTCGCCATCGCGGGCATGCGGTTACTTGCGTCGCTGATCCCGTCCAGCATGCCCGAAACCGCTGTGCCGTTGATCGATGTGCGCCTGCTCGTGTTCACGTTGTCACTCTCGGTCGTAACCGGTCTCGTCTTCAGTATCGTACCGGCGCTTCAAACCGCGGAAGCGTCTTTGAATGAGGGGCTGAAACAGGGCGCGCGAGTGACCTCGGGAGCCCGATGGACACTGCGCGACGCCCTCGTCATTGTCGAGGTCGCGGCGGCGCTTGTGCTTCTCGTAGGCGCGGGCCTCCTGCTCCGGACCATGGCCAATCTGCGAAGAATTGACGTTGGATTCCATCCGGATCATCTCCTGACGATGCGAACGTCACCGGACAGGACGATGACCCATGCACAACGTGTGGATTACTACGAACGCGTTGTGTCGGGAATACTCGCATTGCCGGGGGTAGAACACGCAGCGTTCGTCAATGATCTGCCCTTTCAGCAGTCTGGGAATTCTCAAGCTTTTGAGATCGAGGGCCAACCGCCCCAGGAAAGTGGGCCCGCGCGCCTCGCCCTGTATCGAGTCTGCACAAACAGCTATTTAAGGACTCTCGGCGTCAGAGTGCTTGAGGGCAGGCTCTTTGAGAGATCGGACGGCGCGTCCTCGCCCCCGGTTATCGTCATTACGGAGACGCTTGCAAGACAGTTCTTTACGCAAAGTCCGCTTGGCTACAAGATAAGTGTCGGCGGGCCCGACGCCCCATGGTCCACGATTATCGGCGTGGTGGCTGATGTCCACGAGCGCGGCTATGAACCGGCGATCATGCCGGGGGTTTATCTCCCAATCGTGCAAACTCCAAATGCCCCGTCAGTTCCACAAGAGCTCATCGTCAGAGCTCAAGACGATTCGGCGTCACGGATAGAAGCGATTCGCCGGGTCATCCACACCGTCAATCCGCGGCAACCAGTGTCGCGCGTCAGGACAATGCAAGAGTTGCTTGCCTCCGACGTTGCCGACCTTACACAGCAGACATGGCTGCTTGGTGTCTTTGCGGCATTAGCCTTGCTGCTTGCCTCCATGGGCCTCTATGGTGTCCTGGCCTACGCCGTAACTCAGCGGCGAAGAGAGATCGGCGTACGGATCGCTCTAGGCGCAAGCGCCACCCGCGTGACCAAGGCTATCGTCTGGGACGGACTGCAACTGACCCTGGTAGGTCTGATCGTCGGAGGCGCCCTTTCCTGGATGGCGACGAGAGCTATGACCAAACTCTTGTACGGCGTGCGCGCTACCGACCCATCCACTTTTGCCGGCATGGCCGTAGTATTGCTGTCCGTCGCTCTTGCCGCATGCTGGATTCCTGCGCGAAAGGCATCGCGTCTCGATCCCATTCTGATCCTGCGCGACGAATAGCCAACTTGCGGCATCACGCACGGCTACGGAAGGCGCCCGCGAGACATTTTCACCTGTTTCCGTGTACGGCCAAAAACGTGACCGGATTTTGCCTCTGGAAAGGCCCGTTTGGCGGCCATCTCGGAGTGTCACCCTACCATGGCGAGGCAGGTTTCAGCATACCCTATACCCATCCAGGAGGGCGCCAGTCCGCGCCAGTGTCTCGCGGTAGTTCCAGGGCATCCACTCCGCCGGACACCGTTGGCCCGATATCCGGCCGACCGGCTTGTCCTCGCTGGAGCGCGCCGTGGAGCAGCAAGGCATCAAGCCGATCGCCTATAACCGATGGGGCCGATCAGACCACCGATATCCTGGCGCTTTCGACGGGCAGGATGGGCAACAGAGCCAGCTCCAGTTCCTCGAGCGAGCAGCCGGGCCGCAGCGCTACTTGGAACACGCCGTTCGTCTCGCTAACCTGCGCCACCCGCTCCAGCCCCGTTCTGTCCACCTGATCGATCAGATTCCGGCAGAGCCACATGTGCGGCGCCAGCATCCGCAATACATTGCTGCACCATTGAACGGACATTCTTCTGCGGTACAGGGCGCCGCCCCCTTCCACGCCCCTAAACCAATTGAGTACACTGTGATCCTCGTAGAGGGTCCCTTTAATGTGCTTGGCCTGGTCGAACATCGGTACCCATGTGCATTGATTATTCCAGGCCTGCAAGGGAGCATTCCCGGCGGCGAACCAGTCTAACCCTTGCGCCATGTCACTGGCGGAGGTCTTTAGGCTCTCATAGCACTCCGCATCGTTAGTTACCCATTCGAACGCATGCAAGGTGCCGCTATAAGTCTCCCCGCTAAATGGGCGGCCGCGCATGACACTCAGGGTTCTGGCCATCTGTGCCGCATGTACGCTTCCCGGACTCAAATAATCCGGGAAATAAGCTTCCTCGTGGCCATATTGCAAACCGATACCCGCAACTGCCAGTTCGCGATCTCTGGGAACGAAGGAAATCAGAACGCTTTGGTAGTTCTTCTCATAATCGAAAAGGGCTGCCCATGCCTTGTCTTGCAGGAATGCGTTTGCCGACAGGCTCTTCCTTGTCTTACTTGGCTTGAATACGCCCGGCGGCAGTTTCTTTTCGGTATTGATTCGTATTTCTCCTTGCCCTTGCTCCGCCAAGGGACCGAGCCATGCCTCAAGCCAGGGTTTGCAGACATCCAGCGTGGCTTGCCCGGCGTCCTTCAGTATGGCCACACTGGAAGCGATAGCCGGATGAATGAGCCGGCGGTCATCCAGGATCCGGGATTGTTTATCCGCCAGTTCACGCAATTCGTTTTGCTCGGTCCGAAGGTCTGTGCTGAAATTGGATCGATTATACGTGGTCCTTGGATTCAGTCCCGAAACCACCGGCAGCCACCCCTGCTCCAACGCCGCGATGCGTATCGGCGGCAGGTCGTAGGTATATTTCCGATCGGCTCCCAGTTGGAGTGACACGTTGATTTCCCATTCGCCCGCTGTTTGGGATTGCAGGTCATATAGTACGAAAAGGATGAGAATCTCCGTCGTCCGCGTGGGGGTCAGCGGTGGGATGCCGAGGTTGCGAATCTGAGCCCTGTATAGCTGCGATTCGGAAGTCGCCGATGCGATGGGTGTGACTGCGAATGCATAGTAATCCTTCACATGGTCTTTATCCGTTGGACGCGTTTCCAGATCGCCGGCAATCTGGCCGTTATGGAATTTAAAACCTCTCATCGCGCCCTTCGATAAAACAGGTCCCCCCGGCCCGGAAACGCGAATGGTTGCCGTCCCGCCATCGAATCCCGCGCCTTGATTCAGGATCATCCATTTCACATTTGCCGGTTTGCCAACCGGAACAGGCCAGCTTGCCGGATAAACCAGAAGCATGCGCGTATCGTCGGGATCGTAACCATTGGCCAGGCGAATTTCGCCCGCTGGAACCTCGGACACCGCCGCCGGCTTTCTCTTGAAATAAAGCTGGGCGGTAATCTCCTCCCCTCCGTCCAGGAAATCCTCATAATTCATCTGCGGCTGGCCGCGGAGGCCGATCAGTTCCCCTAATCCGGCGATGACGCCGTCGGCGAAAACGGTCTGGTGTGTGACCCTCTGCTGGATCTGGTCCGTGCCCAGCGTCCGCCTGAACAAGCTGCTCCATTTGGCGGCCCGCGATTTGTCAGTCAGCCGCTTCATAGGCCCGTCATAGCTTTCGGCGTCGCTCATCAACAGGTCGACCTGCCGGCCGTTGGCGAAAACCACGAACTCATACGTATCGCTGTCATAGAGGCTGGTGAATACCGCGGCCGTTTTCATCGCCTTGGACGCCGCCAGCGCCAGTTCCTTCAACTCGCCGCTATCGAGTTTGGCGTTGTCGCTGTCGTAAACGGAGATGTACGGTTGCCCGGCGCGAGCCAGGAGGACCACATGCTTGCCGCCTTCGGCCGGCGCTTTTTTCATTCGCTCGTAGCCCAGCTTGCCATAGCTCCGGCTGATGGCCCTGGCGGCATCGTCTACGGTGCCTCTCCACGCGATATGGATGCTGCAACAGGTATTTCCCATAGGCTAAGTCTCTAGGATACAGGCTTCGCCTTTGGTTGTGAGATCAGATGGCCTCCAAGCGCCCTCGAAGTTAAGGGATTGCTCGCGATGTGGCGCGCAATCCAGGAAAACACGAGTTGCGGTGCGAGGGCCCGACGGCGCCTCGTCAGAGGGGGCGCTCATTGCCGAGCGCTCCGGGGACGTCTTTGGGCGGCCAATCGCCGTCCTTGGCGTCATAACAGATCTTGTACGCCGTCGCCGTCCGCGAAGACGGTGCCGGCATCATCAACCTGCCGGCTCCGCAGGAGCAGGAGGCTCACCGGCGCTCGCCTGGCGCCCAACGAAGCACCCGACGGCAAAGGCAATCAGACAGCCAGCCGCCATGGCGGCCTCCAGCCCATGGACAAGGGCCCCTCTTCGGCCAGGCGGGAGCGCACTCGAAAATGGCCGGCAAACGGATTTTCGCCAAAGCAAAATCGCACAGGGTTTTTGGTCCGGGACAGAAACGACCTTCGTTGGGGAGCCGCTCAGGATAGAAACTAAACTGGTGTGAACGCCTGATTTCGACAGTCACGAACTGCCCATGGCATCTGATAAGAGGAACAACCCTATCGCCAGCAGCAGAAACGAGGCCCACCAGAGGAAGTAGCCGGCTCTGAGATTGAATCGGTCAGGACCAAACCAAAGAACCCAATGTGCGTTGATGATGAAAGCACAAGCAGCAATCCAGGCGGAGACACGGCGGAGTATGCGTGATCGTATCGCAACTACCCACCCTGCTCCTAGCACGAAAAGGATCGTCGTTACCGCGCTGAGCGTACAAAGGACCACGAAGTACCATGGGTCGGTCTTCCCATTGTTTACTTCAAAGGCTGCCATCTCAAACGCTTGCCAGCCCGGCAGACCATCCGGAAGCGTCACTCCCTCCTTGACAACTGGCAGAAGCCAAGCAACCGCATGGACCAAAAAGGCAGCGGCAATCAGCAGATGAACCTTTTTCATGATCAGATGTTACGACAGTTCCAAGCCGCCGCGCGATCCCGCGGAATGGAGGCCTTCCTCGCTGAGGTCGCCGGAGATCGTCAATGTTGTTCGCCCCCGGAGCACCCGTTGTGCCCGTTCAAGCAATCTGACCGCGTCAGGCACTTTGTGATGCGCGGGAGCCGCACAGTCGTGGAGCCAGTTTGTCTCAAAGAACACGTGAGGCATCTTGTTCCAGGAATTAACGAGGGTGCGCCGCCCTCACTTCGCCACCAGCGATTGCTGGCAATACGTATCCCTGAACGATGTCTTTGAATTGAGGAGGCAACCATGCGGCAGGAAAATCCGCCAGATCCTCAAACCATTGCTGCACGAAAGCCTCAAACTCCTGTCCCTCACAAGGCGGATTCTGACGCCATATTCGAGTGCTATCGAACTCCTCCACTCGCTTTACGGACGTCGGGAAAATACTGGAATAGGAATCTCGATAAACCCATCCCTGTTCTGGCGTAATCAACAAACCAAAGGGATATTGCATGCCTACCATATACCCCTTGAGCGCTTCCTCGGTGCGGGGAAGATCGTCGATCGTGACCTTAGCTTCGATGACCATGACCCGGCCATCGGGAGTGGTGATGAGAATGTCCGGCTGAAACGCCATCGGATTCGCCCCACATTCAACCTATCAGAACTTGTCGAGCCGCTGCCGGAGGTCCGGTGTCATCACGCCGAGCGCCAGGGACGGCATCTCAACCTGAAACGGCTGTTTTTGGGAAAGCGCCCGGTCACCTCCGCGTGAATCGTCGGCAATCGGAGCCATCGCTCCGTTTTCCGCTAACGGCCGGCTCTTTCCGAGTAGCGTGATCCGACCGGAATTATTATAGTAAACGCTGCGCGACCAGGCAGGATCTATCGCTCAAAAAGGCCCGGTTCGGGACGACCGGCCGGGCCAAGGTCCGAGTTGGCGTTATCGTTCATCTGGATTACTTCATTACTTCCTGTTTGCCGACAATCCGGCCATTGCCCCGGATAAACGCCAACCGTTAATGGCTAACACCGTGACTGATCTGAAACGGCTGTGCCGGAAGGCTGCGCGCGCAGCAGCGCTTGCACAAAATGGCGATGGAAGAGTCGCGCGTGATCCGACGGAAGCAACAACGGCGCGTCCGTAAATAGACCACAGAGGGTTCTCTTTCACAGGCTGCCTCCATACCTTGACCTTCGACCTATCTGGTTGTATGCTGAATGGTAGAAGCTTGAGGTATCGATGCCCTCTCCGCGTTTCCCCATCCCGCAAGGCACGCTCGACATGCTGATCCTCCAGATCCTCTCGCTCGAACCCGCCCATGGGTACGGCATCGCTCAGCGGCTGGAGCAGATCTCGCGCTCGGTGGTCCAGGTCAACCAGGGCTCGCTCTATCCCGCCCTCCACCGCCTACAGCAGAAAGGCTGGCTACGCGCCGAGTGGAAAAAATCGGAGATCGGGCGCGACGCCAAGTTCTACTGCCTCACACCTGCCGGCCGCAAACAGCTCGCGGTGGAAAAGGATAGCTGGGCGCGCCTCTCCGGCGCTGTCAACCTGATCTTCGAGGAGGGTAGCCGATGATCCGGCTCTTCAACTGGTTCCGCCGCGGCTCGCTGGAGCGCGGCCTCAACCGGGAGATCCAATATCACTTCGATCGCCGCGTCGCCGACCTCACCGCCGCCGGCATCCCCGAGCCCGAGGCCCGCCGCCGCGCCGCCGTCGAGCTCAGCCTCACCCAGGTCCGCGAGGAAGTCCGCGATGTCTGGCTCGGCCGCTGGCTCCGCGATTTCCTCTACGACCTCCGCTTCTCCGTGCGCTCGCTCCTCCGTAGCCCGTCCTTCACCGCCACTACGCTGCTCTCGCTTGCGCTCGGCATCGGCGCCATCACCGCGATCTATTCCCTTGTCGATCAGGTGATCCTTCACGCGCTGCCCGTCCGCGAGCCCGGGCGCCTGGTTCTCGTCGATTGGAACGGCGACGACCTCATCACCGGCGGCATCGGCTCCTTTAACCTGATGCCTTACCCCATCTGCCGCGAACTCCAGCAGCAGACCCGCTTCTTCGAGGGCGTCCTCTGCCGCGCCGAAATCGAGGTCAACCTGACAGCCGGCGGCGACCCCAGGCCCGTCGCCGCTGAGATCGTCTCCGGCAGCTACTTCCCCGTGCTCGGCGTCGGCCCCGCACTCGGCCGCGTCATCGAACCCGAAGACGATGCCGCGCCCGGCGCCGGTCCGGTCGTCGTGCTCTCGTATGACTTCTGGCAGGCGCAGTTCGGCGGCGCTGCCGATATCGCCGGCCGCAAGGTCCTGATCGGCAATCACCCCATGACCGTAGTCGGCGTGGCCGCCGCCGGCTTCCGCGGCGTCGACGTCGGCGCCGTGCCGGCCTTCTGGATTCCCACGTCCATGTACGCGGACGCGAACCTCGACACCGATGAGGATCTCCTCAACAACCCCACCCGCTGGCTGCAGATCCTCGCCCGCCTCCGCCCCGGTGTCTCCGCCGCGCAGGCGCAGGCCGGCCTCCTTCCCTGGTTCCGGCCCTGGCTCGAGGACAGCGCCCGCCGCCCCTGGTTCCCGGTCATCACCGTCGAGAAGCGCCGCCTCTATCTCGCGTCGAGCCTCATCCTCACTCCCGCTCCCCAGGGCCATTCGCCACTGCGCCGCAGCCTGTCCCAGCCGCTGTGGCTCCTGTTCGCCGCCACCGGGGTCTTGCTCGGAGGCCTCGCCTGCCTCAACGTCGCCGGCCTCTTCCTCGCCCGCGGCTCGGCCCGCGCCCGCGAGCTCGCCACCCGCCTCGCGCTCGGCGCCTCGCGCTCCCGCATCGGCCGCCAGCTTCTGGCCGATAGCCTCCTGCTCGCCCTCACCGGCGGCGTCCTCGGCATCGCCCTCGCCCCGCCCGCCATGCGGGCCCTCATCGCATTCCTGCCCCACGACCTGGCCGCCAACGCGCTCCGTCCCAGCATCAGCCTCGACCTCCTCGGATTCGCCCTCCTCGCCAGTTTCGCCGCCGGCCTCCTCAGCGGCATCGCCCCGGCTCTGCACGCCGGCCGCGACAACGTCGTCAACTCGCTCCGCGAGCGCGGAGGCACCGGCTTCGGGGGAGTCCGCCTGCGCAAAGCCATCGTCACCCTCCAGGTAGCCTTCTCCCTCATCCTCCTCATTGGCGCCGCCCTGTTCCTGCGCACGCTCACCGGCCTGCTGGCCAAAGGGCCCGGCTTCGATACGTCCAGCCTCCTCTCCTTCGCCATTGCTCCGTTGGAAAACGGCTACTCCCGCGCCGACGCCTCGCGCCTGGTCCGCCGCCTCGACGAGCAGGTCCGCGCCTTGCCCGCCGTCCGTTCCTCCGCCGCTGCCCGATTTGCCTTCCTCACCGGCGGTGCCTGGAGCAACAATGCGACGATCCAGACCGATCGGCGCATCGTGAGCGATCGCAGCGTCAACTTCAACGCCGTCAGCCCCGGTTTCTTCGCCACCCTCGGCGTTCGCCTCCTCGCCGGCCGCGATTTCGACCAGAGCGACTCCCGTCCCGCCGGCGAGATCGGTCCCCGTTGCGCCATCGTGAACCAGGCCTTCGTCAAGCGCTATCTGGCCGGCCGCGATCCCCTCGGCGTCCGCATCGCCCGGGGCGGTCACACGGACGTCAAGCCCGATAGCCCCATCGTCGGCGTCGTCGCCGACATGAGCTATCGCGGTCTCCGTGATGACTCCGAGCAGGTCTTTTTCCCGCTCTTCGAGAGCGACGACACCGGCGCTACCTTCTATATCAAGGTTCGCGGCGCTCCCGAGCAGGCCATTCCCTCCATCCGCCGCCTGGTCCGCCAGGACGACCCGCGGCTGCCGATCCTCTGGTTCCGCACCCTCGACGACCAGGTCAACCGCTCCCTCAATACCGAGCGCATGCTCGCCGCGCTCTCCGGCAGCTTCGGCGCCCTGGCGCTGCTGCTTTCGTTGGTCGGCCTTTATGGTGTGATGTCGTTCGTCGTGACGCGCCGCACGCGCGAAATCGGAATCCGCCTCGCGCTCGGTGCTACTCGCGCCTCGGCCCTTCGCCTCGTGCTGCGCGATGCCGCCGCCATGATCGCCGCCGGCGTGGCCCTCGCGCTGCCTTGCGTCGCCGCCCTCGACAAACTCGTCCAGTCGCAGTTGTTCGGCGTCACTGCCACCGATCCCGCAACCGTCGCCGCCGCCGCACTGGTCCTCGCCGCCGGCGCGCTCGTCGCAGCATTCATCCCCGCCTGGCGCGCCTCGAACGTGAGCCCCACGGACGCCCTCAGGCTGGAATAGCGCCGATCGCCACAAACGCTGCGAATCCGGTTTGACATCTGAATCGCTTGCCATTGATCACCTCAGAAGGACGGCCCAGGGTTCGGGGCATCGATTACCGGCGCGAGATCCCTCTTTCGCACAGGAGTCGCCTGGAATAGCAACGGTTCACCGGCTTCCCCTGATTTGGATCGTGGACGGATGACGCGCCAACCGGAAGCTGACCTTTTCCGGGTCAAGTCAACGGGACCCCTCCTGATGAGACGTGACCTGTAGACGGATCCTCGCTAACGGCGTAGCGTTTACCTGGGCCACTGGGCGAATGGCCACTCGGAAAGAGCCATCGTGGATGATCTGCCAGCGTTTCCTTCCACTGAGTTCCCCGGCGATGGGCCGTCTCACCCCCCCATCGGACCATTCCGCCGCCGTGGTGCGGCTTCCGCTACGACGCGCCGGATTGCGCCGCCGCGATTCTCAGCATAACAACCTTGTTTTCTATAATTTACCGGTGAACCCGCCACCCGCGCGTAACCAACCCAAAACCTGAGTCACAAGCCTTTTCACTTTCCCGGAGCCCACTGAGCCATAATGACTTACCTCAATTTTCTCCCGGCCGCCAACCCCTGTTTTTTGGTGTCTGCCAGTTATAATAGAGCCAAGAGGGATCAAACGAGAGAAGAGCCTGTCAGGGCTTTCTCCGCCCGACTTGACAAGTTGTCAAGTCACCCCCTCGGAAGTTGTTGATAGTAAACAATTCGAATTTGGAAAACCGGACAAGCTGTCCGGTTTTCTGTTTTAGGAGCATACAATGCACCCGATACAAAACATGGATGTCTTCAACCTGGGAACCTGGTTGGGACGCAAACAGGCGTTTGGCCTGATGGCAAGTCGCTGTACCGTTGGCGAAATTGAGTGTCTGGTCGAGGTCTACGACAGCAAGATGTATCTCGCAATCGAACCCACCTTTGAGGCTTACTGCAAGAATCACCTCGGCATCAGCGGCCGGACCGCCACCCGGCTCATCAACCAATACAAGCAACAAGGCCCCAACCTGGCCCGGTTGAATTCCTTCACCCGCATCAGGCCGTCCGAGTATCGCCTGTTCGCCGCGGCACTCACCGAGGAAGGCCTCTCTTTTAACGGCGAGACCATCCCGCTCGAACCCGAGAATGCCCCGAAACTCGCGCAGGCCGCGGACGCGATCCGCCACGAGGCTGCCCCCGAACCCGAGCCGCTCGACCCCGCCGCCCAGGCGTTTGCCAAAGCGGATAAATCCCTGCACGCCGCCCTCGCGGAATTCAGGCGTCTCCAGGCCATGAAGCTCGATGACGAAGGCCGGCTCAAGCTGGTGCTCGCGGCCGAGGCCGGGCGGAAGGAGCTCGATCACATCTGCCTGTCGACTCTGTAAACCGCTCTGTAAAACCCTGGCCTACGCTTTCGGCGTGAAAATCACGAACGAGCCCGTCTGCATCGCGGGTTGATACGTGCCCGGCAGCTTCTTCATGAAGGCTTGCGAAAACCGCGGTCGCTCGGCCGGTCCGATGGGCTCGTTCCCATTCAGTTGACGAAGCAGAGCACCAACGGGGTAGTAAACTTGCGAACTCTCCCTGTTTCCTGCCACACTAATCAATGACAATATGGCTCAGAGGGTCCCAGCGGTTCCGGACGATCTCGTCGATGCAGTCGTCCAACAGCGCGCCGTTTTATTTGCGGGCGCTGGCGTTTCGCGTGGTGAAGTGCGGAGCAATGGTACAGCCGTGGAGCAGTATCTACCAAATTGGGGGGGCCTGCTGATTGTCTTAATCGATCGGGCGGTAAACGACGCTCAGTTAGCCGCGGCCGAAGCAGCCAAGCTCAGGCAGGCCGTGAAGGATCGCAAATACCTGTTCGTTGCCGAGGCCGTTCGCAGGAAACTTGGTGCGCGCGACTATGACGACGCTCTCGAAGAAATCTTTCGCGATCCACGCCTGAAGCCAACAAAGCGCCACTTGCTGATTGCTCAGATACCGTGGACCGCCGTCATAACAACCAATTATGACAAGCTGATTGAGCAAGCGTACGCCCTCACGGGTCGCAACATTCCGCCGACGTACACGTTTGATAGCTCTCCGGACTTGATCTCGGCGGTATCGCACAATCGCTTTTTCGTGCTTAAGGTTCACGGCGACATCGATCGCAAGGGCACAATAGTACTTTCCGAGCGCGACTATCGGGATTTGATCTATCGAAGTCCCGGATACCGTGCCGCGCTAAACACACTCTTTATCACGAGAACAGTACTCTTCGTCGGCGCCAGCCTGACGGATCCTGATATTACCCTCGTTTTGGAGTCCGTCAGCGAATCGTTCGCAGGCAAGGGGCCTCGCCACTATGCGCTTTTGCCAAGACGCGAAGCTGGAGATGCCGAATCCGACCACTGGCGGGACTTCTTCGGGATCCGCCTGCTCCAGTACACAGCGGCAAAAGGCCATCCGGAAATCGACACCTTCCTGGAGCAGTTGAAGGCAAGAGTCTCCGAGAAGGCGGCCAGGCGCAACCCATAAACCTGAGGCAGGGTGGGAGAATCCCCTGGAGCCCTACCCGCCTTTCGGGGCAAAAATCACAAACGAAGGCGTCTGCTTGGCAACCTGGTAGGTGTTCAACAGTCGGGTCATGAAGGCTTGCGAAAACCGCGACCGCTCGGCCGGTCCGATGGGCTCGTTCGAATTGAGTTGGATGACGGCGAAACGATGCTCGTCGAGCAGGCGCAGGATATTCGCTTCCGGCGCCCTGCCGGTCTTCACCAGTTGGTCCACCGCGTAGGCATCGAATTCCTCCGGCTTGCCGGCTTCCTGGCACATGAGCAGGCTCTCGCACAGCGCCGGTCCCGGATGCGACCGCACGAAATCCACGGCGCCGGCGAACTCCTGCTCCAGTTGGGGGATGCTCCGGGAGGTGGCCGCATCCTCCTGGAGGCGCGGCGCCAGCATCGTCAGGGTGCCCAGGAAAAAGGGCACGGTGAGCAGGATCGCCAGCAGGGCATTGCCAAAGCGCACCCGCTCGCTGGCCCAAATCGCGTAGGGCAGCGCGGCGCCGCCGATCATGGCCACCGCCACCGCCGGGTCGAAGAGATGGTTCAAATCGGCGCCCGCGCCGGCCGCGAAAAAGAAGGCCAGCAGGTGTGCCAACCCGAAGGCCCACACCAGGACGTTGATCCTGGAATTGCCGAAGCACCACACCAGTGCAACGATGATGGCCGTCTGGAAGAACAGCAGGTACCACACCGTGTTAGTCAGAAAGAAGGCGTAAGAATAGATCCGCGGAAATGCCAGGTGCTCCAGAAAATGGGAGCCGTCCAGCGCGAATGTCAGTACCAACAGCGCCACGGAAGCACCCACGCCCGTCCACAGCCAGGTGAAGAAATTCTTCCTGGAAGTCAACAGCAACTGGATGCCGGCGGCCAGCGGAAACGCCAGCAGGGTCTGCTTGGTGAACAGGCCCAGGACGAACGCGATGGCCGAGACCCGCAGCCACCGCGGCGACTCGGGGTCGCGCACAAAGGCATAAAACCCGAAGGCCACGAAGGCCATCCCCAGCACGTGCGGATCGTTCATGCCGATCCGGTCGGCCTTCAGCGCGCCCACAAAAATCACCAACGACAGGGCCGAAAACCACCCGGACCGCCGCGATTTCGTCAGCCGGTGAACCGTGAGTCCGGTCAGGATGGCCAGTGCGAAAAAAGACAGCGCCGAGATCCATCGTCCGGTGATGTTCACGTCGTGCGTCAGCTTCCCCAGCCAGCCGACTAGGTGGAAGGAGAGCGGCGGGTAGTTCGCATAGGCATACACCGGCTCCTTGCCGTAAAGCTTGACGCCGTCAACTACCGCCTGTTGCAGGTAAGCGTTCCAGCCTTCGTTGTAGCCGATCTCGTAATTCGCCCCGATCCGGCTGACAGGCAGCCACACCTCCACGAGGGCCAGCACGGCCAGGAACGACCACGCGATCCACCACGGCGTGGAAGAGGTCCGCGGCAGGGCCGCCGCAACTTCACGTTCCGGCTCGCTCTTGAGCTTGGTCCTGGCCATAGCTACCAAACCCGGCAAGCCGGCACATGCACCATCGGAGCATCCTGCCTGCACGCGAAGGCCTTCTGAAACTCCGGCATGTTGGAGAGCGGCCGGTTCACGCGAAACCGCGGCAGCGAGTGCGGATTGGTGATCACCTGGTTGCGCGCCGCCTCCGGACGAATGTCCTCGCACCAACTGAAGGCGAACGACAGGAAGAATCGCTGCCGCGCCGTGAGGCCGTCGGACTCCGGCGTGTCGAGCGACTTGCCTTGCGCCTTGTAGATATTCTCGAGCGCCAGCAGGGCGAGATGGATTCCGCCGTTGTCGGCGGTGTCCTCGCCGGCGGTCAACTCCCCCTTCTGCTTCACCCCGTACTCGGGGATCTCCTGCGAATACTGATCGACGATGCACTTGTCCTTCTCGTCGTAGCGCTTGGCGTCTTCCGAAGTCCACCAGTCGCGGAGGTTGCCTTTCTCGTCGAACTTGCGTCCCTGGTCGTCGAAGCCGTGGATGGCCTCGTGCCCGATCACCATGCCGATGGCGCCGAAGTTGGCCGCATCGTCCTGCTTCCCGCCGAAGAACGGAAGCTGCATGATCCCGGCGGGAAAGTTGATGGTATTCATCTGCGGGTCTTCGTAAGCGTTGATGGTGGGCGGAGTCATGCCCCACTCCTGGCGGTCCACCGGCTTGCCGATTTTGTCGATCTGCCGTTGTACCTCGAAAGCCACAGCGGAATTCAGATTCGCCAGCAGGTTGCCGGGCGTCACTTTGACCGAGCTGTAGTCCCGCCATTTATCGGGATAGCCGATCTTCTGCAAGGTCGAGTCCTGCTTGACGAGCGCCTGCTTCTTGGTCTGGTCGCCCATCCAGTCCAACTGCCGGATCTCCTCGGAGAGCGCCTGGCGGATCTGGCCAACCAGTTGGTTGGCGCGCTGCTTGCTTTCGGGCGGAAACGCGATGTTCACGTAAGCCTGGCCCAGCGCCTCGCCCAGCCACTGGTCCGCCGACCCGACGCAGCGCCGCCAGAGGGGAAGCATCTGGGGCGTGCCGGACAAGGCGGTCCCGAAAAAGTCGAAGTTCGCCTGGTCGAAGTCGTTGCCCAGGTACGACGCCGCGCGGCGCACCATCCACCAGCGCAAGTACGCGCGCCAATCTTCCACCGGCCGCGTCTTGATCTGCTGCTCCATGGCATCGAGGAAGCCGGGAGTGCTCACGATGTAGAACGGCACCGCCGGGGCGCCCATGCGCTTCAGGTAGTCGTCCCAGTTGAAATCGGGTGTGGCTGCCTTGATTTGCTGCAACGTGCGCTTGTTGTAGACCTTGACGGGGTCGCGCCGGGTCACGTTGTCCATGGAAGCCTTGGCGAATGCCGTTTCCATTTCCATGACGGTTTTGGCGGCGGCCGCGGCGGTCCCGGCGGAGTCGCCCGCGAGCTCGAGCATTTTCTGCACGTGTTTGAGGTACTTCGCCCGCGTATCCTTGAACTGATCGGTAGTACCGAGATAGTAGTCGATCGAAGGAAGCGCCATGCCGCCCTGGTCGATGCCGGCCACCATCTTCGACGAATCCTCGAGATCCTGTTGCGGACCGAAACCGAAGAGCGGCGACTTCGCGGAGTTGTCATCGCTTACCCAGGACTCCGGGAAATTCAGGTGCAGGTAAGCCACCACCCGGGCCAGGTCGCTCCTGGACTTCAGCCCGGCAATCGCGGCGAGGTGAGGCTGAAGCCACGCCTTTCCATTGGCGTTGCGCCCGGATTCATCCATGCAGCTCTTCCAGAAGTCGCCGATCTGTCGCTCGCTGCCCTTGGCCTGCTTGTCGGCGGCGGCCTTCTCCATCGCGTTCTTCAGGATCGTCTGGTTGTAGAGATAGAGAGGAAGCGCCACGCTGGTGGACGGCATGTCGGATGGGATGGGATGCGCCGCCACCCATTTCGAGCAGGTGTACTGGTAGAAATCCACGCAGGCATCCTTGGATTTGTCGATGAGCGATGGGTCGAACTTCTCGAGCGTGGGCAGTTGAGCGAAAGCGGAAGCGCACAGAAGTAAGAGGAGGACAGAGCGTCGCATAAAGATATGATAGGCGAATGAACTGGAACGACGCAGCCGAAGATCTTCTCAACCAGGTGCTGGCGCAGACGCCGCGGCCGGTGCGGGAGGCCACCGAAGCGCAACTGCGCGGCACGGCGGAAGCCCTCGCGGAGGAGGATGGCAAGAATCGCGTGGGCGTGGAAACGGTCATCGCGGCGTGGGTGAGGAGCACGCCCGAGACCGTGCGCGCCGACCTGCCGAGACAGATGGAGCGGTTCGGGCTGGATCCCGACGAGTACCGGCACCTGCTGGAGTGACCGGCCGCAAGCCGATGTGGCGCAGGCACTCGTGCCTGCCGTGTCGAGACTCGTCTCGACACCTCTTCGCGGCTGTCACACACTGTCGAAGCCAAGCGTCGGCATGAGTGCCCGACCCAGAGGGTACCCCGGCAGGCACGAGTGCCTGCGCCACGGCACCTACAGAACGTGGTAGTAGCCGGCGCGGTTCAGCACTTCGACCGGAAGTCCGAACAGCGCGCTGAGCGGGCCGGCCTGCAGGACCTGATCTTTGGGGCCGTCGCAGTACACGCGGCCGGCGCGGAACAGGGCGACGCGGCGCATCTCCGGGATGATGTCCGGCAGGTGGTGCGTAACCATGATGATGCTGATGCCGCCGGCGGCCAGCTTGCGCAGCATCTCGCGAAGCTCATGGGTGGCATGCAGGTCGAGGCTGGTGGTGGGCTCGTCGAGCACCAGGGCCTGCGGGTCATGCACCAGCGCTCGGCCAATCAGGATGCGGCGCGCCTCGCCGGACGACATCTCGTTGGTGTTGCGGTCCGCCAGGTGCCCGATTTCGAGCAGGTCCATGACCTCGCGCGCCTTCCGTTCCATCTCCGGGGTGACCTCGTGATTGGGCCAGATGCCCACGCTGCCGAAGAATCCCGAGAGCACGATCTCGTAGCCGGAGTAGTCTCGGGTACACATCTGCATCCAGTCGTTGGAGACCAGGCCAAGATGATTGCGCAGGTCGAACAGGTGCCAGCGGTCGCGGCCGAGTATGCGGAGCGACCAGGGCTCGGGCTTGAGCCGCGGATACAGCTCGCGCGAGATGAGCTTGATGAGGGTGGATTTGCCCGACCCGTTGGGGCCGAGGATGGCGATGTGCTCGCCTTGCGCGATGGAAAGAGTGACGCCATCCAGCACCACGCGGTCGCCGCGCTGCACGGTGACGTTCTGAAAGTCAATCAGGGGGACGGGTGGGACCAAGGAACTATTCTTTCACGACCGGTAGACCGTTGAGCCACCCACCACGGTGCGAACAATCTGGATGTCCTTGATTTTGCCTTTGTCCACCGTGAAAAGATCGTCCGACAGCACGACGAAGTCCGCCAGTTTGCCCGGTGCGATCGATCCTTTGATGGCTTCCTCATGTGAGTTGTAAGCGCCGTTGATGGTATTCACGCGCAGCGCCTCGTCCACACTGATCCGCTGGTTAGCTCCCCAGGTCTTTCCGTCCCAACCGGTGCGTGTCACCATTCCCTGAATGGCCATGCGCGGGTCGAACGGTCCGGGGCTGAAGTCAGATCCCGCCGCCACCGGAATTCCGGCGTCGAGGAAACTGCGGTAGGCCATCGACCGCTTCATGAGATCTTCGCCAAAGAATTTGAACTTGTCGGAGTTGTAATAGGCATACGACGTGAAGGCCGCGGGGACCACGCCGGCCGCCTTGATGCGCCGCACCAGATCGTCGTTGATCAGGGTGCAATGGGTGATCTTGGGGCGCGCGTCGGCCCGCGGAAAGAGCCGCTGCGCGCGCTCCACCGCGGTTAGCACCATGTCGATGGCGACATCGCCATTGGCGTGGCAGTTCACCTGAATGCCCGCCCGATGCACCCGTTCGATCCATGCGTTCAGGTCGTCCTGCGTCTCCGTGACGTTGCCCTTGTACGGCGGCACGACGCCAGGATACGGCGTGCTGAGCGCCATGGTGCGTTCGGAGAACGATCCGTCGACCGTGTGCTCGGAGGTGGCGCCCAAGCGGATCCACTCGTCGCCGAAACCGGTCATGATGCCGCCCGAGATCATCGCCTCCAGCACCTTGCCGCTGGACTCGTAGCTCACCCGGTGCAGGAGCTCTCCGCGCGCGCGCACCTGCTGCAGGGCTGCCAGATTGCCGCCTTCGTGGTGTACGCTGGTCACGCCATAACGCACGAACTGTTTGGAAATATACGCCAGCCCGTCGCGGTCGCGCTGCAGTCTCTGTTCGTCGGTAAACGCGGGCCGCTTGCCGACCCGGTTGACCGCGTTCATGGCCCGGTCGGTAACCCGGCCGTTGAGGTCGCCGTTGGCGTCGCGGTCGAACGTGCCACCGGGCGGATTGGGAGTGTTCCTGTTGATGTCCGCCATCTCCAGCGCCTTGCTGTTGTAGAACGCCGTGTGGCCCCCGCGATGATGGACGGCGACCGGGTGGTCTTTGGATACCTGGTCGAGGTCATGAACGTTCAACTGGCGATTGTCCTTCACCTTGGTGTCGTCGAAGAAATAGCCTTCCACCCAGGTACCCGGCGGTGTCTCGCGGGCTTTCGCGCGAAGTTTGTCCACAATGCTGGAGATGGTCACGAACTCGACCACGTAGGGGTTGCCGACCACTACGTCAAAGAGCAATGTGTTGCCTGGGGCGTGATTGTGGCAGTCGATGAACCCGGGCACAATGGTCATCTGCCGGCCGTCGAAGGTCTGGGTTCCCTTGCCGATGAGCGCCCGGATGTCGGCGCTGCTCCCGACAGCGGCGAACCGGCCGGCTGTAACGGCGAACGCCTCGGCCTTGGGTGCGCGTGAATCCACCGTGTAGACTTTGGCGTTGAAGACGACGAGATCGGCGTTCGGCGCTTCGGCGCGCAGCCATGGCCCGCCGGCCACGCCGGCTATGCCGGCTCCGGCCAGGTTGATGAATCCTCTACGGCTGTGGAGGTGATTTGTCATGTTCGCCATTCCAATCTTCGCCCGTGGCGGCGTGCGAGTTCCGGGAACCGAGAGCACCGGGCGTGGAATAATTCTACCCCACCGGGCATAATCGGGAGATGCCGGATGTCAAACTCACAGCTATCGACAGCAACGCGCTCCCGTGGGAGGAGCGTCCGAATGAGAAGATTGGCCGCTCGCTATATCGCAAAAACCTGATCGTGGATCCGGATACGGGCATGGAGGTCCGCCTGGTCCGCTACCCAGCCGGCATCGTCAACCCGTTGCACACGCATCCGTGCGCACACGGTATGTACGTCTTGGAGGGGACGCTGGCGACCCACGATGGTCAATACGGACCAGGGCATTTCGTCTGGTTCCCCGAAGGATCCCTAATGGAGCACGGCGCCACTGCGGAGCAGGATGTGACGGTCCTGTTCATCACCAACAAGCGCTTCGAGATCCACTACCAGTAGCGCGTCCAGCTCAGTCCAGCCCTCCATTCGGAAGTCAGCGGATTTTTCAACTTTGCGACTCGAAGCGGGGCCGATTGCAAATCGGCCTGCAGGATAAAATCCTGCCCCACGATTCAGGACCAGTGGGTGCGGAAACGACGGCGGCCGGCTTCCGGTTCCGCGGGCCCGAATCCGGTATGCTGGCATTTAAGAGACGAGACTCCGGATGGATATCAATCGGCGGGACTTTATCGTATTGCCGGGCGCCGTCATGGCGGAATCGCTGCTGGCGGAAGAGACGGCGGCGCCGTGGCACCAGAAGGCGCGGCGCGTGGGCCAGGTCAACATGACCGAGCGCGACGTGGTGGACATGAAGGTGGAGGAATGGGCCGACTATTGGGCCTCCGCCAAGGTGGACGCGGTGCTGGTCAGCGTCACCGGGATCGTGGCTTTCTATCCCAGCAAGGTGCCGTTCCACCGGCCGGGCCAGTACCTGGGCAACCGCGATTTCTTCGGCGAATGTTTCGCGGCGGCCAAGAAGCGCGGCATCCGCGTGGTCGCCCGCATGAGCCCCGATTTGAATTGGGAGGAGGCGGTGAGCGCGCATCCCGAGTGGTTCCAGAAGGACGCGCAGGGCAATCCGCAGCGCCACACGGAGGACCGGCGCCTCTTCCGCACCTGCATGTTCAGCACGTATTTCACCGACTACATGCCCGCCATCATGCGCGAAATCAATTCGCGATACGACGTGGACGGCCATTACACCAACGGCTGGCCGCCGCTGGGACGCCTGCCGGTCTGTTACTGCGACCAGTGCAAGCGCCTGGCCCCGGCCGGCTCGCCCGAGTACTGGGAGCAGTTCAACGAGCGCGTTGTCTACCTGTGGAAGCTGTACGACGGCATCGCCAAGGAGAAGCGGGCGGACAGCCTGTTCTACGCCAACCTGGGCGGCGGCGTGCGCTGCACCGCGAATCTGAAACAGTTGGCCGAGGTGTGCCACTGGTTCAACTGCGACAACCAGGGCCGCGGCGGAGACGACACGCCCATCTGGGGCTGCACCTTGCAAGGGCGCGTGTGCCAGGCGACGATGAAAGGCCGCACCAGCACCAACGTCACGGGCATGTGGTCCACCGGCGCGGTGCGGTGGCGCAACGCCGCGAAGTCTCCCGCGGAAGCCACCATGTGGTTCGACGAAACCGTGGCCAGCGGAATGGTGATCTGGTATTCGTTCATCGGCGCGCAGACGGGCATGGGGGGAAGACCGCCGCTGGCAGGCGCCGGGCCGCGACTACTTCAACTGGCTGGCGCGCCACGACCGGCACTTCGTCAACCGGCGCACCATCGCCAACCTGGGCGTAGTGATGGGACAGCGCACGCACCTGTTCTACCGGCCGCCGGGGAACGCCACCGCGCAGCAGTATCTCGACGCGCTCTACTGCGCGCTGCTCGAAGGCCGGTTCCTCTTCGATTTCGTACACGAGGACGACCTGGGCGCCGAGAGCCTGAAGAAATACTCCGCGCTGCTGCTGCCCAACATCGCGCTGCTGAGCGACGAGCAGTGCCGCCAGTTGCGCACCTATGTGGATGCGGGCGGCTCGCTGCTGGCCACCTTCGAGACCAGCCTGTACGACGAACGGAATCGAAGGCGCGCGGAGTTCGGGCTGGCGGACGTGTTCGGCATTCAGAAGGCCGGCGAAATACAGGGCACGGTGGGCAACGCGTACTACGCGCGCATCGAGAAGCCGCACGAGATCGTGAGCGGCTTCACCAACACCAACTGGCTGCCGGGCGCGGAATACCGCGTGCCGGTGAAGCCGGTGGAGGGCGCGGTGCTGACGGTGGTGCCGGGATTCGTGGCCTACCCGCCGGAGCTTTCGTATCCGCCCACGCCGCACACGGATGAGCCTGCGGTCGTGCTGCGCGAGAAAGGCCGGAGCCGGCTGGTGTATTTCCCGGGAGACGTGGAGCGCACCATGTGGCGGTCGGGACATACGGACCTGAGCCGGCTGATCCAGAACTCGGTGCGCTGGGTGCTGCGCGGAGAACGGCCGGTGAGCGTGGAGGGGCAGGGCGCGATCGAGGTGTTTGCCTGGGAGACCGACATCCTGATGGCCGGCCGCATCGCCGAAGAGAAGTACATGCACCACATGACCACCGGCGCGGGCAACGATATCGAGCGCGCCACGGACCTGGCACGCAAGATGGTTTGCGAGTGGGGCATGAGCGAGCTGGGACCGCTGAGCTTCGGCAAGAAAGAAGAGCAGGTTTTTCTCGGCCGCGAGATCGCGCAGCACCGCGACTACAGCGAGGAGACCGCCATCCGCATCGACGAGCAGGTGAAGAAGCTGGTCGAGGGCGGCTATGCCACCGCGGCCGAAATCATCGCGAAGCATTCCGAAGCGCTCGTGAAGATTGCCGAGGCGCTGCTGGAACGCGAGATTCTGGATGGCAACGAGGTGATGCAGATCGTCTCCGGCCAACAACTGCCGCCGGTGCCCCCCGTTACCGAAGATCACACACAACAGGTCTTCCTGCCCGAGAGCGGCCGCCGCTTGCCGAAATTGTCGGATGGCGAGCGCCCGCAGACGGCGTAGGGCCCCACCAAGTGATGTCGTACTCTTGCTGGGAAGACCACCCCCTTACGATCGTGGCTCCGATCGAACAGAGCCACGACCGTAAGGGAGTGGTTTCACATGGTCAGAGATATTCAATGCGCTGCAAGTACCTCTTCGGGCTTCTCGCTGTCGCGGCCTTCGCCGCCAAGTCCTACCCGGTCGATGGAATCGTGGTCGCGGTCGACCCCACGGCGCGCACCATGCTGGTCTCGCACCGGCCCATCGGCAAATACATGGGCGCCATGGTGATGCCGTTTCGCGTGGAGGACGCCGCTCAGTTGACGGGCCTCTATCCCGGGGTTCGCATTCAGTTCGACCTGGTGGTCGGCAAGGATCGCTCCGTGGCGCGAAACGTGCGCAGGTCCGGCCGCGCGGACGCGGAGATTCCGCCGCCCAAGGAGAAGCTCAAGATCGGCGATCGGGTGGGGGATTTCCGGCTGACCGACCAGGAAGGCCGTGAGGTGCGGCTCGGCCAGCTCCGCGGCAAGGTGTTGGCGGTCGACTTCCTCTACACGCGATGCCCGCTGCCCGACGTCTGCCCGCGCCTCGCGGCGAATTTCGCGGCGTTGCAGCGCCGCTTCCAGCAGGCATTGGGCAAGGACCTCATGCTGCTCTCGGTCACCGTGGACCCGGACTACGATACGCCGGCGGTCCTGGCCGATTACGCGAAGCGTTGGGGAGCCGAGAGCCGCGGCTGGCGGTTCCTGACCGGCCCTGAAATAACGGACGTCGGCCAACTCGCGGCCGAGCTGGGTGAAGTATATTGGACAGACGAGGGCTCGATCGGCCATAATTCGATGACGTCGGTGATTAGCCGCCAGGGGCGGCTGGTTGCCGCGGTCGATGGGACCGGGTACCGGGTGGATCAACTCGCGAGTCTGATCGCGCGAGCGTTGGAGGAGGGGAAATGAGAATCGGAATCGGTTTACTGGCGATGGCGTCGCTGGCCATGGCACAGGCCCCCAAGGGCGACAATTGTACGCCGCCGCCCAGCGCGCTCGCGCCCACGCTGCCGGCCAGGCTGATGGAGGGCATGGGCATGGTGCACCTGGCGATCACCACCGTGAGCCCCGAGGCGCAGAAGTTCTTCGACCAGGGGCTGGCGCAGATGCATTCCTTCTGGGCGCGCGAGGCCGAGCGCTCCTTCCTGCAAGCGGCGGCGCTAGATCCGCAGGCGCCCATGCCGCAATGGGGCGTCGCCATGGTGGCGGCGGGCGATTGGCGTCCGCGCTTCCAGATCGACCTGCTGACCCAGGTGAACGGGCGGCAGGTACCGCCCGCCACGTCGCGCGCGCGCACCGCGGCGCAGAAGGCCGTGGATCTGAGCCAGGTTCCGGGCAAGGCGACCGACCTCGAGAAGCTGTACATAGCAGCCGTGGCCGCGCGGCGCGACGCCAACGCCAAAGACGGCGACGAGGCCTTCGTCAAAGGGACGCGGGCGTTGCTGGCGAAGTATCCGGACGAGGTGGAGGCGCAGCTCGAACTGGCCCTCATGATCATGCGCGGCTTCTCGCTGCCCGATAAGAAGCCCAATGCGCCGGGCACCACGGAAGCGGTCGCCATTCTGCGCGGCCTGCTGCCGAAGGTCCCGGACCATCCCGGGTTGCACCACTACATCATCCACGGATTTGAAGGCGCGCCGTTCGCCAAGGAGGCCTGGCCGAGCTGCGAGAAGTACGCGCAGCTCGTGCCCAATATTCCACACGCCCTCCACATGCCCGGCCACATCTACTCGCAGACCGGCCGGTGGGACGATGCGGCCAAGGCCTTTGCCAGCGCGGCCGTAAACGAGCGCGGCTACATGAAGCAGGACAAGCTGTACGGCGACGGCCACCACGGGCACAACGTGCACTATCTCGCGACGGCCTACTCCTTCGAGGGCCGCTACGACGACGCGGTGGAGGCGGCCAAGGAGCTGCTGGGCTTCAAGGAGAATCCGCGGCAGGCTTCGTCTCCCGACCTGATGACCGGAGCGATGGCGCAGGGCTGGTTCGCCATGATGCGCACGCTGGTGCAGTTCGAAAAGTGGGACGACATCCTGGGTGGCCAGATGCTGCCGGACTACACCAAGCCGCGGCAGGAGGCCTGGCGGCATTGGGCGCGCGCCCTGGCCTACGCCAACCAAGGCAACGCCCAATCGGCGCAGGAAGAGTCGCGCCAGTTCGAGCAGGCCATGACCGACTTCCGCAGCAAGACGCAGCGTCCGGAGCCGCCGGAGCTGCAGGTGGCACGCCAGGAGCTGGCCGGGCATCTGGATGTCGCCGAGGGGCGCGTCGATAAGGGTCTCAAACAACTGGAAGCGGCGTCCAAGGCCGAGCGGAAGCTCACGTACACGGAGCCGCCGTACTATCCGCGCCCCGTGGCGGAGGCCATGGGCCACGCGGCTTTGCGGAATCACAAGCCCGCGGTGGCCGAGAAGGGCTTCCGCATCGCGCTGGAGCAGTATCCTTCGGACGCACACGCCGAGACCGGTCTGAAGGCGGCGCTGCAATTGAAGAATACGGTGCTGGCTGCGCGATAACCGGGTGCTACACTGCGGTGTCATGCGGACATCATTCTCGATGCTGCCGGCATTCGCGTTGACGTGCCTGGCAGCGGTCGCCGGAGCCCCGCGAAAACCCGACGTCACGACCCTGATGTACCTGGTGAACCGGCCGGATTCGATTGCCAGTTTCCAAGCCCACGCGGACAAGATTTCGATTGTCGCGCCGCAGACCTTCTCCATGGACGCGCAGGGATTCGTGCTCGGAGAGGTGCCCGCGGAGGTGCTGCGGATTGCCAAGGAAAAGCACGTGGCGGTGACGCCCCTGGTGGTGAACCGCGGGTTCAACCAGCCGCTGATGCACACCGTGCTGGATGCGCCGGAATCGCGGGCGCGGGCGATTCGCTACCTGGTCTACTATGCGCTGCGCGACGGTTACCTGGGGTTCCAGTTCGACTACGAGAACATTCACTACACCTACCGCGACAAGTTCACCGTCTTCTTCAAAGAAGCGGCGCGCGAGTTCCACAGGCACAATCTGCAACTGAGCGCCGCGGTGGTGGGACGGCTGAACGATACGCGCAACACCAACAGCCCCGGCGGATACGACAACTGGAGCGGCGTCTACGACTACCAGGAGATGGGCAAGTACGCCGACTTCATCAGCGTGATGGCCTATGCCGAGCACGGCGCGACCGCCGACCCGGGGCCGGTGGCGGGATTCCCTTGGGTCAAGACGATCTCGGAGTACTCGGCGTCGACCATGCCGGCGAGAAAGATTTCGTTGGGCGTGCCGTTCTATGCCATGCGTTGGGAGGCTGCGGATGGGCCCGGAAAATGGCGCGGCCGCTCGGCGAGATACAGCGATGCGGCCGCGGCGATGAAGACCGCCGAAGCAATGTGGGACGAGACCGAGCACTCGCCGCACCTCTCGTTCGACAACGATGGCCGGCGGACGGAGCTGTGGTTCGAGGACGCGCGCAGCCTGCAGGCCAAAATGCAACTGGCCTACGAAATGGGCTTCCGGGGAATCTCGGCGTGGGTGCTGGGGCAGGAAGACCCGGGGTTCTGGGAGTCGCTGGACGCGTGGCAGGTGCGGCATCCGCGGAGCCGGCTGGCATCGGGCCCGCTGGAGCAGCGGTCGAAGAGAGCGGCCCGGGCGCTGGGGGCGAAGGCGGGGAAGATCACGTAGGTTGGCAGGCGCTTCCGCCCGGCGAAAGCGCCTGCCCCCACCTTGATGCGCGACACATCGGCAGAGGGCCGGTTAAAAACCGGCCGCAGGATGAAATCCTGCCCCACTGACTGGCGACACGCCTGCCCCTCCAAACTCGCTACTTCAGGCCGTCGACCAGCACCAGACGTGAGTAAGTGCGATTCAGGGCGTAGGCCCACGCGCGGCCGTCGGGCGTCACGGCGAAGGAACCGATGGTGACGTCCGGCCGGCCCGAGTCGAACTCCTTCCAGGGAGTGCGTTGGCCGCTTTCGATATCGAAGCGGTCCACGGTGAGTTTGGGCCCCGCCGGCCGGCCGACGTATAGTCCACGATTGTCCGCCGTCCAGCCGTAGACGGCGCCGCGAAGTCCGGGAAGCGGCGACGGAGCGGCGCCATCGACTTCGGCCCAGCTCCATTTGCCGAGGAAATCCGAGAAGAGGATCCGCGTGCCGTCGGGAGAAGCGTACAGTTGCGCCGGTTCGCCCTCCAGTTCCAGCTTGAGCTTCTGTTTGGCGCCGCTCGACGGATCGAAGAGGAAGAACAAGTGGAAGCTGGGTCCGCGGCTTTTCTCATGGCCCACCACCAGCCACTGCTCCCCGCGCCACGCCAGAATCTCCGGCAGCTCAATACCCGGCACCTCCACGTTCCTCTCCTGCCCCGGACCGGTGGGTATCAGAACAAATCCCAAAGATCTGCGGAAGACCTGTACCCACTTGCCGTCCGGAGAAATGGATCGGGGAGAGCCCTTGCCCAGAAGCACCGGCGCCGAGCCATCGGACCGTTTGAGGTACGTCTCGTAATCCGAGACCGGACGGCTACCCAAAATGAGAGAAGAGCCATCGGGCGAAAAGGACTTTGGGGTTGCGCCCATGGCGATCTCCACCTCGCGGCTGCCATCCGGAGGCATGAAACGGGCGCTCTGATCGTTCCATCGGAGGGTCAGGAGGACGGCGCCATTGGCAGAAATCCCGCACGGACCGATCTCGCCCGGCAGACGGGCGATGAGCCGCTGCCGCCCGTTACCCGAGTAAGCCACCAGCGCGGAGGGATCGCTGCCATCCACCGGCGACATCCAGACCTCGCGCTCGTCCGGAGACCAGACGGCGCCCATGTCCCAGATGCCGTGACCCTGGGTCTCATAGAACTTTTCCACGTGCCCCGAGCGATCCACGGCAAGCACCTGAGGGGCGTCGTGATTAACGAGGTGGAAGGAACTGCGGCCGCTTTGGGGCGCGAGTGCAACTCCCACCAGGAGTAGGTCGCTCTCGAAAATGACGTGTCCGGGAGGAAACTCGATCTGGTATTTATTGCCGGCGTGGCGCACCACCTGGAGGGATTCTCCGTCGCCCGACCAGTTCGCGTCGAGGACGTCTTCGGCCACCGCGCGCGGAGCGACGTCGGCCAGCGGTGTGCGATAGAGGGTGCTCCCTACAACGAACGCCAGCTCGCCACGAGCGGAAAGCGACCTCGGCCGGGCGCCCGCGGGGAGGGCTAGCATGTGCGGTGGGGCGCCTTCGGTCTGCTGTCGGAAGACGGCAGGCTTGCCATCGAAAATGGCTACGTACACGACGATCTTGCCATCGGGATGGAGCACTGCCGAAGAGATCCGCTCACCCGCTGTGTCAATCACGCGGTATCGGGGAGGCGGATTCACGCCCGGGCCCAGCCATCGCGCCGCGCCGAAACCGAGGGCTCCCGCGGCGGCCACTCCGCCGGCCCAGAGCGCGGTTCGCCGGGTGGGCTTGGGCGTGACCTCAGGTGTCGTTGGAGCGGCGGGAATCTGCGCGGTGGCCGATGTACCAGTGACCGATTCCAGCGCGAAGGCCAGGTCGGCGGCGCTCTGGAATCGGCGCGACGGCTCCTTTTCGAGACAGCGCCGGACGATACGATCGAGCGAGGGCGAGAGCTCGCCCTCGATGGGCGGCGGATCTTCCTTGAGAATTCCGCTCATCACATCCACAGCGGAGACGCCCGGGAACGGATGCTTGCCGGAGGCCAGTTCGTAAAGCACGGTGCCCAGGCTGAAGATGTCGGAGCGGGGATCGAGCGGCTGGCCGCGAGCCTGCTCCGGCGACATGTATCCCACGGTCCCCATCACCATCCCCGGCTCGGTCTGCGGAGACATGGTCTGGGTGGCGCCGGAGGCGTCGCGCGTCTCCACCACCTTGGCCAGACCAAAATCCAGAATCTTCGCGCGCCCGTCGCGAGCCACCAGGATATTCTCCGGCTTCAGGTCGCGATGCACGATCCCCGCCGCGTGGGCCGCGGCCAGTCCGCCCGAAATCTGCGCCGCCACGTCGAGCAGCTTCCGCAGGCCGAACTTCGCGTCGCGCAGCGATTCGCCCTCCACCAGCTCGGTGACGATGTAGGACACGCCGCGGTCTTCGCCCACATCGTAGATCGCGACGATATTGGGATGGTTGAGCGCGGCGACGGCGCGCGCTTCCAGCTCGAAGCGCTGGCGGCGCGAGGGGTCGTCCGCGACTTGATGCGGCAGGATCTTGAGCGCTACGTCGCGGCCCAGGCGGGTATCGCGCGCGCGGTAGACTTCGCCCATCCCACCCGCGCCGAGCGGCGCCAGGATCTCGTAGGGGCCGAAGCGGGTTCCCGTACTGAGCGGCATAGTGTGAACGGACAATATACCACTGCAGGTGCTAAAATGCCCTGCATGAAACGCACGTTCACTCTTTTGGCTTTGATGGGACTCCTGACCACGCTACTGTTTTGCGCCGACGCCACGGGCAAATGGAAGGGATCGTTCGACGCCGGCGGGACGACCCGCGAGATCACCTTCGACCTGAAGGCCAGCGGCGACGCATTGACCGGTAAGATCGCCGGCATGCCGGAGAACACGTCGGAGATCAAGGATGGCAAGATCCAGGGCGACAACGTCTCCTTCTGGTTCACGACGGAATACCAGGGCAATCCGATCAAACTGGTGTGCAAGGGACAGCTTGCGGGCGACGAGATCAAGTTCACCATGGGCCTGGAAGACGGCCAGTGGAGCACGGAGTTCGTGGCGAAGAAGGGGTCGTAGTACGCCGTTTCGCAAAGAGGGCCGCGCATTCTTCCGCCACCGACAAGCATCGACACGAGCGGGGGGGGCGATCCCGGCGCCGGGAGCGTCTCCGGCGGTAGAGACTTCGTGGGGGTCGAGGAGCGCCGGCTGAAGCCGGCGGCAGCCAGGATTGGCTGCCCCGCAGAGCAGCAGGAGGGCCGCAACCATACGATTGAGTCAGCAGGCGGGGCCCCTGCCAAAAAAATCTTCTCAAGGAGGAAAGAAATGGAGGTGTTGTAGTACAAGTCCTGCGACACGGAATGGACAACTTGCAAGGGGGTTTCCGGAGAGAAAACCAAGAGGAAGTCAAAACCTGAGGTACTCGGAGGAGGCGGAGAGCACTGAGAAAACCAAGCTTTGCGGCGCGGAAGATTCTGCCGATCTTGGCAAGAATTCAACTCAGGCACTCACGGTCGGGGAAGAGCCGCGACCGTGAGGAGACAGGAGACAGAATCTACTGACGCTCCGCATCGTTCAGGAAACTGATGAGGTCGCCGATGTCGCCGGCTTCGAGAGTGGGCCAGCCGATTCCCAACTGCTCGGAGCGCGCCTTCATCGCCGGTCCGTGGCGCCACAGCGCGCTGGCCAGCGATACCGTGGTGAAAGCATCGGCTCCGCCGGCACGCAGCGGCGGGGCTTCGCGTGTGCCTCCGGCTTTCGGCCCGTGGCAGCGGGCGCAGCCGCGCTCCCCGAAAACCTTCTCGCCGAGGAAGGACGAGCCCGACGGCTCGTAATACCGCAAGCTGACGAGGAATTGCAGGATGTCCTGGATCTCGCTGCCCTCCATGATGGGGATCGGGGTGGCCGACGCGCGGCCCGACTCCAACATGGCCGGAGCGTGGTTCCAGAGGACTGCGGCGAACTCCGCGGTGTGGTTCGGCAGGGCGCGGTCCGGTCCCAGTTCCGGACCGCTGCGGCCGCCTTTCCCGCCTACCGAATGACATTGGATGCACTTCGCCTGGAATGCCTGCCAGCCTCGCTCCGCGGCGCCGCGCAGTGCGGCCGCGTCATCACCGGGGTGATGCCCCGCAGGCGCACCCTTGCTCACGTAGGCGATCAGGTCGTTCATCTCCTGGCCCTGGAACTGGGGCCATTTGCCCAGCTCGCTGGTAACCGGCTCGACCATGGAGTGGGCGTGGTTCCACATGGAGCGCATCCAGGCGGCCGCGTCCCGGGAAGACGCCGCATGGACGAGGTCGGGAGCCGGGTGGCTGCCCGAAGGCTGCGCGGAGTGGCAGTGGTTGCACCCCTTGGCCGCGAACACACGCTCGCCGGCGGCGGCATCGCCCGCCGGATCGGCGGTGGCCGCCTGGTAGAGGTACGCCAGGACGTGGGCCATCTCCTCCTGGTTGAGGTCCGGTGGTTTGGAGCCCCCCATCTGGCGCAACATGCCGGGAGAGTGGTTCCACATGCCAGCAGCCAACCATGCCATGGCGGGCTTGCCCATGCGAATCCGCCCGAGATCCGGCGCGATGCGGCCTCCGGAGCCGTTCACGGCATGGCAGATGGAGCAGTGCTTGTCGCCATAGAACAACGCGGCGCCTTTCTCCGGTATGCCGATCACGTAAAGCGCATGCCGCGGAGCCGAGGGCCGGTGCTCCGCGGTCACAATAGCCACCAGAGCGGCCGTCGCCGCCAAAGCCGCGACCACCAGGAGAACGAGTTGTTTGCGCATATTCAGCGAAGCCATGCGGGGTGCACTTGCACGTGGGGCACCAACGAAAACCAGGGGTTGGGGGTTAGGGATTGGGGGTTGGGGGCTCGCTACGCTCGCATTGTTTTGCGACACTGTACGACTATCGGACGAATCAGACCTGATATTGCCGCATCTTGCGGTAGAGCGTATCGCGGGAGATGCCGAGCATCGAAGCAGCCTTGGTCCGGTTGCCCGCGGATACCCGCAGCGCCTGCTGGATGGTCAGCCTTTCCATCTGCTCCATGGAAAACGCTTCGCCCAGGTGCGCGGGGCCGGGCGGAGCGGCGCCGGCGCCCAGCAACGGCTTGAGGTTCTTATCGGTGATGACCTGGGGGTTGTCGGCGGAGACCGCGGAGGCGCTCTCCACCAGGTTCTCCAGCTCGCGAACGTTGCCCGGGAACGAATAGCCGAGCAGCAACTCGAGCGCCGTGCGCGAAAGCGATATCTCGCGGCCATATCGCCGCGAAAGCCGGCCGGCGAAGTGCTGCGCGAGCACCAGAACATCTTCGGGACGCGTGCGCAGCGGGGGCACTTCCACGACGATGGTGGCGATCCGGAAATACAGGTCCTCGCGCAGCAGAGTCGACCGCAGCTCAGTGAGAGTGCGGTTGGTCGCCGCCACCACCCGCACATCGATGGGCACCGAATGCGTGCTTCCCACCGGGCGCAGCTCGTGCTCTTGCAAGACCCGCAGCAGCTTCACCTGGACCTCTTTCGGCATCTCGCCGATCTCGTCCAGGAAAACGGTTCCGCCGGATGCCGCCGTGAAGATTCCGGGCGCGTCGGCATAGGCGCCGGTGAAGGCGCCCTTGCGCACGCCGAACAGCTCGCTCTCCACGAGCTCGCGCGGCAGGGCGCCGCTGTTCACCGCCACGAACGGCATGCGCGCCCGCGGGCTGGCGGCGTGGATGGCGCGCGCCAGCATCTCCTTGCCGGTCCCGGTTTCGCCGAGCAGCAACACCGAAGCATCGGTGGCGGCCGCCATGCGGGCGCGGTCCAGCACCCGCTCCATGGCCGGCGAGAGGCTGACGATGTTCTCAAAACTGGGGTGCCGCTCCATCTGCTTTTCGAGCTGGTCCACGCGCTCGCGCAGCTCGATCACCTCCATCAGGCGGGCGATCTTTTTGCGGATGGCCTCGTAGTCGAAGGGCTTGGTGACGTAGTCTTCGGCGCCCCGCTTGATGGCATCCACGGCGGTCTCGATGGTTCCGTAGCCGGTCATGATGACCACCGTGAGATCGGGGTTGCGGCGGCGCAATTCGTCGGTGAGCGCCAGGCCGTCCATCACGGGCATGATGAGATCAACCAGGGCCAGCGAGATGCGCGGATTGGCGGTCTGGACAGCCAGCGCTTCGGCCGGCGAGAGAGCCACCTCCACGCCGTAGCCTTCGCGCACCAGAAAGTCCTTCAGGGTGGAAGCGAGACTGGCGTCGTCATCCACCACCAGGATCGCGGGTCCGCGCGTTTCGGTTCCGGTCTTCACGCCTTCGTGCTCCCCGCCAGTTCGGGCGCCAGGGCCAGCGGCAAATCCACGTAAGCGGTGGTGCCGGCGTTGGGCTGGCTTTCGATTTCGATGGTACCACCGTGCTCCAGCACCACGTTTCGTGCAATGGCGAGGCCCAGGCCGGTGCCTTTGCCCGGTTCCTTGGTGGTAAAGAACGGCTCGAAGACGCGTTCCCGGTCGGCCGCGCGGATGCCGCAGCCGTTGTCGTGCACGGCGAATCCCACGCGATCGGGCGCCACTCTGCGGCAGAAGGTCCGGATCTCGCCGCCCGGCGGGACGGCATCGAGGGCGTTGCTCAGCAGGATCAGCAGGAGGGTCTCGATGAGATTGCGGTCGGCGTGGATGTGCCGGCCCTTGCCTTCGGAAACATCCACCACCAGGGTGACTCGCTTGGACTTGATCGCGGGCAGGAAGAAGCTGGAGACCGATTCGACGATCGCGCCCAGATCCTGGAGATCTTTCTGCATGGGCGTGGCGCGCGTGAAATCCAGCAGCCGCCCGACGAAATGGCGGCAGAAGTTGAGGCCCTCCTCGATGCGCGCGGCGTCTTCATCGAAGGCGGGATCGGGCGAGCGCATGCGCATCATCTGAACGCGGATCAGCAACGCGGCCAGCGGGGAGTTCAAGTGGTGAGCCGTGCCCGCCGCCATTTTTCCCATGCTGGTGAGCTTTTCGATTTCGAGCATCCGGCGGCGCCAGTGGACGCGCTCGCGGATGTCGGAGGTCACCTCCAGGAAGTACGCGGGACCGGTGGGCTCGCGGAAGGGCAGCAGGCTGAGCTGCACTTCGAAGGGCTCGCCGGCCTTGGGCTGCCGCAAGGTTTCGACGTCGAGGACGGCCTCGCCCGTTCCCACGCGGCGCATGAATTCCTCCAGCTCGGCGGTCTTCGCGGCGGGCACGATGGGGAGCGGCTGGCCGCAGATCCCGGCCCGCGGATACCCGTACATGCGCTCGGCGGAAGCATTCCATTCCAGCACGCACAGAGCGGAATCGTAGAGCACGACGGCCCCCGGGAAGGCCTCCAGCAGGCCGCGGTAGCGCTCGCGCGAGCGGCGCAGGTCCTCCTCGCTTTTGCGACGCTGGCGCGAGACGAACCAGGCGGCCCAGAAGGCCAGGACGAGGGACGTGGCTACGCCACGCGTGATGTACAGGTAGTGGAGCGTGAGGTAATTGGCGTCGCGAAAGAACCGGTTGTCAATCAGTTCCCAGGCGGCAAACACGATCGAGACAATGGTGATGCTGGAAAGTGTAAGAGTCGCCCAGAACCACCGCTTCTCAGCCATACGCGCCGTTGGGGCTCATGTTAGCAGAGTTTCGGTGGTTCGGTGCCTTTGCGGAAACCCCTCCCTCACGGGGTGGTCTTCCGCCCCCGTTCCGGCGGCGCATTCAGGAACGCTACCACATCGCCCACATCGCCTTCATTCAAGGTGGGCCATGGTTGTCCCAGCTCACGGGTGCGCTTGTACATCTTGGGACCGTGCTGCCACAGGGCAGTGGCCAGCGTAATGGACGTGACCCGATCCTTGCCGCGCAGTGCCGGCCCGCCGCCCGTTCCTTCGGCCTGGCTGCCGTGACAGCCGGCGCAGCCACGCTCGGCGAACGTCGTCTGTCCCATCGCCGAAGACGGCGCCGGATCGAAGTAACTCAAGCTGGCAAGATAAGCCAGCAGGTCGGCGAATTCCCGGCCCTCAAATGTCGGCCGGGGAATGGAGCGGGCTTCGGAAGCGCGCCACATCTCCGGCGAGTGATTCCACATCAACCCGGCGAACTGGACGATGCTGAGAGGCGATTGCCGCCTGGTCCCCAAGTCCGGTCCCACATGCCCGCCTTTGCCTTCGACCGCGTGGCACTCGATACACGACTTGTCCTGGAAGATCTTCCGGCCGCGATCCGGGCTGGCCGGCAGCAGCTCCGTCTCGCGGCGCTGGCCGCCGCAGTTGGCCCGGACATAGGCCAACAGGTCGTTCATCTCGCGGCCTTCGAAGACCGGCCAAGGCATTTGCCGGCTCCGGGTACCCTTTTCCATCGCGGGCGCGTGGTTCCACATGGCCTGGGTCCAGCGGATCGGCGTGTCGACTCCCTCCAGGGCGGCGAGATCGGGACCGACCCCGCCGCCTCCGCCGCGCATGGCATGACAGCGTGCGCAGCCTTTCTTCTGGAACAGACGCTCCCCGTTATCCTGGTCGCCGCGCTCATCGAGGTAACGCGATGTATAGAGGAATGCGAACAGATGCGTCATGTCCTCGTTGCGCAGATCGGGGTAGGCGATCTTCTCGGTTTGCATCCGTTCCCACATGCGGGGCGCGTGATTCCACATGGCGCTGACGATCTGGTTCATGCCCGCCTGCTGCGATTGGGAGAATCCGAGATCGGGCGCCAGCTTGGCCCCCACGCCGTTCACCGAGTGACAATGCGCGCAACCGTCCTTTTCAAAGAACAGATGGGCGCCGGCGTGAGGATCGCCGACCATGAAGATAGACCAACGTTGTTGGTCGTTCCGCCGCTGCCAGATGAGTGCAGCGGTCAAAAGGCTTGTGGCGCCGAACGCAGCCACCAGCCAGAATGCAATCTGCCGCTTGGGAATCATGCAACACCTCGCTGCCCAGCGCTGTGTGCGCTGAGCACGCCAGCGGCCAAAGTACACCGGCCGAGTCGACGTTCTGCCGGCACAACCAGATCCAGACTCTCGCGCCTATAAGGAACGGTCACCGGGCGGATCGTGTCGTGTAAGAATCTCGGGCGTTGTCCGAAAACCGGACGTACAAGGCGGCTTCGAATTACCGATCGCTTTCGGGTTAATCAGTTAATCATGCCTGAAATACTCGAAAGGGCTTTGGTGCCCGGCGTGCAATGTGGCTGGCGGTCACGCAGTGAAATGGTGAGATGACTTATGGAAGGAACACGGCGCAGTTTTATCCAATTCCTGGCGCGCGGTACGGGCTTACTGCTGGTAGGGGCGGCGGCGATCCGGTCTGTGACCGGGCACATGTTCCGCACGGTTCTGCCCCCCCGGTCGGTTCCGCACGGTTCTGCCCCCCCGGTCGGTGGCTCCCGAGAACCGCCGGTGGGTGATGGTCTTCGATCTGGCCAAGTGTGACGGCTGCCGGGACTGTACCAAGGCCTGCACCAAGATGCACTTCGTTCCACCCATGCAGGAGTGGATCAAGGTCTACGAGGTGGAAGACAACCAGGCGGCCGGCTCGTACTTCCTGCCGCGTACCTGCATGCACTGCGACAACCCGCCGTGCGTGCGCGGCTGCCCCGTCGGCGCCACTTACAAGCGCACCGACGGCATCGTCATGATGGACCAGGACCGCTGCATCGGCTGCCGCAACTGCATCGCACAGTGTCCCTATTCGGCGCGCTTCTTCAACTGGGGCGAACCCCCGCACACGCCCGAGGAGATGAAGGCGGCGTACTCCGTGGAGCACAATTACCCCCACCGCAAGGGCGTGGTGGAGAAGTGCATCATGTGCCCGGAGATGCTGCGCATGGGCATGCTGCCCGCCTGCGCGGACACCTGCAAAATGGGCGCCATCTACTTCGGCGATGAGTTCGAAGACGCCGTCACCAACGGCAAGGGCGAAACCATGCAGTTCTCCAAGATTGCCGAAACTGGCGCCGGTTTCCGCTTGATGGAAGAGTTGGGTACTGAACCGCGCGTGTACTATCTGCCGCCGGTCAACCGCAAGTATCCGTCGCCGGAAGAGAAGCACATGCACGACGCCACGAAAGCTTAACGGGAGGGAATCTATGAACGAGCGTGAAACCAAACTCCTGAAGACCATCGACATGTCGGGGCTGGGCTTTCGTGCCTGGGTGGCGTTCCTGGTCTCGGTTCTGTTGTGGGGAGTGTTTGCTTATTCCCGCCAACTGCGCTTCGGCCTGATCGAGACCGGCATGCGCGACCAGATCTCCTGGGGCCTCTATATCTCCAACTTCGTATTCTTCATCGGGATCAGCCACGCGGGCACCCTGATTTCGGCTATCCTCCGCGTCACCGACGCCGGATGGCGGACGCCGATCACCCGCATGGCGGAGGGAATCACCGTGGTGGCGTTGTGCATCGGCGGCTCCATGGTGCTGGTGGACCTGGGCCGTCCGGACCGCGCGCTGAACCTGTTCCGGTACGGCCGTATCCAATCCCCCATCGTTTGGGACGTGCTTTCGGTGGGCACCTACTTGACCGGATGCATCCTGTATTTCTATCTCCCGCTGATTCCGGACCTTGGCATCGTAGCCGCACGGCCCGACATCGGCGGCTTCCGGCGCGGTCTCTACCGGGCGCTCTCGCTCGGGTGGATTGGTTCTCCGAAACAGTGGCGCCTGCTGGAAAAGGCCATTTCCATTATGGCCGTGGCCATCATCCCGCTCGCCATTTCGGTCCATACGGTGGTTTCCTGGATCTTTGCCATGACCCTCAGGCCGGGTTGGGACAGCAGTATTTTCGGCCCGTATTTCGTAGTGGGAGCAATCTACTCCGGTGCGGCTGCAGTGGTGCTGGCGATGTGCCTGTTGCGCCGTATCTTCCACCTGGAAGACTACCTGAAGCCGGTTCACTTCCGTAACCTGGGGTTGCTGCTGCTCTCGTTCTCGATGCTCTATCTCTACTTCAACGTCAACGAGTATCTCACCCTGGGGTATAAGGTCCGCGGGCCGGAGAAGGTGCTGCTGGACCGGCTGTTCTATGGCGATTACGCTCCGTACTTCTGGGTGGTGGCGTTTGTCGGCGTGCTATTGCCGATGGTGCTCATGATGCTGGTGCTCGGTCCCAAGCGCTACCGCGATTTCACCGTGCCGGGCCTGGGCGTGGCGTCGTTCATGGCGATTATTGGAGCCTGGGCGAAACGCTACCTCATCGTCGTGCCGACGCTTTCGAGCCCCTTCCTGCCGATTCAGGGCGTGCCGAAGGAATGGTCGCATTATGCTCCGAGCTGGGTGGAGTGGTCGATCACCGCGGCTGCCTTTGCGGCTTTTCTGCTGCTGTATACACTGCTGGCGAAGACGTTCCCGGTGGTTTCTATTTGGGAGACGCGAGAGACCGGCGAACCGGCGGAATTGGCGCCGGCCCGCCGTAGCCACACCGTTCGCAACGAACTGGGGGCCGGCGGTCCCGACCATCGTGCTGCTGGCCTGCGCATTACTGTGGAACGCGCCGGCTGCACGGGGGCAAGGCGCTGCGAAGGGCGGGAAGGCCCCGCAACCGACCACCATCTCGATGGGCTGGCAGGCGCTGAAGCCGGAGGACGCGCCGCGCGTGGAAGACGGCAGGACCGCTCCAGCCGCCGGCGGAACCCCGCGCTTCTATCTCGATACCAAGCTGCTGTCCTACCCTTGGGCTGCGGGAAGCGGCAGCAAGCCCAAGGAATCGCCGATCCCCGTGATTGCCGTCTCGGCGCAGTTGAAGGATGCCAAAGGCCAGCCGCTGGCTTACCAGGCGGTCAGCTTCGGACTGAAGACCTCGCTCGGCCGGCTGGAGTACGGCGCGCGGGCCACCGACGGTGACGGCAAGGTCCGACTGGTCATCCGCGACCATCGCTTCGGCCAATACCCTGTGGACGTGGCATACCGCGGCGATGACGACCATCAAAACAGCACTGGGGTAATCATGGTGGATTTCGGCCCGCGGCCGGCGCCGGGGCTGCCGGATAGCGGCGTGCTGATCGCGCCCACCTTCAGTGCCGCGATCGGTCTGCCGTTTTTGTTTTTCTATGGCTCGATGTGGTGTGTGTTTGCCTATGCGTTTGGTTACCTGATTTTCTGGCGCATGCGCCGGGAGGGTGCGGGCGCTGTACCTGACCCAGCCACGGCGCTGGATGAGACGTCGACGCCATTTACCCCGATAAAGCCCAGCCGGCCGGTCAGGCCGATGGTAACGTGACGGCGTGCTACGCCGCGACTTCGTGGATCAATCGAGACTTACGGGGGCCTACGGCACAACAGCCGAGCAGCCTGCCTATAACTTAACGAACGTAAGACCAAACCGATAACCGGAGAAAAGACATGAACAGAATAAAACGACTTATGGCGGGGAATCCGAGAATTGCCATTTTCCTTGTGCTCCTGCCATCGCTTCTTCTTGGTGGAGGCGCCCCACGCCTCATCGAGATCACTGCAACCAAAGACGCGAAGTTTAAAGTTGCCGGCCAGAAGGATTCTGTCATCACGGTAAAACCCGGCGAAGTGGTGCACTTGAAGATCACAGCCCAAAAGGGCCCGGAATTTGAGAAAGACGGGGCGGTTCACAGTTTCACCATCAAGGAGTTGAAGGACCAAGGCTGGGACTTGCGCCTCAAAGAAGGCGTAAGTGAGTTCACTTTGGTGGCCCCTGACAAGGCGGGCGAGTACGTGATCGAATGCACTGTGAAATGCGATCCCAAGCACCACGACGATATGAAGGCAAAATTGATTGTGAAACCTTGACGCAGAAGAGCGATGGCTGTTTCGCGGCGCGGGTTTTCCGATTTGCGGCTGGGGGGCTGGCAGTCCCGCGGCAGGGCCAGTCTCGCCCAAGCTGGTTTCCGAAGAGCGCGCAAAACGCGGCGGCGGTGCTGCGATAAGAAATCGGCTCGTCCGATGAGTGCAGATTGCCGGTTGACAATCAAGGGAGGCCGTTATGAGCCGGAAGTTTTTCTGTGTCTTCTTTACCCTAATCTTCCTCGGTGCTGGTTTAATCGTTGCTGGAGACGGGATCAAGCCCACGTACCGAGCCGGCGAAAAGAGGTTTTATCTTAGCGCCCATCTGGAGTCGGTTCTGACTCCGGGTCTGCAGCTCACGATCCAGAAAGTGGCGATTACCGGGACCAGCGTTGCCGTGACCTTTCAGATCACCGACGACGCTGGCCAGGGGCTGGATAATTTGGGCCTCCAAACTGCCGGACCCGTCAGCACCAGTTTCGTGCTGGCCCGCATCAGGCCCGGAGATACTCAGTACACAAATTACTTTACCAACCAGGTAACTGCCAGTACAAAGGTTTCTGGCTGCAAGACCTGCACGGTGGGAAATAGCTGGGCCCAGCCCACTACGGATTCCGGCGGAACTTACGCCAGCCTCGGCAATGGAGTCTACACTTACACCTTCGGCAAGCAGTTGCCCGCCAACTTTGACACCAACAGCACCACTACGGTGGGGATGTACGCTCGAAGGGATTTGAGCGCGTTCGGCTTTCCCTTGAACACGCTCGGGACCGTGGCCAACGCGACGTTCGACTTTGTCCCCTCGGGTGGCGCCGTTAAGCAGGTGCGGGACGTTGTGGCGACAGCGGCCTGCAACCAGTGCCACGATCCACTGGCACTTCATGGGGGAACGCGCCAGGATGTCCGGCTGTGCGTCCTTTGCCACAATCCAGGCAACCAGGACCCCTATACCGGGAACTCGTTGGACTTTAAGGTTTACATCCACAAAATCCACATGGGCGGGAACCTGCCCAGCGTGACTGGCAAACCCCTCAACATTCTCGGAACGAGCGGAACCAACTCCGCAACGGTTGCCACGGGGGGCACGCAGAGTCCCCTTCCGGCGGGGTATGTGGTCCCCGGAACACCTTACCAGATTATTGGGTTCTCGCAATCGGTTAACGACTTTTCCACGGTGATTTGGCCTCGGGATGTCCGCAACTGCACTACCTGCCATCAGCAGGCCACGCAGGCGAATAACTGGATGACGAATCCCTCCCAGGCGGCTTGCGGTTCCTGTCACGATAACGTAAATTTCGCGACGGGGCAAAACCACCCCGGCGGGGCTCAGTCGGATGACACCCAGTGCAGTATTTGCCATCAGGCCGACACCGGTTTGGAGTTCGACCTCTCCGTAACCGGCGTGCATACGATGCCGTGGAAATCCAAGCAGCTCACAGGGCTCAAAGTTACGATCACCGGGGTAACTAACGCCAAGCCGGGTAGCAATCCGAAGGTGAGCTTTACCGTCACCGACAACGCGGGAAATCCCGTGAACGCGTCCACGCTTGCCCGCTTACTCCTAACCATCTCTGGGCCGACCTCCGACTATGCCTACCTCCTCCCGGGGAACACCCCCTGGCAGGAGTCTGCGCTGACGGCCGCAGCCGGACCCAGCGGATACACTTACACCTTCACGGGAGCACTGCCGTCCAACGCCAGCGGGACGTGGGCGGTCGGAGCGGAAGCCTACCGGAATGTCACGATTACCGGCTCACTCGTGGGGCAAAGCTTCCCGGTCCGGGAGAGCATTTTTAATCCTGTCTCCTACTTCAGCGTGGACGGGAGCCCCGTGGTGCCGCGACGGACAGTGGTGGAGACCGACAACTGCAATCAGTGTCATGAAACCTTGGCGCACCACGGAAACGCCCGAAAGAATACCGAGTACTGTGTCATGTGCCACAACCCCAACCATGTCGATAACGATACGCCTGCGACCTCAGTCAATTTCCGGACCATGATCATGGGAATTCACATGAGTCAGTTGTTGGAAAACACCTACACCATCAACACCACCAACTACAACGGGCTTCGTTTCCCCGGCGACCAGCGTGACTGCGGCAAGTGCCATGTGGGAACGACCCACACGGTGCCCTTGCCGGACGGGTTAATCCCAACGATCGATCCTACCTTCTTTTACTCGCCGCTTCAGCCGACGGCTTCCGCCTGCCTAGGCTGCCATAATGGAACAGACGCAGCCGCCCACGCGTATCAGATGACGGCGCCGTTTGGCGAATCCTGCGAGGTCTGTCACCAGGAGGGCGCGGACTTTGCTGTTTCCGCGGTCCATGCCCGCTGATCGGAATGTGATGAGCCGCGCGCCGGTGCGGAGGCTGGCGGTGAAAGGGACGAGCATCGAGAAAAAAGCCGGGGTGGACCGGCGCCCGCTTCACCTCCTGTTGCTGGCAACCCTGTCACTGGCGGCCGTTTCCGTCCCGATCCACGGCAGCCAGGCCGCCGGCCAGGGAGTCACTGGCAAAGTGAGCGACTACGTTGGCTCGGATGCGTGCAGCGACTGCCATTTCGCCGAATTTCAGCAGTTTCAAAAGACCGCGATGTCCGCGATCTTGTCCGACAAGTACCCGCTGGAGCAGCGCGGCTGTGAAGCCTGCCACGGTCCTGGCCGCGCCCACGCGGAAGGAGAAAAGGCCGAAAAGGAAGGAAAGAAGCCCGGACCCAATGAGCCGAAGGCAGCCACGCTCACTTATAACTTTACCAGGCATTCTGCAAAAGAAAATGCCGCCCGCTGCCTGACATGCCACCAGAAGGACGAGAAGCAGAGTCTGTTCAAGCGCTCACAGCACCTGGGGTCGGCAGTAGCTTGCAACGACTGCCACGATCTCCACCGGTTGAATGTAGGGGAGGATGTAGCCAAACCTTCCGCGACTTTGGAATCGTATTTCCCGGTTCCCAAACGTCCCGCGGAGCACGATTGGCTGGATGATCGCCTGTTGCGCGAGAAACAGCCGCAGCTCTGTTATTCCTGCCACCGGGAGGTCGAGGCGGAGTTTCAGCTTCCAGTCAGGCATCGGGTCAATGAAGGTTCGCTCAAGTGCACCGATTGCCACAACCCTCACGGCTCGTTTACGGCTCGGGAATTGAAGAGCGCCGGAACCGACGTATGCACTACCTGCCACGTGGAAAAGAAGGGGCCATTTGCGTATGAGCACGCTGCCGTACTGGTGGAAGGATGTACCGTTTGCCACACGCCGCACGGCTCCATCAACCTCCACCTGCTGAAACGGCGCCAGGAGCGCCAACTCTGCCTGGAATGCCACGCCGCTCCGCAGGCCGTCAACGTGCCCCATCCGCGCCTCGGCTTCCAGGCCGCCGGGGAGTGCACGCGCTGCCACGTTGAGATCCATGGGTCGAATTACCAGCCCCAGTTTTTACGTTAGGGAAAAGGTCTTTGCGTTAGGGAGAAGCAATGATGCTGAACAGGCGGCCTGCGAGGCCGAGAATACTCCGGGTGGTGTTGCTCTTCGCAATGGCAGCGGCCGCTCCGTTCCTGGCGGCCCAGNNGCTCCTTTGGCTACCGTTTTGTGGATTTGAACGGAAACCAGGGCAAGTACGACGAGCTGCTGAACCTGCAACAAGGATTCCGGCTCTTTGACCTTGAGCTCGATGCCCATCCGACCGAGCCGAACCACGGGTGGTTTGATTATTTTTCCTTGAACGCCCAGGGATTAGGCGGCGACCCGTTCCCAGTCGTCAACCTCGATATCCGCAAGAATCGTTTGTATGAGCTGCGGGTTAACTATCGCGCTATGCAATATGTTTATGAACTGCCGCAGACCGCGTACACTCCGAATCGCGGATGGAACGACCGCCGGCGGTTTGCAGACGTGGACTTTCGATATACTCCTGCACGTAACTTGCGCTTCCGTTTCTTCTATAACCGCACCGGGAGAACGGGTACCGATTTGGCCACCAGTCCTTTTTTCTACCTCCCCTTGGCGCCCGCCGTTTGGGAAGCTTTTGGCCGCGCCACTCCCGTTACGTGGGTTGTTCCACTGCACCAGAAAGCGAACCTCTTCGGAGCGGGGATTGACTATCGGCTGGGGAAGACCGACTTCCATGTGGAGCAGAGTTACCGCACCTATAACGACCCGGCCAATCTGCAGGGACTCGCCAACCAGCCGGTGACACTCCTCGGTCCCTCGTCGCCTGCCCAGAACCTGGTTCTCCAAAATTGGAACACGTTTTCCAGCTTTAACATTCCCGCCACCTCGCTCCGCTTGGACAATAAAGTAAATGAACGCTTGGAACTGCGCGCCGGTTACGTCTACACCCATGCCAGCGGACCTACGAGCTTGGACGGCTCTGTGCTGGTTCCGGGGATTTTACCGGGGCTTCCAGGAGTGGTGAACCCCTCCGCAACTCTAAGCTACGTTGGAAGCGGCACGACGCAACTGACCACACAGACGGCCGACGCCGGTTTCACCTTAAAGCTCTTCGACCCGCTGGACCTGGTGTCCGACTACAGCTATCGCAGGTATGCGGAAAGGGATACTGAAGCCCTTCAAGCGACCAGCAGCGATCTTTCGGCCCCGGTCTCGCTCACCCGGGACAACACGCGCTGGGATTTCGGCATTCACACGCTGGATACCTTGCTGGTCTTCACTCCAATCGGCGGGCTGAGCATTCGAGCCGGGGTCCGGTTTTTGAAGGAGGATATCGTCACAACGACGAACGGCGAGCCAGACATTGGCACCGAGCGCACCAAATCCTATTCGCCGATCGTAAACGTTGCCTGGACTCCAGGCAAGAAATTTTCTGTGCGTGGAGGGTTCGAGAGCCGGGTTATCGTCGACCCGTACGTTCGCATCTCCCCCGAACAAACCGTTGGTTCAACCATCCGGGCGCGCTTCAGCCCGAACGAGAAGTGGGGGATCGACAATACCTGGTCGTTTCACAACATGAAGACGGAGGATATCGGATTCATTGCGCACTCCCGGACCAACTCCACCTCTATGTGGTATCAGCCGCTTGATCGGCTAGGCGTTCAGGGAGGCTTTACGTATGGAAATATGTCCTCCCAGAATACGATTGCCTTTCTGCAGGGTGTCCCGCCGCTCACCGGCTTGCTTTCAACCGATCAAACGATTGACCGCATTTATTCCTTGGGAATCAAAACCAATCCGATGGGCAGCCTGACGTTCTCCTTCACCGGCCAATTTATCCGCTCCACCGGTCTGGGGACTCTCACGGGAGAGAACAGCACCTACGGACCACTGACTTGGCCGGCGTGGACCGTTGAAATCGGCTACACCACAAAACACGTCGGCCGGGTGGTCCTGGCTTGGCAACGCTCTTACTACTACGAAGACCTGTTTCGAGCCACCGACTTTAGCGTAAACGCGTTCACCCTGCGGTTTGAGCGAGCCTTGTGGGGGAAGTGATTTCCGGGCTTGTGTGGCTACCAATTGGTGATCGAACCATCCGGCCGGAAATAAGTCTGCGCGCGACTGGTGATGAACTGCGTGAATTCCGCCACCTGCGTGAGCGGCTTGAAATCGATTTCGACGCCCAGGCCGGGGCGCTCGCTCGCGTACAACCGGCCCTCTTTGAAATCGAGGCCCACGGGCATGTGCGCAATAGTGCGGCCGCCGTAGTTGTACTCCATCAGCACCGGCCCGGAAAATGTGCCCAGCGAGTTCACCAGCGCGGCGGTCGAGATCGGCCCCGTGAAATGCGGGATGATGCCCACGAAATGCGTCTCGCAGATGGCGGCGATCTTCATCATCTCGGTGATCCCGCCGACGTTCGGCAGCGTCACCCGCACGTAGTCCAGGTCGTGACTCTCCACCAGCTTGTTGAAGTCCCAGCGATTGCCCCACTCCTCGCCGGCCGCGATGGGCACCTTGGCCGTCCTGCGCAGGATCGGAATGTCCTCCTGGAACGCCTCCGTGCGGACCGGGTCTTCCACGAAGAACGGCGCCAGGTCCTTGATGAGGTCGCATCCGCGGATGGCGTCGGAGAGATCGAAACGCTGATGGAAATCGATGCACCAGTCGCCGTTCTTGCCGACACCTTCCCGCACCTGCACGCACTCGTCATACATCTGGTTGAGCTTCTGGTGCGTGTTGTAGGTGGTGTTGGCGGGGGTATCGGCGGCCCCGAAGCGGAAGGCGCGGTAGCCCGCCGCGATGGTGGCCTGGGCGCGCTCCTTGACGCTCATGCCGGGGCGAATGCCGGGGACCGTCCCCGCGGTGTTGTAGCACTCGCAGAAGTTGCGCACCATCCCTCCCAGCAGCGCGTGCACCGGCTGGTTGAGCGCCTTGCCGCGGATATCCCACAGGGCCAGGTCGAGAGCCCCAAGGGCGTGCATTTTCTCGCGGCCCGGCGGGTAAAAGAAGGATCGGGACATGTCCTGCCAGAGGTGCTCGATATGCTGCGGATCCTGTCCGATGAGCCTTCCGGCACACTGCTCGAGGGTGTCCTTCTTGCCGCCTTCGCCGATGCCGGTGATGCCCGCGTCGGTCTCCACGGCCACGACGAGGTCACTTTGATTGAACAGCGGGTTGGGATTGGCGGGCGCGTAGACACGCACCCGCGTGATCTTCATCTTGGCGACGGCGGCACGGGCGGGCGGTGGTTCGGCAAGCCCGAGAGCCGTGGCCGAGGCTACGGATTGAAAGAACGATCGTCGATTCATTAGCGCTGTACCCTCCCCGATCCGCCGCCCTTGAGGAGCGCGCGGACCTCGTCTACGGTGGTGCGGTTGAAGTCGCCGGGAATGGAATGTTTCAGGCAACTGGCGGCGACCGCGAATTCGAGCGCGTCCTGATGCGTGGCGAGATCCTGCCAGCCGTAAATCAGGCCGCCGGCGAAACTATCGCCCCCGCCTACGCGGTCGACAATGTGGGTGATCTCATACGCGCGGCTCACCATGAATTGCTTGCGGTCGTGCAGGCACGCCGACCAGCCGTTGTGAGACGCGCTGTGAGATTCGCGCAGGCTGATGGCGATGGCCTGCCGACCAGCCGTTGTGAGACGCGCTGTGAGATTCGCGCAGGCTGATGGCGATGGCCTGCAGGTTCGGGTATGCGGTCAGCACCTTGTCCGCGAGCTTTTCGTACTGCGCGGGGTCGAGTTTGCCGGAGTGCACGTCGACATCCACCTGGATGCCGAGAGCCATCTGCACGTCCTCTTCATTGGCGATCGCGATATCCACGTGCACGGCCAGCTCGCGCATGACGTCGACCGCCGGCTTGCCCCACTTCCAGAGGTTCTTGCGGTAGTTGAGATCGCAGGAGACCGTGAGGCCTTTCGTACGCGCCTTCTGCATGGATTCGAGCGACAGGTCGGCGGC
>OMOG01000383.1:0-6938 GCA_900290305.1 Candidatus Sulfopaludibacter sp. SbA4
CGGGCGGGAAGGCGCCCTATCGGCCGCCCGAGCCGCAGGAGGATTACGCCGGCCTGCTGGTGTCGCTGGCGCGCCAGCAGCATCCCGACACGTCGGCATATTCCGATCCGGAGATCGTGTGGCGGATGAATCGCGAGCACCATGCCGGGTTGATTGTGAAGTCGGCACGGGCGGAGCGGGTGCGGGAACTTCTAGATAGCTACGCGGGTAGATTCGAACAGGATTTTCTGGCGTACGTGGCGCCCAAAGAGATGCCCACGAGCTGAGGGCCGGGGCCACGGAGGGCTACGGATTCATGCGCGCGAAGGCCTGCTGAAATCGGTCACCCTCCCCGGCGCTGGCGCGCAGGGACTTCGCGTTGCCGGCCGCGACTTCGTCGGCATCGCCGGCGAGACCTTCCATGGCCTCGGCGATGAACTGCGGCAAGGGCATGGGAACGGGGCCGCCGGGCCGCCGCCATCCCAGGTTCGTTTCGACCAGCGGCGGGATCAGCTCGATGACCTTGACGCTGGTCTGTTTCAGTTGGTGCCGCAGGGAAACGCAGAAGGAATGGACGGCGGCCTTGGTCGCGCAGTAGATGGGAACCCGGGACAAAGGGACGAAGGCCAAGCCGGAGGAAATGTTGATCAGGGTGGCCTCGGGCCGGCCGCTCAGGTGCGGCAGGAAGGCGGCGCACACGCGCGCGAGACCCAGCAGGTTGGTATGAATCTCTGCCGTCATGGCTGCGTCCTCCACGCCGCCGGCCGTGGAGAAATCGTGCGGCCTCTGTATGCCGGCGTTATTGATGACGCAGTTCAGTTCCGGGAACTTCGCGGTCACCGCGTCCAGGGCGGCCTGAATGCTCCGCGGGTCCGCCACGTCCAACGTGACGTGACTCATTCCGGGATTGGCGGCGCAGGTCTCCTGTAAGACGGTCTCCCGCCTGCCGCCAATGATGACGCGATTGCCGAGGGAATGGAAAGCTTCGGCGAGGCCCCGTCCGATGCCGGAGCCTCCGCCGGTGACGAGGATGGTGTTGGAATCGAGCCGCATGATTCGAGGGCGCTAGCGGGTTTCGGGCTTCACCGCGTAGTAGCCTTTGCGCGCCTGGGCCTTGAGGTCCTTGTTGCCCAGCTTGATGTCGAGCTTGCGGTAGGAGCCGTCCTTGGTATCGTTGGCGGGCGTGTAGCCGATGGCGTACTGGCTGCGCATCTCGTCCTGCAGCTCGACGAAGATCTGGTCCAGGGAGTGCCTCCGGTCCACCTTGTAGACATGCCCGCCGGTCTCGTCGGACATCTTGCGCAGGTAGCCTTCCCATGCCCGCCGGTCTCGTCGGACATCTTGCGCAGGTAGCCTTCCCCGCCCCCGCCGCCGAATACCATTCCGAAGCCGCCGTACGCGCTGGGGTCGGAGTAGTCGATGCTGTAGATCACGGCATCGGCCTTCTGCGCGGCTTCGATCGCCTGGTTGATGGTCAGGCGGCTGCCCTGGTCCACGCCATCGGTGATCACGACGATCACCTTCCGCCCCACCTCGGTCCGCAGCTTTTCATTGGCCGCCAGGTAGACGGCGTCGTAGAGCACGGTGCCCCGCGGACCGCCCGCTGTGGGCACCGGTCCCGGGTGGAGTCCGCCGACGCCCGAGCTGACCCGCAACTGGCCAAGCGCGCTGTTCAGGAGTCTCGTGGAGTTGGTGTAGTCCTGCAGAAGTTCGGTCTCTTCGCCGAACTGGATGAGGAACGCCTCGTCCTTCTTGCGCAAGACCTGGGAGAAGAACTGCGAGGCGGCGTTGTGCTCGATCTCGATCAGGTTGCGCTGGCTGCCGCTGACGTCCACCAGCAGCCCGATCGTCAGCGGAAGGTCCGTCTCCCTGGTGAAGTACTTGATTTCCTGGGGCTTCCCATCCTCGAGCACGGTGAAATCCTTCTTCTCGAGATTGGCGACCAGGCCCCCGCGCTTGTCGCGTACGGAGGCCAGGATACTGACCACGTCCACGTCGACTTTGATGGGCGCCGGTTCCTGGTCGGCGGGCCTGGTCTGCGGGGGCGCCTGCGCCAGCAGGGCGGTCGTAAGGGCAGCAGCAACGAGTAGTTTCATCCCGGTACAATAGGGACGTATCCCCTCGGGCGATTGTTTCCCCGAAGGTGACTGTTTAAAAGTCAATATGAAAGAAGCCATCCACCACCTCAGGCAGTCCGATCCCATTCTATCGGAGATTATCGACCGCGTCGGCGAGTACCAGATCGCCTTTCGCGAACCGGACTTCGAAACGCTGGTCAAATCGATCGTCTTCCAGCAACTGAGCGGCCGGGTCGCCAATGTCATTTTCGCACGGCTGGCGAAGGCCGCCGGGGAAAAGGTCACGCCGGAGCGCATCCTAAAGCTGCGGCCGTCCAGGATGCGGGCGGTGGGCCTCTCGACGCAGAAGACGGCTTACATCCGCGACCTGGCGCGGCACGCCCGCGACGGCACGGTGGATTTCGAGGTGCTGAGGGAGCTGCCGGATGGAGAGGTAATCGAGCGCCTTACCCAGGTGAAAGGCGTCGGCGTATGGACGGTCCACATGTTCCTGATCTTCGCGCTGCGGCGGACGGACGTGCTGCCGGTCGGCGACCTGGGAATCCGCAACGCCATCCGCAAGGCATACGGGCTGGCGGAACTGCCGCAGCCGTCGGAGATGGAGGTGCTGGCCGAGCGCTGGCGGCCCTATTGCTCGGTGGCGAGCTGGTATCTGTGGCGGAGCGTGGAGCCGAACGCCAACCTGTAAGGGGTATAATAGTTTTCAGGATAATCAGACCCAGGGATGCTATTCCGTGGGCAGTCAAGGAGACGAACAGAGAATGCGCGTGATCAAACTGGCGTTACCTGCGGGGTTATTGCTGGCTGGCTTTGTGCTGTGCACAACGGCATCGTTCGGCAAGCCCGAATATATGAAGAAAGAGGGAGCCAAGAACTGCATGGTTTGCCATGCGAAGGTGGAAGCCAAAGAGCTCATGGCAAAGAACCTGAACGAGACCGGCAAGTGCTACGCCGCGAACGATCACTCTCTTGCCAAGTGCAGCGTGCCCAAGTAGGCTGACGATTCTGTGAGTGCCGGCACTCCGCCCCGGCACTCACACCCCCCTTGTCGAAGGCTGTGCGGTCTGGCAAAATGCAGCCATGTCTACCAGCGCCCGCGTGCTCGTTGCAGCAATTGTTTCCTGCCTTACCCTCGCGGTAGTCCCAGTGGCGAGGGCCCAGTTTGTCCAACAGAGCAGACTTTTCCCGACGTCCCCGGTGGGAGGATTTCCCAGCCTGGGCGAATCCGCCGCGGTCTCGGCCGATGGCAACACCGCCATCCTGGGGGGAGCCAACGACAGTTCTTACGCCGGCGCCAGTTGGGTCTTCACGCGAACCGGCGGCGCCTGGAATAATTGTGTGGGCTGTACGGGCCAGCCACAGCCCTCCAAATTGGTTGGCACGGGCGCGGTGGGAACGGCCGAGCAGGGCTTGTCCGTCGCGATCTCCGCGGACGGCAACACGGCGATCGTAGGCGGGCCTTTCGACAACATCGGCGTGGGAGCGGCGTGGGTCTTTACGCGGACCAACGGTACGTGGAACCAACAGGGAAACAAGCTCGTGGGGAGCGGCGCGGCGGGCATGGCGCTGGCTGGCACCAGTGTGGCGCTCTCCGCAGACGGGAACACGGCGGCAATCGGCGGACCATTTGACGGCGGAGGCGTGGGAGCGGTTTGGATCTTCACGCGCAGCAACGGTGTGTGGACTCAGCAGGGCAGCAAGCTGACCGGCACGGACGTCACCGGCCTGGCCGGTTTTGGCAGCGCCGTGGGGCTCTCCGCGGACGGAAATACGGCGGCTATCGGGGGACCTGGCGACAACAGCACGGCCGGGGCCACGTGGATTTTCACGCGCGGCGGCGGAACCTGGAGCCAGCAAGGCAGCAAGCTGGTGGGCACCGGCGCCGCGAACCCGGCCGCACAGGGTTCCGCCGTGGCGACCTCCGGGGACGGGAACACGGTTGTGACCGGGGGGCCGGCCGACACCAGCGGGTCGGTGTGGGTCTTCACGCGGTCGGGCAGTGCCTGGAGCCAGCAGGGCGGGAAACTTACCGGCGGCGCCACGATCGGCACCACGCGCCAAGGTTGGGTGTCGTTATCCGGGGACGGCAACACGGCCGTTGTGGGAGCACCTTCGGCCGGTCCAACGGTTTCCGCATTACCGGGGGCCGGCGCGGCGGGAGAAGCATTTGTGTTCACCCGCTCTGCCGGTGTGTGGACGCGCCAGACCATACTCGTCGCAGTCGTGGCTGGAAATTCCGCGGCACAAGGGGCCAGCGTGGCCATTTCGTCGGACGCGAGCACCGTCATCGTGGGCGCACCGGATGACCAGAACGGCACAGGATCAGGCTGGGCGTACGGTCCGCAAGGCGTGCCCGGCGCGACCTCGGTTACTCCGCCCTCGGGGAGTGGGAGCACCCAGACGTTCAACTTCACCGTCTCAGAGAGCGGCGGCGCGTCGAAGGTGACGGTGATCAACGTGCTCATCAACAATGTGCTGGACGGAAGACAGGCGTGCTACCTGGCCTTCACGCCGGACGGTCCGGCCGCGGGGAATCTGTACCTGGTCGACAACGAAGGCGATGCGGCGGGGCCGTACACCGAGACTTTTGTGGCCTCTAACTTAACCCTCACCGGCATCGTACAGAACGGGCAGTGCACGGTCACCGCCACGGGCAGTTCCTTCTCGACCAACGGGAACAGCGCGACCCTGACGCTGGCGATGGCGTTTTCGCCGAGTTTCGCCGGCAATAAGGTGGTCTACCTCGCGGCGGGGGCGGGGACTTCGTCGAACTCCGGCTGGCAGGCGCTGGGAACGTGGAACGTTCCGGGGCCGGCGGCCTCCGGGCCCGCGGTTTCCGGAATGAGTCCGGCCTCCAGCAACGGCCTGACCCAGACCTACACATTCACTTTCACCGACAGCAACGGGTGGCAGGATATCGGGATCGCCAACATCCTGGTGAACAGCGATCTCGACGGGCGGCACGCCTGCTACCTGGCGTACGTTCCGGCCGGAGCGAACACGGGAATGCTGCACCTGCTGGTGGACAATCCGGTGGATGCGGGCGGTCCGTTTACGAACCTGGTATTGCCGGGTACGGGCTCGATTTCGAACAGTCAGTGCACGATATCCGGCGCGGGCGCTTCGGCCAGCGGCAGCGGCAACACACTGACTCTGACGCTGCCCATCACGTTCAGCCAGAGTTTTGCGGGGAACAACATTTTCTACCTGGCGGCGCGCAACAATACCCTGAACTCCGGATGGCAGGCAGTGGGGACGGTGGCGGTGCCTTGAGTCACTGGGCCTTTGTTCACTGCACGGTCGTGGTGCCCATGGCTTGCCAGTTCGTGTTATTGCCGCCCGCCGCATCGCGGCCGGCGAGCCACATGATCCGATTCCCGGCGAAAAGGGGTTGGAAGGCGATGTTCAGGGTCAGAGTCAGAGTGTTCCCGTCTTGGGTTGCCGACGATCCCGTGGCGTTCACTGAGCACTGACTGTTTTGGATGGTGGCCGTGCCTCCGTTCAGCACCATGCTTCCCGCGAACGGTCCTCCGGCATCGCCGGTATCGTCCACTAACAGCAGTGAATTGGTCGCGGCCGCATAGGCCAGATAGCATGCCTGCCGTCCGTCGATGAAGTTATTTACCAGCAGGTTGACGACTCCGAAGTCACCGGCTCCCTTGCTGTCAGTCAACACGGCGGTGAATGTCTGCGGCGTGCCCGATGCCGCCGCGCCGCGCGCCGGTGTGAGACTCACTACCGAGATGGTTCCCGAAGGCGTGGCGGGCACGCCCCATGTGCCCAGCGCCTGCCAGCCCGAGTTGTTCGACGACGTATCGCCCGCCGAGAGATAGAAGACTTTGTTGCCGGTGAAGCTCGAAGAGAAGGTAATCGCCAGCGTGAGCGTGAGATTGTTGCCGCTGCCCGCCGCCGAGCTGCCCGCGCCGCTGATGGTGCATTGTCCGTTGGAGATGGTGCCGGAACCGGGAAGCGCCAAGCCCTGATAAGGCCCTCCCGCATCGCCGGCGTTGTCCACCAGAAACAGCGAGCCGGCGCTCGCGCCGGAAGGCACGAACGCCACATAGCACGCGTTGTGCCCATCGAGCGCGCTGTTGATCAGGACGTCGACGACCTTCAGGCTCTGATAACCCCCCGAATCGGAGAAGGTGAAGGTGAAAGTCCCACCCGTGCCGGAGCCGGAGGGCGGCGCGGCGGAGGCGGGCGCGGGGGCGGAGCCGGCGTTGAGCAGCGGGATCCAGGTGCCGCCTTGCTGGGCCATCACCAGGTCGGGCCCATTGCTTCCGCTGAAGCGCGTCACCGCCAGCGCCGTGGTGGACGATCCGGAGGAGAAATACTGCCGCGGCTGAAAGGTTCCGTCTCCATTGCCGAGCAGGTAGAAGGCTTCGCTCTCACCGCAGCATTCGGTAAAGACCATGTCGAGTTTTCCGTCTCCATCCAGGTCCATGATCGCGAAGGGACCGGCTCCGAAGTCGGTCGTGGGCAGGATTGCCGCTTCGCTGAAGCCGCCTGCGCCATCTCCCAGCATGATATCGGCCTGCAGCGTAGTCCCATCTACCACCGCGATATCCGGCTTGCCGTCACCGTTCAGGTCGCCGATCGCCAACCTGGCATGAATCGAGCTATGCAAGGGGAACGTCCTGGCCGGTGCGAAGGTACCGTTGGTTTGACCCAGGAAGACCGCCAGCGTGGCCGGTTGCCCGAAAACTCCGGTATCCATCACGACCGCCAAGTCCAGCCTGCCATCGCCATTCAGATCGGCTGTGGCAACCCAGGAGGGATGCAAGCCGCTCACGGTCAGCGTGACCGGCGGTTGGAAGGTGCCATCGCCTTTTCCCAGGAGGACCACCACCGCGCCTGGGTCCGAGCCATTGGCGCCGACGG
>OMOG01000383.1:6948-15736 GCA_900290305.1 Candidatus Sulfopaludibacter sp. SbA4
GTGCCATCGCCGTTGCCCAACAGAACACTGACGGACCCGGGACCCGATGAAAATGGGTTGCCCCCATTGGCCACAATTACATCCGGCTTTTTATCGCCGTTCAGATCGCCGATCGCCACGGCCTGCGGGCCCGGCGAACTGGGACCGAGCGAGTAGCCAACCGGCGTTTTGAACTGCCTTGCGGCTTGCGCAAGCACAACCGAAACATCGCTGGAGCCGCCAGTGACCACCACGTCCGGGAGTCCGTCGCCATTCAGGTCGGCGACTGCAATCCCCGTGGGCTGGCCCCCAACGGCATATAGCGGCGGCGCTACAGGGACGCCTTGAGGCGTGACGACGGTAACTACCACGTTACCGGAGAGGTAATCGGCGGTGTAGATCTCGGTGTACCCATCCACCAGCGGCAGCACGGTAATCGAAGCCGGGTAGGCCCCCACGGCGTACGATTCCGTGTGAAAGGTTCCGTCTCCCTGGCCCTGCAGGAAGACCAGCGCGTTGGCAAACGTGCAAGCCGCCACCAGATCCAGCTTGCCATCGTGATTGAAGTCGGCAAATGCCAGATAGGAAGGGCTGGAAGGCATCGAGGTGACGATGGGCTGACCAAACTTTCCTCCTGAGTTCAGCAGGACGGAAATGTTGTTCTTGCTGCTGTCTCCTCCGATCAATTGGTTCGCCACTGCCAGGTCGGGAGCGCCGTCGCCGTTGAGATCCAGCGCAAGCAGGGAAACCGGGTAGCCCTGCCCCGCCGGGTATGTGGAGGGTGCGGCGAACGTTCCGTCGCCCTTGCCCAGGAGGATCGAAACGGTCGAAGCCGGGGCGGTGTTGTTGTTGGCTAGAGCGATATCCAGCTTGCCATCACCGTTGAAATCCGCGGCAGCCAGCGGTTTCGGATACACGCCCGCGGCCGTTAACTTTGGGCTTCCAAACGTTCCGTCGCCGTTGCCGAGCAGAATTGAGACTCCCCCGGCGCCGGAAGCGTTGGAGTAGCCGATGGCGAGATCGAGCTTTCCATCGCCGTTGAAGTCCGCGGCGATAATGTTGCAGCAGTCAGCGGTGGGCGTGAATCCGACCGGGAATGTCTTGGTCGACATCACGGAGCCGTCGGCTGCGAGAAGTTGAACAGTAACGCCATTCGAACCCATAACGGCAGTGTCCTGGTAGCCATCCCCGTTCAGATCGGCCAGCTCGATATCCTGGGAGGCCTGGCCGCCGATCCGTGGGTATACGGCAGCCGCTGGCCGGTCAACGGGAAGATTAAGAAAAGGGCTCGTCTGAGGAATCTGTGGGTAACTGGTGGGCTCAGCGCTGGGATTGAGTGAGGNNCGCCTGCGGCATTTGCGGCCGCATTCAAAAAGGGATTTAAGGGGTCTCCACCCGGTAAAAAATAGTCCGCAAAATCCTCGTCGCACATGTTGGAGATTTGGGTAAAGAGGTCGTCTCCATTAGGGTTACTGTTCATAAGATAACCATCCCACACGAGTTGCGGTACGGTAACTGGCAGGCCCGAAGAAGGCGAAACGCCGCCGATTAAGAAGATTTCGGCGTTGCGTCCAACAACACGCACCTGATAGGTGGTTGTATATACACCTAGGTTAATTACGAATTGGTTGAATGACTTGCGAGTGCAAAACCCTTTGTACACTAATACGCGCCTTGACTGGGAGGCCTGCCCGATCGCCGGGGCGGATCCAGCCGTGAGCGTGTCACCCGCCCTCGAGAGGGAACCCAGAGGAGGTGGGGGGGGCGGGTATCCTGCGCAATATTGGAGTTCGAGATGATGCACATTCGGAGCGTATTCAACGCCGGTATACGATTGTGGGGGAGTGCTGGGAGTGGCTGGAGAGAATACAGTAATCTCAAAACGTTTCTGTGTGTTGTCGAAGGGCTCCGTTGTGGACCACTTGATGGTGATGGTAGCGCGTTTGCCCATATAGGTTGTTCCCAATATCACACCGTTGCCCAGCACAAGCTTTTGGTCGCACTGTGCCATCAGGGGGGTGCCCATTAGCAGACACGCGCAGATCCCGATGAATATCTTCATGATAAAGTTCCTCAAGCCGGCGAGCCTGGCAGGCGAAATCGCAAGCCCGACCGCAGCAATCCCACCAGCCCCACCACCATCAACACTACCATCCCCGGCTCTGGCGTCGCCGTCGTACCCGTCACCACCGACAGGTAGGTGTTCGAAGTCACGAAGGCGCCCGCCAAACTCGATCTGGCCACTGGTGCAGTCCATGTTGGTGGGTCCGGCAGGAAGGCCCAACGGGACCCAGTCGGCGTTCCTGGGAGCGAATCGGGACATCGTATCTCCTCCGCTTCTCTATTGTTGTCCCCGCATGGTCTAAAGTGTCCTTAGATAATTCTGAAATTTTATGAAACGGGCCCTTTTTGAGCACCACGGCCCGCAGAATCATGGGGAGGTACGGAGGTACCAGTTCGACGGGTTCGAGACCTTCCCGATCCAGCGCGTGCTGTCGCGGGACGGCGTCCGCGTGCCGCTCACCGGCAAGCCCATCGACACCCTGCTGCTGGTGGAGCGCGCCAGCGAGACGGTCGCCAAAGACGATCTCCGGGCGCAGGTGTGGAACGGCCAAGAGACTCATTGCACTGTCGTCGTGCCCATGGCCTGCCAGTTGGTGTTATTGCCGCCCGCCGCATCGCGGCCGGCGAGCCATGTGATCCAATTCCCGGCGAAAGCGGGTTGGAAGGTGATGTTCAAGGTCAACGTCAGCGTGTTGCCGTTCTTAGTTGCCGACGACCCCGTTCCGCTCACGCTGCACTGACTGTTTTGGATTGTGGCTGCGCCTCCGTTCAGTACCATGCTTCCGGCGAACGGTCCTCCGGCATCGCCGGTATCGTCCACTAACAGCAGTGAGTTGCTGGCCGCCGCATACGCCAGGTAACATGCCTGCCGGCCGTCGATGAAGTTATTCACCAGCAGGTTGACCACTCCGAAGTCACCGGCTCCCTTGCTGTCAGTCAACACGGCGGTGAATGTCTGGAGCGTGCCCGATGCTGCCGCGCCGCGCGCCGGAGTGAGACTCACTACCGAGATGGTTCCCGAGGGCGTGGCGGGCACGCCCCATGTGCCCAGCGCCTGCCAGCCCGAGTTGTTCGACGACGTGTCGCCCGCCGAGAGGTAGAAGACTTTGTTGCCGGTGAAACTCGACGAGAAAGTAATCGCCAGCGTGAGAGTCAGATTGTTGCCGCTGCCCGCTGCCGAGCTGCCCGCGCCGGTGATGGTGCACTGACCGTTGGAGATGGCGCCGGAACCGGGAAGCGCCAGGCCCTGATAAGGCCCTCCGGCATCGCCAGCATTGTCCACCAGAAACAGCGACCCGCCGCTCGCTCCCGAGGGCACGAACGCCACGTAACACGCGGCGTGCCCATCGAGCGCGCTATTGATCAGCACATCGACCACCTTCAGGTTCTGATAACCTCCCGAATCGGAGAAGGTGAAGGTGAAGGTCCCACCGGTGCCGGAGCCGGAGGCTGGCGTGGCGGAGGCGGGCGCGGGGACGGTGGCAACTGCGACTCCGAACGTATTCCTGGCCAGCACGAGCGTACCATTGCGGAGTGCCGCGCTTCCGGCAATGATCAGGTCCGGGTAGCCGTCGCCATCGAGATCGGCAACCGCTATGAACTGTGGCTGGGGCCCGGAGGGGAACTGTACTTCAGGCTGAAAGGTTCCATCGCCATTGCCCAGCATGTACGAGGCTTTCGGTCAGGCCGCAACAGTCGCTCAAAACGAGGTCCGCGTTTCCATCGCGGTCCAAATCGGCGACCACGATACCTGGCCCGGCAGTGGCGGTCTGGGTCAAAGAAAGGGGTTGGAACGTGCCATCGCCTTTGCCCAGCGCCACTGCAATATACCTGGAGAATGTCGATTGATCGGTAACTCTTGCCAGGAGGTCCAGCTTGCCGTCCTTGTTGAGATCGGCGGCTGCCAAACCTCCGGCGGACATCGGAATGACAGCCGACGAATGAAACGCCCCGTGGCCGTCGCCGAGCAGCACCGTGACGGCGGCGCCGGGCTGCGTTGGGTCTTGAGGCCCGTATGACACCGCCAGATCGGTCTTGCCATCCCCATTGAAATCCGCGGCTACGAGTCCGCCTGCAATTGCTCCGCCAGGCAGGGGAATACTGGTACCGAGCGAAAAGGTCCCGTTGCCGTTCCCGAGGAGGATCGAGACGCTTCCGCTTGAGCCGAAGCCGCAGTTTGCAACACTGCAACTGAGCACCGCAAGATCGGCTTTGCCGTCAGAATTGAAATCGGCTACGGCAATTACGGAATTTGGGCCGGCGGGCGCGGGCGACGCCTGCACCGTGCCGAACGTCCCGTCCCCTTTGCCGAGCAGCACTTCGATTCCGTTCCCGTCCAGCACGATCAGGTCGGGCTTGCCATCGTGATTCACGTCCGCCACGGCGGTTGCGCCCGTGGAACCGCCTACGGAATAGGTAACAGGAGCCGCGAACAGGCCGCCGCCTGACTTCAGCAGAACATACAGCGCCCCTCCGCAGCGCGGGCAACTGGAGGGGCCGGCCGCGGTATCCGTCCACACGATATCCGGCTTGCCATCGCCGTTCAAATCCGCCGCCACCGCCACTGCTGCGGGCTGTGTCCCGATCATCTGAAGCGCGGGGCCGTTGATGTGCCCGTTGCTGGCCGCCAGATTCACCACGAGGCTGCCGCTCACGTTGTCTGCCGTGAACAGCGCGGTGTTTCCATCCCCCAGCGGAATGACTCCCACCGATACCGGCTGTGCTCCGGCCACATGCGATTGGGCCGGTTGAAACGTTCCGTCGCCGTTGCCCATCAAGCCGGCAATCGCGCTGTAATCGAAATCGGCGACGATCAGATCCTCCTTACCATCGCGATTCAGGTCCGCATACGACAGCGAACCGGTGCCCGTCCCCGCCGGGCCGCCGATGGGCGTTCGGAATGTGCCGTTTCCATTCCCGAGGAGCACCCACCGCAAGGCGTTGCTCTGGGTAGGACCTGTGGAATAACCGGCATCCAGGATTGCCAGGTCGGTATAGCCGTCCCCGTTGAAATCGGTAGCGACGATCGATTCCGGCGACGCTCCTACGCTGTAGCTGGCTGGAGCGGGGAACGTGCCGTCGCCTTTCCGCAGCAGGATCGATATGGAACCGGCGCTCCCGTTCGGATATCCATTAGCTCCCAGGATGGCCGTCGTGTTTCCAACAGCCAGGTCGAGCTTGCTGTCACCGTTGAAATCGGCCGCGGCCAGGCTTCCGGGGGACGAGCCGGCCGGAAAGTATACCGGAGCCCCAAAAGTTCCATCGCCCTTGCCCAGGAGTATCGCCAGGTTACCCTGCGGCAAGGTGAAACTAATGGACGAAGGCGTGACGAGGACCGCGAGGTCCAGCACTCCATCGCCGTTGAAGTCCGCGGCCAGAATCGGGCCCGAATCCACGTTACCCACACCCACGTTGTAAACATTGACGGCACCGACCTGACCCGCGGAGTTGTACAAGTTCACGATTACCTTCCCAAAACCGGTTGACACGCTGTCCGGAATTCCGTCGCCGTTGAAATCGCCCTCTGCGAAAGACCCGGCCGCTTGGCCGGAAGGCGGTGCGGTGCTTGCCGCGTTCGCGGTTTTTGGCCGTTCGCCCGGCAGGCTGGATGGGCCCGACACTGCCCTTGTAATGCCGCCGGGGCAGAAGCTATGCATGATAGCGAGCGTATCCTGAGTGTTATAAACGCCATTGGGGTTTCCGATGGGATCAATCGAATACGGAGCGCCGCCCAGGGTTATTGCGACTTCCCCATGCAAAGTCGATGTAAGTTTGAAGGTCCCAACATACTTGCCCTTGCTGGTGTAGATATCGAATGTTTCCAAACGCAGGAGCACGGAGCCCGAGTAATTCGGGGGTATCTGTGAACTTGGGATGAAGTCGTCAAAGACCTTCTTGCAGTAATTCTGGCCCATCGCGGGCGCGACGAGCAAGCCCGAAATCAATCCAACCTGAAAAAAAGTTCTCGCCAGTCCCTTGATGCGCGCGAATCGCATTGGGCCCCACGTTTTGCGGCGGCGCGGTTCCAATCCCACCGTTGGTCGTGTCGCTGAAATCGGTCCCGTTGTAGTTGGCCCCGATCGACGGGTGGCTGCCGACGCCCCTCCGGCAAGAAGGTCGAACAGGACCAGGGGGGCGTTCCTGGGAGCGAATCGGAACATCGTTTTCTCCTCCGCTTCTCTATTGTTGTCCCCGCATGGTCTAAAATGTCCTTAGATAATTCTGAAATTTTCTGAAATGGGCCCTTTTTGAGCACCACGGCACGCAGAATCATGGGGAGGTACGGAGGTACCAGTTCGACGGGTTCGAGATCTTCCCGCTCCAGCGCGCGCTGTTGCGGGACGGTGTCCGCGTGCTGCTCACCGGCAAGCCCATCGACACGCTGCTGCTGCTGGTGGAGCGCGCCGGCGAGACGGTCTCCAAGGACGATCTTCTGGCGCTGGTGTGGAATGGCGCGGCCATCGAGGAGAACAATCTCTCCCAGAGCGTTTCCGCCCTCCGCAGGGCGCTGGGCGAAAAGCGGTTGCGGGGCTGGCGTTGACCAGCGAAATCCAGGTGCCGCCTTGCCGGACCATTTGCCCGCGTCTGCATTCTGCGGGATGCTCACGACCCCATGGCTTGCCAGCCGGTATTGTGGCGGGCCGCGCCGCGACGGACATGCCCACCGAAGCCGAATGCGTTCAGCGTGGGGCGGTTGATCCAGCAGATCACTGCACGCTGGTTGTCCCCATGGCCTGCCAGCCGGTATTGTTGGCGCCGGCGGTATCGCGGCCGGCAGCCCAGATTACATGATTTCCGGTAAAGCCGGACTTGAAGATGATATTCAGCTCAAGAGTAAGCGTGTTGCCGATTCCTGTTGCTGTCGAGGCCGAGGATCCCGAGCCGTCAATGATGCATTGGCTGTTTTGGATGTCTGTCGCGTTCCCGTCCAGCACCATGCTGCCGGCGAATGGCCCTCCGGCGTCACCGGCATCGTCGACCAACAGCCAGGTATTGCTGGATTGGACGTAGGCGAGATAGCACGCCTGGCGGCCGTCGATGAAATTGTTGATGAGGACATTGACCACTCCGATATCGGTGGCGCCTTTGGAGTCTACGAGGTCGAACGTGAACGTTTGTGCGGTTCCCGAAGGCGCCGCGGCGCTGGCCGGAAACAAGCTCGACACGGTAATGGATCCGCCGTGCTGATACGGCACGCCCCAGGTGCCCAGCGCCTGCCACCCCGAGTTCGCCGCGGTCTTACCGCCCGCCGACGTGTATACCACTTGATTCCCGCCGAAGCTCGCGCTGAACGTGATGGCCAGCGTAAGGGTCAGAGTTTCGCCGCTGCCGGAGGCGGAACTGCCGGTACCGCTGATGGTGCACTGGCTATTGCTGACGGAACCGCTGCCAGGCAAGACCAGCCCCTGATACGGCCCTCCGGCGTCGCCCGCATCATCCACCAAAAAGACCGATCCCGAGTTGGCGCCCGATGGCACGAAGGCAACATAACAAGCGTGGCGCCCATCCAGGGCGCTGTTGATCAGGACGTCGACCACCGAGAGGTTCTGCCAGCCGCCGGAATCGGTGAAGGTGAAAGTGAAGACTTGGCCGGGGTTGAACCCGGACCCTGGGCTGTCGGACGCGGGCGCCGGAACTGGTGCTCCTCCGCTCGCCGTCACGTTGGTCAGCACGGCCAGGTAATCGGAAGTGGTGGGGTTGAATGAGGCCGCAATCGCGGCATCCATTTTGCCGTCGCCATTGAAATCCGCGGCCACCACGGACGTAGTGGCAGTCCCCACCGAGAGAGACACCTCCGGCTGAAACGTGCCGTCGCCGTTGCCCAACATGTACGTAACCGAGGTGTCTATGCTGCAGCAGTGGGTGATGCGGGACTGCCGTCGTTGTTGAGATCGGCGGCCGCCAGAGCAGTCGCCCCGGGGAAGGTGATGAAGAATGCCGGCGCGCTGAATGTGCCATTGCCGGCATTCAGGAAGACGGCGATTTCGGAAGTGACCCCATTCGAATCCGTCGTCACCACCAGGATGTCCGGCTTGCCGTCGCGGTTCACGTCAGCAATGACCGCTCGAGTGGGCTGTCCACCGGCGCTGAGCGTTACGGGCGGCTGGAAGGTCCCGTCTCCTTTGCCCAACAGAATCGAGATGCCGGCGCCGGGCTGTAGATTTCCCGAGCTATCCAGCGTGGCCGCCGTTTACCACGACCATGTCGAGCTTGCCGTCGCCATTGAGATCGGCGAGCTTCGCGTCAATCGGGTTGGCAAATCCACTCACCGTTTTCGGGCTCTGAAACGTCCCGTTGCCGTTGCCCAGCAGAACGGTCACGAAACCGGAAGGATGGCTTGTGGAGGCAAGCCCGGAGGCGCTCACCAAGTCTAATTTCCCGTCGCCGTTCAGGTCTCCGGCATCCACCGAGTAACTGGGAAGCCCTGTGGCGATGGTCACCGGATTTTGGAATGTGCCATTGCCGTTGCCGGCGGCGAACAGGATGGAGTTCGAAGATCCCGCGGCCACGACCAGGTCCGGTTTGCTGTCGCCGTTGAAGTCTTTGGCCACGATACCGTAGCCGCCTGAGGCAATGGTCGCGGTCTGAAATGCGCCGCCGCTCTGTTGCAACAGCACCTGTGTGGCGCCGTCCGGCGCGGTGAGAGCGATATCGGGGCGGCCATCTCCGTTGAAGTCACTCACGGCCATCGAGGACGTGTAGGAGCCCGCCGCCACCGGAATCGCGCGCGGTCCGTAGAATGTGC
>OMOG01000305.1:0-17082 GCA_900290305.1 Candidatus Sulfopaludibacter sp. SbA4
AAGGAGGAAGGCAATGCCCAAACTGACTAAGTGGAGTGAGCTGGAGGCAAAGATGTCTCCCGAGGCGCGAGCGGAATCGGATCGTTTGGTGAAGGAGTACCGGAAACAGATGCCCCTCAACGAACTCCGGGCGGCGCGCCGGCTCACCCAACAGCAACTCGCGCGGACCCTCGATATGACGCAGGCGGCGGTATCGCAGATGGAGAAGCGCACGGACATGTACCTGAGCACGCTCGAGAACTTCGTGGAAGCGATGGGCGGGACCCTTGAGATGTACGCGGTGTTTCCCGACGGGAAAGTGAAACTGAGTCTGGACGGGGAAGTTGAGCCGAGAGATGAGTGAGGAATCCGGGACCAGCCGGCGGCGATGGCTGGGATTGACGGCGGCTCTGGGTGCGGGGTTGGCGGGGTGCAAGCGCTCCACGCCGGTGGCGGACTCGGGGCCGGGACTGCTGGGCAAGCCGGTGAGCGCGTACGGAGAGCGCTCCCCGTTCGAGACGGCGGTGCGCGGGCTTCCCGACACGCGCACTCCCGAGGTGGCGGCCAGCCGCACGCCGCTCCAGGATTCGTGCGGGATCCTGACGCCATCGTCGTTGCACTATGAGCGGCACCACGCGGGTGTGCCGAAGATCGATCCCGCCGGGCACAGGCTGCTCATCCACGGGATGGTGGACCGTCCCTTGATTTTCACCATGGACGAGATCCAGCGGCTGCCCGCGATTTCCCGCATTTATTTCCTGGAGTGCTCCGGCAACAGCAGCGGCGAGTGGGGCGAGAAGACCGGCCGCAATGCGGCGCAGAGCCACGGGCTGGCCAGTTGCAGCGAATGGACGGGAGTGCCGCTTTCGGTGCTGCTGGGCGAGGCGGGCGTGCAGAAACGCGCGCGGTGGCTGATCGTGGAAGGCGCCGACGCCTGCAAGATGCAGCGCAGCCTCCCGATGGAAAAGGCCATGGATGACGCGTTGGTCGCCTGGGGCCAGAACGGCGAAGCGCTGCGCCCGGAGCAGGGCTATCCGCTGCGCTTGGTGGTGCCGGGATGGGAGGGCAACATCAGCGTGAAGTGGCTGCGGCGCGTCATGGCGGTGGAGGAGCCCTACATGGTGCGCGACGAGACCTCGCACTACACCGACCTGATGCCCGACGGAACGGCGCGCGTATTCACGTTCATGATGGAGGCGAAGTCGCTGATCACTTTCCCGTCGGGAGGGCAAAAGCTCACCAGCCCAGGGTACTGCCAGATCACGGGGCTGGCGTGGTCGGGCCGCGGGCGCATCGAGCGCGTGGAGATCTCGACGGACGACGGACGCACGTGGCACGATGCGAGCCTGCAGGAGCCGCGCCTGCCGAGGGCCTTTACGCGGTTCTACTTTCCTTGGAATTGGGACGGCAAGGAGGCGGTGCTGCAATCACGTTGCATCGACCAGGACGGGTATGTGCAGCCCACCAAGGAGGCTTTGGTCGAGGTGCGCGGGCTCAATTCCCAGTACCATTACAACGGCATCAAGGTATGGAAGGTGCTGGCGGACGGGAGTGTGAGCAATGCATAGATGGCTAGGGTTTGTGCTGGCCGCGGCTCTCTGGGCGCAGTCTCCGAAATATGGGGTCGGACATACTCCGTCGCCGGAGGAGATCCGCCAGTGGGACATCTCGATTGCTCCCGACGGGACCGGATTGCCCGCGGGCAGCGGGACTGCGGCGGCGGGACGCGAGGTCTACACCAATCGCTGCGCGAATTGTCATGGGGCAAAGGGCGAAGGGCGCGACAGCGTGGCGCTGGCGGGCGGGCAGGGCACGCTGAAGAATCCGAAGCCGCTGCGGACGGTGGGAAGTTACTGGCCCTACGCAACGACTATCTGGGACTACGTGAACCGGGCGATGCCGTTCAAGAATCCGGGAATGCTGAGCCGCGACCAGGTTTATGCTGTGACCGCGTATGTGCTGTTTCTCAATGGCATTNNTGTGGGGGAGAACGAGGTGATGGACGCGCGCAGCCTGCCGAAGGTGAAGATGCCGAATCGCGACGGGTTTGTCAAAGATCCGCGGCCGGATGTGAAGCGGTAAGGAACACAGGCAGGAATGCCTGTGCCACCGTGATATGCTTGACCAATGCGGTGCCTTCCCTACCTGATGCTGTTGGCCGCTCCTCTTCTGGCGGCCGACAAGTATGCGGCCGACTGGAACCAATTGCAGCCCGAGATTTTCGAACACTACTCGAACCTCATCCGCATCGACACCAGCTCGCCTCCGGGCAATGAAACCAAGGCGGCCGAATACCTGAAGAAGGTTCTCGATCGCGAGGGCATTCCCGCACAGATCTACGAGTTGGAGCCGGGACGCGGCAACGTGGTCGCGCGGCTGAAAGGCAACGGGTCGAAACGGCCGATTCTGTTGATGGGCCACCTGGACGTGGTGGGTGTGCAGCGCGAGAAGTGGACGGTGGATCCGTTTGCGGCCCTGCGAAAAGACGGCTACGTTTACGGGCGCGGCTCGATCGACGATAAAGACAAGGTCACTACCGCCCTCATGGTGACGCTGCTGCTCAAGCGGTTGAAGGTGCCGTTGGATCGCGACGTGATCTTCCTGGGCGAGGCCGGTGAAGAGGGCGACTCAAGGGTTGGGATCGGCTTCATGGTTGGCCAGCACTGGGACGAGATTGCCTGCGAGTACGCACTCACCGAAGGCGGGACGGCCATGTCGCGGGACGGGCAGGTGCGCACCGTGGAAATCGCGACCACGGAGAAGGTGCCGCGCGGCGTCCGGTTGGTGGCGCACGGGCAGGCCGGGCACGGGTCGCGGCCGCGGCTCGATAATCCGCTGGCACACCTGGCGCAGGCGGTGTGGAAGGTCTCGGCCAACCAGCCTCCCATGCGGCTGAACGACACCACCCGCACTTACTTCGAGCGGCTCGCCACGGTGAGCACTCCGGAAGCAGCCGACCGTTACACGCACCTCACGGACCCGGCGCGCACGGCGGCCATCCAGGCATATTTCGCGGAACACGAGCTGACGCACTACTCGATTCTGCGGACGTCGGTGGTGCCGACCATTTTGAAGGCTGGCTTCCGCTCCAACGTGATTCCCTCGGAGGCCGAGGCGACCCTGGATATTCGCGCGCTTCCCGATGAGGACATGCCCAAGTTCTACGACTGGCTGAAGAAGCTGATCAACGATCCGGCGGTAGAGGTGGTGCAGAGCGCGCGAGGCGGGCGCGAGCCGGGTGCGCCGTCGCGCATCGACAATCCCATGTTTCACGCATTCGAGGCCACTCAGAAGGAGATGTTTCCGGGCGCGATCACGCTGCCCTCCATGCTGACGGGGGCGACGGACAACGCGCAATTGCGCGCCAAGGGCGTCCAGGCGTATGGCTTCGGGCCGATCATCGACGAAAAGGAAGTCGCCGGCGGCGGCGGCGCCCATGGCGACGACGAGCGGCTGAAGGAAGACTCGCTGTACAAGGAAGTCCAGTTCATCTGGCGCAGCGTGGTGCAAGTGGTAACTTCACAGTAGGTGGCGATATGAAGACATTGCGAATCTGTGTTTGGGTACTTTGCGTGGCGGCCGGCCTGCCGGCGGCCGATACTGTTTCCGCTTCGTGGAGCCAGGCGGCGGCCGCCTATCTGGATGGGCGGGCGGCGTGGTGGATCACCTGGCCGCAATCCGCGCGCGATCACGATACGTTCTGCGTATCGTGCCACACGGCGCTGCCCTACGCATTGGGCCGGCCGGCACTGCGGGCGGCGCTGGGGGAAAAGGGTCCCTCGGAAAACGAGCGCAAGCTGCTGGAGAACGTCACGAAGCGCGTGCGTATTTGGAAAGAGGCTGAACCGTTCTACCCCGATGCCAAGCGCGGCGCGCCCAAGACCGCCGAATCGCGTGGGACCGAGTCGATATTGAACGCCTTGATCCTGGCGAGTTACGACGCCCCGTCCGGCAAGCTCGGCGCAGACGCGCGCCTGGCGCTGGACAACATGTGGGCGGAGCAACTGAAGACGGGAGACGCCAAGGGCGGGTGGGCCTGGCTGCAGTTTCACAATTCGCCGTGGGAGGGCGACTCGCAATACTGGGGGTCCACGCTCGCCGCGCTGGCGGTGGGGACCGCGCCGGGCAACTACCGCTCCGCTCCGGAAATTCAGGAGGGTCTGAATTCGTTGCGCGAGTACCTGGTGCGGGAACGCGGGTCGCAGATCCTGATCGATCGCGTGATTCTGCTGTGGGCATCGACCAAGGTGTCCGGGTTGCTGACCCGCGAGCAGCAGCAGGCCATCATCGAGGAGGCGCTCGCGAAGCAGCAGGCGGATGGCGGGTTCAGTCTCTCGAACTTCGTGGGCGGCTGGAAGCGGCATGACAATACGCCGCTCGAGACCAAGAGCGACGGATTTGCCACGGGGGTGGTGACGTTCGTGCTGCAGGAGGCGGGCGTTTCGCGGGATCGGCCGCAATTGAAAAAGGGGCTGGCGTGGCTGGCGCAGAATCAGGACAAGACGGAAGGGCGCTGGCTGGCGTACTCGCTGAATAAGCAGCGGGATCTTTCGACCGACATCGGGAAGTTCATGAGCGACGCGGCGACGGCGTACGCCTCGATGGCGCTGGCTCGCGCGAAGGATTGATGCTGGGGGGAGTCAAGCGCCCGCGGTAAAATAATCAAGTGCTCCACCGCTACATTCTCCACAACGAAACCATCTGCGAAGCTTCCGACCCCGTCCTCTCGCCGGGCCAGGTCGGGCTGCTCTCGGGATGGGGCGTTTTCACCACCCTGCGCGTGTCCGACGGGGTGCTCTTCGCCTTCGAGCGCCACTGGGCGCGCATCATGCGCGATGCGGCCTCGTTCCATGTGCCGATTCCCGATGACGCCGGCAAGGTACGGCGCCAGTTGCACGAGCTGGTAGACGCCAACCGCGCGTACAACTCGACGCTGCGCCTCGCGATCGTGCGCAACGGCGGCGGCATGTGGGCCGACCCGGCTCCCAGGCGCCCCAGCGACCTCATCGCGCTCACGGCCGACTCCAAGGAGTGGGGCGTGGGCGTCAAGCTGGCCCGCCAGGCCAACGCCCGTCACGCCGCCAGCCCGTTCGCCGGCACCAAGATCCTCTCCTGGTCCATGAACCTGACGTGGCTCGAATCGGCGCAGCGCCGCGGATTCGATGAAGTGGTCCTGTTGAACGAGCGCGGAGAAGTGGCGGAATGCACGTCGGCCAACATCTTCGTCGCCAATGGGAACCAGGTATGGACTCCGCCGCTTAGTTCCGGGTGCCTTCCGGGCATCACCCGCGAGCTCCTGCTCGGCGAGGTCAAGGCTCCGGGAATCCAACTCGGCGAGAAGGCGCTCTTGCCGGCGGAACTGGAATCGGCCGACGAGGTATTCATCACCTCGACTACGCGGAACCTGCTGCCGGTATTGCAGATCGAGGAAAAGAAGGTAGGGCGGACCGATCGCGCGCGAGTGGCCCTCCAGAAGGCGTTCGCGGAATTCGTGGAACACTACGTGGCCCAACACACCGAAGTGGCCAGGACCGGGGACTGACGGCACACCTGAAGACACCAAAGGCCCAGAGGGTGTCCCCTGGGCCTCGGCGTCACGAGTAAAAGAAATGGTTCCAAGTGATCTGCTGTCCAGCCTCGCCCACCACCGGCATGCACGGTATTGAGCTGCGCGGTCGGGAGCGCCGGACGTTTCGCCTGTCTGCTCCCCGCCAACCGTTTTCCCCGGTCAACGGATCGAAGCTTTCAGACTCGCCGCAGCTAAGTCTCCCGCTCGGGACCGGATGTTCGTGCCGACCTTTCGCTCACCTGCAACGACCGCCGCTTTCACGGAAGCCATTTCAGGGTCAAAGTTCCTGGCCTGTCACTTCACATCCCAACCAGCCGGTTCCCCTGCCCGTTCGGCCTTTCTGCTCTGCTACCGGACCCGGTTCGCCCCGGTTTCCGGCCGCTTCCACGCTTCTGGCCCGTTGCAGCGTCTCCGGCCTGCCAGACTTGCGTCTCCTCCAGCCTCCACTCCCCTTCGGGACTTTTGCATCCCTCTGGATCAAAGCGTTCAACTGGACTCGCCGTTCGTCGGCCCGCCTTCCGAACCCGCCCGATACCAGTCGCTCCCCACAGCCGCTTTCTATCACTAGTGTACCGGCTGCGGATCATCGTTCCTGGTCCGCTACGTTTCCGGAGGCTTGCTGTTCCTCAAACCTCTTGGAACCTTTTTCACTATGCGCCCGGAGTCGTTTTTCGTCAATTGTTTTTTAGGGCTCTTTTTCACTTTTCCTCAACATCTTTCTGCCATGTTTCGAGGCACTTAGCGCGAACACCGCGTGAATTGGCTGTGTATAAAACAGGGTTCGCTGGTCGTGTTGCGGACGTATGAAAATACTCCTATGGATGACCGCGAAGCCGGCCGGTATTGGGAAGAAAACGCGGAGGTTTGGACGCGTCTCGCGCGCCAGGGATGGGACATTTTTCGCGACCATCTGAACACTCCTGCGTTCCTGGGTCTGTTGCCCGACGTGCGCGGTCTCGTGGGACTCGATCTCGGCTCGGGTGAAGGCCACAACACGCGTCTCGTGGCGCAACGTTGCGCGGCGTTGTATGCCATCGACATCGCTCCGGCATTCGTGAGGCACGCGCAGGCATCGGGCGGCGGTATCCACTACGCGGTGGCGAGCGCCCAGCGATTGCCCTTTCCTGACAACACGTTCGATTTTGTCACTGCCTTCATGAGCCTGATGGACATGCCGCAACCCGAACGCGCGATCGAGGAGGCCCGGCGCGTCCTCAAGCCGGGAGGCTTCCTGCAATTCTCCATCCCACATCCGTGCACTGACACGGTCCACCGGCGCCACGTCAAGGATGCCGAGGGGAGGACTTACGCCATGGAGATCGGCGGCTACTTCGCGAAGATAGACGGTCAGATCGACGAGTGGATCTTCCACTCCGCTCCGCCTGGGGTGACCGCCGGGCTTCGCAAATTCCGTACGCCCCGCTTTCCGCGGACGGTCTCCGCCTGGCTCAACATGATCGTGGACGCCAGCTTTCAGATCGAGCGCGTGGCGGAGCCGCAAGCCGGCGACGAGGCCGCCGCTCGATTCCCGAAGCTGCAGGCCACGCAGGTAGTCCCTTTCCTTTTGCACCTGCGCTGCCGGAAGGCTGGAAACAAGTAGGCCGGGCCAATGTTCACCCAACGCATTCAGTCGGACGAGCGGCCATTGTTGCCGACCCGCTGAGACGGAAAAATCGTATTTCCCCGAACTCGCCTTTGGGTGTTTTCTGGCGCGAACGGGATTTCCGCAATCGACCGAGCGGGGTCAATGGTAACAAGCGAGCGTGGCTCCATTTTACATTCGCGATTCGCGAATAGCGAATGAAGTCTTGAGCAGCGCCACTTTGTTCGATTGAATGCCAACTCGACCGGCCGGCATTCAGAGCGGGAATGTCTTTAGGAATGAGCAACCCAGGTTCTCGTTCAGGAAGAACAGCGAGACTGGAATCTCCTTAAGGTCAACGGTCTGCCAGTGGGCGCCGCCGTCCGACGTCACCACGGCCACCGGTTTTTGATGCTTTCCCTCAGGTGATGGCGCCCACCGCGAGTTTGAAGAGCTTGTGCCCCGAACTCGCCTTCGTGCGGCGTTTTCTGGCGCGTAGGGGAGTGCGCGCCAGCAATCGACCGAACGGGGCCAATGGTCCCAACCAGCGAGCGCCAAAGGCGCCCGACGTCCAGCTTGGGAAGCCATCCGTATATTGAATCTAAAACACTTGCGCGTATCTATTGCGACTTCCTGAATCTGCAACGCCTCGCCGAATCAGCGTCTTCCGAATCCGTCGATCCAATTGAGGCATAAACAAGACAAGGGGTTCCCCACCCGTGGGCGGTTGGCGGGCCGTGTGCCACGCCTGACGAGAGCTATTAAGTCAGATCGGATTCTGCCACCCCATCGGCCACGGAAATCTTTGACCGCATACAGTGGCCACCCTGCGCGCCCAGGAACTTGCGGCCACGTCAGGGGAGTGGGGTCGTGGCGAAGCTCTTGGAGGTGGGTTCCAAACTTCGGAGCGGCGATTTGGAACGACTCCCTGCCCCAAATCACGGCTACTTCCTCTGACAACGCCGCTCCACGTTCGGTTAACACGCACAAGCCCTCAACAATTACTGGGCGGCTTTCACGGCAATGGTGACCGTGTTTGAGGTGGCGCCGGCAATAGTGACTACTACCGGAACAGCACCACCTGTCACCGAGTCGGACGGCACACGTGCGTTGATCTGGTACACGCCTACGCCGCCAGGGGCTAGTCCCGAGAACAACACCTGCGCAGGGACTCCGCCGATGGTCACCGTAGGCATCTCATTAGTCCACGCCAGTGGCGCGCCGGGAGTAATGGAACCAGTAGGCGGTTGGTTCGTCACCGGGCCTAGACCAGTGCAATAGATCGTCACGACTGCGCTACCGGCAGTTGCCGGATTGGTGGCATCTGTCAGACGATATGAACTATCCAGGATCAAGCCCTGACCGCTCCCTTGCGCATTTGAGGTGAAGATCCCCGGTGCAAACGATGCGATGGATATGCTCTGCAGTGAGGTGCTCTGGCCATTCGCAGATGCTGCCAGCGTCGTCTGCGCCTGTCCGGCCAATTCCCACGGAATCTGAATATTCGCCTGCGAACCGGCAACCGCGAACAATGGCGCCTGAGTCGCATCTCCAAATTCAAAGGCGAGGCCGGATAATGTTGTTGGAAGCGGTAGGGACTGCGCCGTTGCCGCAGAACTCACCGGAAACGATCCGAAAACGGTGGCGATGCTGCCCGGCGCAACGGAGGCGGTGTAGCTGGCCGCATTCACGAGACCGCTGGGGTTGATTGCTAAGGGGGGAACTGGAATGACGTTTGCAACATCGCTTGACGCGGCCGTCACCGATCCACCGCCTGAAACGGAAACCTGATTGATAACTTGCGGCGGTGCATCGGGGCTGACCTGAACGGTAATGGCAATCGGAGGATAGCTCGTCCCCTGTCCAAGCGGGTCGTTCCGAGAGCAGGTCAGACGAGAACAGTTCCAACTTTGCCCGGACATTGAGACGATCGTCACGCCGGACGGTGGAAACTCCGTAATTGTAACGGTGCCTTCAGAAGGTATTGCACTTTCCGCGTTGGAGACAGTTGCAGAGAAAGTCGCCTGGCCCGCCATGAGGTTGCCTATGTGATTGAGCGCCGCGCTCAGCAGCGGCCGGGTAGCTGGTGGCACTAACAGACGGACTCCGTAGTTTCCCGCGTCTGCCACATAGACACTTCCTGCTGCATCGACAGCTACTGCCTGGGGATACTCCACGCCACCCGGATAGCAGGGCGGAGTACATCCAGTAAAATAGTAATCCCAGTCGCTAGAGGTTGCCGCCCTTGTGAGAGTGCCGTCGGGCGCGATCCTGGCAAGATCTGAGCCACCCGTATCCGCGACATAGACACTTCCCACCGCGTCCACAGCAATTCCGGCGGGATAGTCGAACGTGCTGTCCATCGGACCGCTTCCGGCGATCGTACTGATAATCCCGTCGACCTTCACTTTGCGAATCACATTATTAAACGTATCCGCAACGTAAAGATTGCCCGCCGAATCACAGGCGACGCCCGCCGGTTGATTCAACGATGCGGCTGTTGCCCGCCCTCCGTCGCCCGTATAAGCTGCGATGCCGTTGCCGGCAACTGTAGTGATCGTGCCGTCATGAGTGACCTTGCGAATGCGGTTGTTGCTCGAATCCGCGACGTAAATATTACCAGCGGAATCCACCGCCACACCGCCCGAGTAAAGTTGCGCACTCGTTGCGGTGCCCCCATCACCGGAATAGCCGGCGACACCCGTTCCGGCGATCGTGACGATCGCTCCATTTGGATTGATCTTGCGAATGCGGTTGCCCTCGGCGATATAGAGGTTGCCAGATGAATCCACGGCCACGCCTGAAGGGAAAAACAGTTGCGCAGCGGTGGCAGCGTTTCCATCGGGAGAGTGGCCGCAGACACCCGTGCCCGCCACGGTTACAATGATTCCGTCCTTCGTTATCTTGCGAATACGGCAGTCCATGGAATCCGCGACGTAGACACTACCACCTGCGTCCACCGCGATTCCGCCGGGTTCTTTGAATTGCGCAGCGGCCGCCAGCCCCCCGTCCCCAAGGTAGAGCCCGGCCCCGTTGCCTGCCCATGTTAAAATCGTCCCATCGACCGCCACTTTGCGGATGCGTTCGTTCTGCGAATCCGCTATGTAGAGGCTGCCAGTCGGGTCCACCGCGACACCCATGGGAAGGGCGAGGCGCTCTTTGACTGCGGGACCTCCGTCGCCGGAGAAACCCCAAGCACCCGTACCAGCGACGGTCGTTATACTCCCATCCGGGGCTACCCTTCGAATAGCCTGGTTTGCCGAATCGGCGATGTACAGACTGCCATCAGCACCCACCGCGATGCCAATGGGAGAATGCAGGCGGGCTTTTAGCGCCGGTCCTCCGTCGCCGGAGTAGCCAATTGCACTTCCAGCCACCGTCGTAATTGTGCCGTTGACCAGTACCTTCCGAATCACACTATTTCCTTTATCCGCGATGAACACGTTTCCCGAAATGTCCACGGCCAAACCGTAAGGAATGCCAATGTTCGCGAGCGTTGCGGGGCCGCCGTCTCCAGGGTCGGAATAGGCACCGGCGCCTGCGAACGTCGATATTGTCCCGTTAACTGCGACTCTCCGCAGGCAATAGTTCCCCGTATCGGCTACATAAAGGTCGCCCTCGACGTCCACGGCAACGCCGGAAGGATAGGCCAACTGAGCCGCCTTCGCCGGTCCGCCGTTTCCCAGCCCACCGCGAACCCCCGTGCCGGCCACCGTCGTAATCAATCCGTCCGAGGTTACTTTGCGGATTGCATGATTCCAGGTATCGGCCACATAAACGTTGCCAGCCCTATCTACCGCAAGGCCCGCGGGCCGGTTGAACGAGGCGCGAACGGCAGGTCCGCCATCACCCGCGTAACCGGCAAGCTGTGAAATGCCCGCAGTCCGTGTGAGCGTGCCCTCATGGTCGACTTTGAAGACACAGTTTTCAGCGATGAAAAAGGAATTACCTGCCGAGTCCACAGCGACTGCACTAGAGTTGGCAACTCTCGAATCCCAAATCCCACCCGAGTTCGCGACTGGCGTGCTTGCGGCCGGTGCGGCCGTGGGTGGCAAGGCACTGCCGGCTAACACCTCTGTGAGGTATTGCTGGCCATACGCCGTCCAGCCGCATAAGAGTAGAACGGCACGCCATCTCCTTGAGCAGACGCGCATAATCATCCTCAAGCATAGCAGCTCGGCGTGAAGCGGAGTTTCAAGTAAGTGGATCGAAACGATCTAACTCATCTAGTTCGTTTCCTCGATTCTCTTCACGACCGCATTAGGCGAGACGGATTTGAGATTTGAGAATCTCTTCAAAGTTGCTGGATGGAACGCGAGGTGAACGCCGCATCGGAGCGCGACCACCGCGAGAACCGCTCACGTGCTCTTCCCGATCCGCATCTACGAGGCCGTCATAACCGCGGTCACGTTTGATCGGAACAAGGCAGTATCGAGTGCCGTCAACGACACGATACGCCTGATCACAGACCTCCACCAGGACATCAGGGTGAGAATCGGACAGGTCACTTCCGGGGACAAGCGCGAACACCTTCCTTTGCAGGCGGCGGACATCCTCGCGTACGAGTCGATGAAGTTCAGAGACAACAAGATTCAAGGACTGGTCCGGCCACGTAAGAGCAGAGAACGACTCAACCGAAACAATTGGGTCAGCATTGAGTACACCATCAAGGAGATCACCGAAGTCATCCTGCAACTCATGGAACATCGATATGCCGCAGTTCGTCTTTGGCGGACTCCTCCCAGACGAAGCGCTTCACCGCAGGTCCGATTCGGTAAACCCCAGTTCACGCAAGACTTCTTCGTGCGTCAGGGGCCGTTCGCCTCGTTGCCGCCGGCGTTCGGCTTCTGCTAGAGCCTCTCGCTCGTGATCCGTCAACGGTTCGTCGTCGGGCTCCGCCATCAGCAACGCCAACTCGAACGGATCGATCAGAGTTCGCAGATATTCTTGGGCGGAGGCGATGTCCGATTCCCGGACGTGATCGACCAACGCATGCAGTTCCTGCCGGTCCGAGCCCGTGTGGGTGTTTCCCATGGCGTCTCCTATTACTTCACCATCTTCAGAATCATGCCGTTGTCGGTGGCCATCCACATATTGTTCTCGTCGACCACCGCCAGGATCGTGCGATTGGCACTCGCGCGGTAATCCACCGGCATCTCCGTCCAGGCAGTCAAGTCAGTGCTCTTGAGCACCTGCACCTTACCGGGCACTACGTGGCGAATCTGGCCGGCCACCAGGGTGCCCGCCAGATACGCCGTGCCATCGGGAGTCAGCCAGATATCGCTGATGGCGAACCGCTTGTCCCGGTACACCGTCTCACTCTTTCCCGTGACCCAATCGACTTTGTAAGCCTCGGCGGGGTAGCGGAACGAATTGGAATACTCGATCAGTCCCAGTCCCTTGCCCTCGGGCCCAAAGCGGACTCGAGACACGTCGCCGAACAGGGAGGCGGAATTCGGTTTCCAGGTCTTGCCGCCGTCGCGGGTCACCAGCGAGTAGGAGAGGTGCGGCGTGTCGCGCCGGTTCATGGCCTGTTCCGGATCCATCCAGTCCGGGAACTGCTGCGCCATGCGGCGCGGCGGCACGTTCCAGCCGGTGATGATCCCGTACTTAGGCGTGGCGAAGGCCACCCAGTTATAGGCGCTGTGTTCCGGCACGCCAGGCGGTTCGGCGGCCGCCGCCAGGGGAGTCCAATGCTTGCCGCCATCGTGTGTCTCTTCCACTCTCTTCTTGGACCCCACCGCTACGCCGTTCTGTTCGTCCGTAAAGTAGACGCGGAAGATCCCGGGCGGCAGGCCTGGCACCTTTTCCCAATTCTTCCCGGCTTCGGTGGTTTGCCACAGCCCGTGCTCGGTGACCATCCAGCCCAGGTTCTCGCTGAGGAAGTACAGCGAGACCGGAATATCCTTGAGGTCGACGGTCTGCCAGTGAGCGCCGCCATCCGACGTCACTACGGCTACCGGTTTCTGGTGCTTTGCCTCGGTGATGGCGCCTACCGCCACTCCGCGCGAGGCCGAGGGAAACTGGAGGTCGCTGATCACCAGCGTAGACTTGAACTTGTCGTAGAAGTACTGCGTCTGCCAGCGCTGGGCACCAGCGGGCGTCACCCACGCCCCTAACGCCATCAGCGCGCAGACCGGTCGAACGAATGAGAAAATCACCGCTAGCTCTCTTATTTCATCTGCACCGGTCCGGAGGCCAGGACCAGTTCCACATGATTGGCCGATTCCATTGCGGTAGGAGCCATCCGCGCCAGCACCAGGACGCAGCCCACCTGCTCACCCACGGTGGTCAGCACCTCCATCTCGCTCCCGGTATGCTGGCGCGCCGCTTTGTGCTGGACGTTGATCACCCCCACCACGCGGTTGCGCGCAATCACCGGCGCCGAAAGGAAGGCCTCAAACGTGTCTTCTTCCAGCTCGCCGAATTTCTTGAATCGCGGATCCTTGTACGCCTCGCGCGGGATGGCCAGCAGGCGCCGCTCGCGGGCCACCCAGCCCGTCAGGCCCTCATTGCTCCGCATGCGCAGTTTGCCGATGGTCGAGGGGTGCGGCGTGTTGGAAGCGCACAGCACCAGCTCGTCGCCATCCAGGAGGTAGACCAGGCAGGAATCGCACTGGGTGAACTCCACCACCAGAGAGACCACGCCTTGCAGCACCTCTTGCAGGCTCATTTCGCGGACCATGAAGCGGCTGACCTTTTGAAAGAGGCGCAACTGCTGCTCGGTCCTCTGCAGGCGTGATTCCAGCTCTCTGGTTTTCGGCACGACTTCATTATAGCCCCGGCCTGCCGGGTGGCCGGAAAAGTCACTCGTGTCGCAGGGCGGTCATGGGATCGACGCGCGCCGCCTTGCGCGCCGGGAAATAGCACGCCAGCAGAGAAACGGCGGCCAGCAGAACAGGGGCGGTCGAGAGCACCAGCGGATCGGCGGCGCTCACGTGATAGAGCATGCTGGCGAGCAGCCTGCCGAGCGCCAGCGAGAGCACGAGGCCCGTGCTCACTCCGACCGTGGTCAGGAGAATTCCTTCGCGCAGCATCATGCGCAGGGAATCGCGGGCATCCGCGCCGAGGGCCATCCGGATGCCGATTTCGCGGGTACGCATGGCGACGGTATACGACCGGACGCCATATAGCCCGATGGTCGCGAGAAGCAGCGCCACGCCGCCGAAGATCAGGAACATGCGGGCGCCGGTCGCGACCAGCCACCAATCGAAACTGCTTTCCAGGCTCCCGCGCATGGTCTTCAGGGTGAGCACCGGCAGGGCGGCATCCACGTTGCGGATCTCCTGGCGGACTGCACCGAGCAGCCGCGCCTCGGCCTCGGGGCCGGCGGCCGCGATCCGCAGATGGATGTTCATATTGGCCTGGTACTGCTGGCCGAAGGGCACGTAGACGTGCGGTTGCAGGTCACCGCCCCATATGTTCTCGCGCACGTTGCCGGCGACCCCCACCACCTCCGCGTCTTCGGCCGGGGAGGTGCCGTCCTCGGGGAGCAGCCGGATATGCTGCCCGACGGCATCGCCCTTCGGCCAGAGGCGCTCGGCCGCCAGGTGGTCGAGGATCACGACGCGCGGGGTCTTGGGGTCTTCCGTCTCGGCTGCGGAGAAGGACCGCCCGCGCACCAGCGGAATCCCCAGCGTCTGGAAGTAATCCGCGCCGACGATGTTGGAGCGGGACGAGATTTTTGGCGTGTCGCTCGATCGCTGGATGGCGCGTCCCAGCGAGATCATCCCGAAGGGAACGGTCGCGGCCACGCTGGCCGACTCCACGCCCGGCATGCTCCGCAGGCGCCCCAGCAGCGCGCGGTAGATCTGGCGTCCGCGCGCTTCGTCGTGGCCAGCCAGGCTGGGGTCGACCTCGACGCGCACTTCGTGGTCGAGCCGGAAGCCCGGCTCCACGTGGGCCACCGCCAGCGAACTGCGGACGAACAGGCCGGCCGCGGTCAGCAGCATGAGCGAGAGCGCGATCTGGCTCATCACCAGCACATTGCGCCGGGCAAACAGGCGCCGCGGCTTGCCCCCGGCGAGATCCTCGGCGGGGCCGTCCTTCAGAGCGGGGAGCAGGCTGGGGCGGCTCAGGCGCAAGGCCGGTCCGAGGCCGAACAAGAGCGTACTCAGCAGACAGAACGCCATGGTAGCGAAGAGCACCCGAACATCGGGACCCGCTGAGTAGACCAGGTCGATGGGGGCCAGCATCGCCATGGAGCGCACCATCGCGGACGTGCTCCAGAAGGCCACCGCGAGCCCCGCCGCTCCACCCAGAAGCGCCAGCACGAGTCCTTCGGTAAAGAGTTGCCGCAGGATGTCCAGACGGCTGCCGCCAATCGCCAGGCGGATGGCGATTTCCTTGCTGCGCGCGGCTCCGCGGGCCAGCATCATGTTGGCCACATTCAGCGATGCGATCAGCAGCACGACGCCCGCCATGGCAAGCAGCAACACCGAGCTTGCGATCAGTGGGCCGTCGCTCTGGGGACCGGTGCCGAAGCTCAGACGCGAAAGGCGCCGCGCGACGAATGTCTGGTTCTTGTTCTCTCCCGGGTAGGCCTGCTCCAGCCGGGAGGCCGCGGCCGCGAGCAGCGGATCGGCGGTTTCGGGCGTGAGGCCGGGCCGCAGACGGCCCACGAGAATGATGGCCTCGTTTTTGCGCGCGGCTAGGGGCCGGACGTGTCCCTCAAAGTCATTCATGACCTGCTCGTACATTCCAAGCGGGAAGTACAGCTCCGGGCTCATCAGTGCGATAGTCCCGGTGAAGCCCTCCGGCAAAACGCCGACGATGTTGAAGATCCGCCCATTGACGCGCAGAGTCTTTCCCAGCAATTCGGGATCTGCGCCGGTCTTCTTCCAGTACGAATAGCTCACGATCGCCGACGGGATTCCGCTGCCGGGCCTTTCTTCCGCGGCGGTAAACGGCCGGCCCCGGAAGGGCGAGACGCCTACGGTGTTGAAGTAATTCGAGGAGACGATGTCGGCGAAGAGACGGCGCGTGGAGTCACCTTCGGCCAGCCCGACCATCGCCATGTTGTGCGCCGCCAGGCTGGTAAAGACGTTGTTGTTCTCGCGCAGGTCGACATAGTTGGGATAGGAAAAGGCGCGGTAATCCGGCTTGCGGGTGTCCTTGCTGTAGCAACCCACCAACTCCTCGGGCTTGTGAATCGGGAGCGGTTTGAGGAGAAAGGCGTTCACCAGGCTGAAGATCGCGGTGTTGGCGCCGATTCCCAAGGACAGCACGGCCACGGCGGCGAGGGTGAATCCGGGCTTCTTCAACAGCATGCGTACGCCGTGGCGAAAGTCGCGAAGTAAAGCTGCCATGTCACTCCCTACGCAAAGAGAGGGCGAAAGTTCCCTCGATCTCACCTACAATTAATACAGATAGAAATGGAAAGCCACACGGAAGCCGCGCTCGCCACCTGGAGAGCGCCCCCGTGCCCATTCACGATCGAGTACGCGCCGCGGGTGCTCGACGACATCCGGCTCGCCGTGGTGGACGCTTTCTTTTCGCTTCCGCGCGGCGGCGCCGAGATCGGCGGGATCCTGCTCGGCAGGCACGAAAAGGGCCGGGTGCAGATCCTGGATTACGTGGCCCTCCCCTGCGAGCACGCCTCCGGACCATCCTTCGTGCTGTCTCCGGCGGACCACGCGAAGCTGGCCGAGATGCTGGCGGTGGCGCGAGGAAACCCGAGCGGCGCGCAGCCGGTCGGCTGGTACCACTCGCACACCCGCAGCGAGATCGCACTTTCGGAAGCCGACCTGGAGATTCATAAGCGGTACTTTCCCGAAGCATGGCAAGTGGCGCTGGTGCTGAAGCCCCACACGTTTCAGCCCACCAAGGCAGGCTTCTTCTTCCGCGAATCGGATGGCGCCATTCGCGAAACGTCCTGCTACCAGGAGTTCGATATGGAACCTCTGGCGGTGCGGCCGATTCCCGAGGCGGCAGCGGCAGAGGCACCTGTCCC
>OMOG01000305.1:17092-21388 GCA_900290305.1 Candidatus Sulfopaludibacter sp. SbA4
CCTGTCCCACTGGCGCGGTGGTGGCTCCTGCCGGCGGCCGTCCTGGTGCTGGCCTTCGGCGTTTTGGGATACTACATGGGCGCCATCCGCTCCCTGCCCGCGCCCTACATCGGGCTGAATACCTCGGATGCCGCCGGCCAGTTGCAGATACGATGGGACCGCAACTCGCCGGCGGTCCGCGGGGCGCGCGACGGCATCCTCACCATCGACGACGGCCCTGTGCCCGAAGCCATTGAACTGGATCCGGCACACCTTCAGGCCGGCATCTTTACCTATGTCCGCAAAGGGGCGCGCATCGATATCGCGATGACGCTGAACGAACCGGGCGGCCAGAAGGTTCACGAGGCCACCACCTACCTGGGCGCGGCTCCCGAGCGCCAGGCGCTGGAGGACGACTCGGCCATCCGTAAGGAGCGCGACGACCTCACCCGGAGCCTGGAGCTGGAGCGCGCGCGCACCAGAAAACTGGAACAACAACTCCAGAAGGCGAAGCGGAGGCGCTAGGTGGGGCCGTCGGGAGTAACCGCCATTACCGACTTCATGCTGGCCTGCGAAGTGTTCTTCCTGGCGGGCCTGACGGCGGGACGGGTGAAGGCGCGATTCTCGGCGGCATGGTTCTGGGCCGCGGCGCTCGTGTTCCTGGGGCTGGGCGCATTGATCGGCGGGATCGATCACGGATTCTTCGAGCCGGCCAAGCTGCCGCGATACTTCATCGAGCGGGCCAACTGGATCGTGCTGGGAGCCATGACGTTCTGCCTGCTGAGGGCCACGGCGAAGCAGTTCTTCTCGCCCCCAGTGCAACGGGTGGGATGGATCGTGGGGATCGTGCAATTTGCGGCCGATACGGTGGCCGTGCTGCTGGTCGACAGCTTTCTGGACGTCATCCTGAATTACGCGCCGGTGATCGTTCTGCTGCTGGCGATGAGCATCCGCGGCTTGAAGAACGGCTCAGGCTCGTGGCCGATGATCGTGGGGATTTTGATTCAGTTTCTGGCGTCGGCCATCCAGGCGATGGGTGTGGATGCGCTCAGCCCGCTGGACCACAATGGCCTCTACCATGTGGTTTCGATGGTGGGGGTTGCGTATTTGTACCTGGGCGGGAAGCGGCTGAAGGACGGGTAGTCAACCCACCACGGCTTCCGCCAGGTGCGGTTGGTAGATGCAACGGGGGTCTTCGGCCAGGTAGTCCCCGGTCAAAGCGAAGGCGCGCGAGCGGGATCCGCCACAGATTTTCTGGTATTCGCAGATGCCGCACTTACCCTCGCGCTGGGTGGTATCGCGCAGGGTGCGGAACAGATCGGAGTTCCGGTAGACATCGGTGAGCGAATCGTGGAGCACGTTGCCGCCGCTGAGCGGCAGGAACCCGCTGGGGAAGATCTCACCCTGGTGCGACACGAACACGAAGCCCTTGCCGTCGCTGACTCCCGCGGTGCGCCAGGCCACACCCTTGGCGTTTTCGTTCTCGGTGACGCCGTGCTCGGCCTTGATGCGCTGGGCCACGTAGCGGCGATAGTGCATGGCCTCGGTGGTTTTGACTCCGAACGGAGCGGTCTTCGAGAGCTCGTACATGAACTCGAAGACCTGCTCGTATTCGGGGGCCGCGAGGTCGTCACCCTCTTCCGCGCGGCCGGTAACAATAAGGAAGAAGAGGCTCCACATGCGGGTTCGTACTTCTTTGGCGATCTCGGCCATTTCGGGCAGGCGGGCCATGTTGCGCCGCGTGATAGTGGTCTGGAGCTGGGTATCGAGGCCGATATCGCGGGCGTGCCGCAGGGCGAACATGGCGCGGTCGAAGGTGCCGGGGATGCCGCGGAAATCGTCGTGGCTGGCGGCATCGGGTCCGTCGAGGCTGATGGCCATGCGGGTAATGCCGGCCGCTTTGAATTGGTCGATGGCTTCGGCGGTAAGCAGAGGGGTGGCGCTGGGGGTCACATTGGTGCGCAGGCCGATTTTGACGGCGTAGCGGATCAGGTCGTAGAGGTCGGGGCGCTTGAGTGGATCGCCGCCGGTGAAAACCATAAGGGGCTCGCCGAAGGAACGGATTTCGTCCAGCAGGCGATAGCCTTGTTCGGTGGTCAGCTCGTTGGGGCTTCGCTCGGATTGGGCGGAAGCCCGGCAATGTACGCACGCAAGGTCGCAGGCCTGGGTCGCTTCCCAGATCACCAGCATGGGGGCTTGGTCGAAGTTCATCTCGTTGAAACTCAGTTGCATTTAGGCTGCCACGAAAAACTGAGGCAAAATACAACACTTAGTAGTCTGAAACTCCGCAATTGGGGCATATGACGCAGCGGAGGGTAAGCAAGACCACACAGGCAGGAAGGAAGTGTTGCAAGGCTGGGAGGGGGCTAACGCGGCCCTGATATGATGCCTTGGCGGGCAAACCCCGGCCACCCTTGTTCAACCGGCAAAATCACGGGAGGACAAAAAACGCGCCGCAATTCCGGGTTCGACCACGCGTGTAGTGGCGAACGCGTGGCGGGTGTCGGCGGAAATCCGCCCGGCATCCACCAAACCGACCGATGCCAGCATCGGGCTGCCGTCCGGCAAAACGTCTTCTCCCACCGCCGAGCGGATCAGCTCCAAACCGATGCGTTGCGCCTCCAGAGCGGTGGTATTCGGGCGGTAGCGAAATCCCTCAATGGCGGCCGCTAGCCGCCATTTCTCATAGTGCTCCGGTGCAGTGACGTGGCGCAGGCACTCGTGCCTGCCGGGGTACCCTCTGGGTCGGGCACTCATGCCGACGCCTGCCTCCGACAGTCATCACAACCGGGAAGAGGTGTCGAGACGAGTCTCGACACGGCAGGCACGGGCCCAGAGGGCACCCCCTGCGCCACATAGGCCGGCCGAGTGTGAGAAATCCGGGCTAGTGTTGCGACGCGGGTTGCTCCAGCAACAACACCGAGGGGTTGCGCACCGGGTCATAGAGCTGGAGATAAAAATAGCCGATGCCGGCGAGCCCCAGCATCAGATTGGGCGCCTCTCCGGCGCCGCCGACTCCGCACGGCCAGGGCACTCTCCGCTTGTGATAGGTTTCCATGCCGTACCAGCCGGCGCGCTCGGCTATGAGTCTCAGCTTTTCATCGTGCAGGACCCGCGCCGCTAATAACGGCAGCCCGGCATTGCCGCCGATACCGTGACATAAAGAGTAGTTCTGGTTTCCAAGGGCAGCTTCCGAGAGGTACAGCGCAGTCGTACGGAGGGCGATCTCAGCCTCTTCGCGGCACCAGTCCTCGTGCAGAATCTCGATGGCCCGCAATCTGGCGAGGCCGATCCCTGGTGCGCCATGGCACCACGCGATGGCATAGGAAGGATCGCCCCCCGGAGGGTTGCGCTCGTTGGCGGTGCGAAAGTCGGGCCAATTGGCGTGGAGCGGGCTGAAGCACCGGCGTTCATAGGCAAAGCCTCCCAACGCGGCCGTACGATAGAGCGGCACTCCGGTGCGGGCGAACAGCTCCGAAAGCGCCCAGGCGATGCCGCTCGTGCCATGGGAGAATCCGGTCAAGTCCTGTCCGCTCGCGGCCCGCAGAGTGTTCCACGACCAGGCCTCCCCATCCCGCCGCGCGCTCTGAACCAGATGATCGCCGTGCCGCACGGCCAGATCCATCAGGAAGTCCTCGCCGCAACGCGAGTGCAGCAAAAGGAACAGCGGAACGGCCCCGGCGCTGCCGGTGATCACATCCAGGTCGTGTGCATCGACCTCATCCGGCAGGAGACGTTTCAGCAGCTCGACGGCAGTGTCCCTGCGTCCGAGCTCGAAGGCGGTATACGCGATGCCGCTGAGGCCGCTATAGAAGCCGGCCCGGCTGCTTGCCGGCATCTCGCAGCCGTACGCTAAGGCCTGATGGAGGCTCGCGTTGGCGCAACGGCGGTACTCGCGTACACCGGTGAGATCGAACAGGCGCTGCAGGAAGAGGGCGATGCCGCTGGTGCCGTTGTAGAGCGCTCCACCGGACGCGCGATGGACGGGGCGCCACGTGCCCTCCACAAATTCCATGGAAGGCGAGATCCAATTACAGCGATCGCGCGCCCAGATGGAATCGCGGCACAGCTTCGCCCCGATGGCATCGGCGGTGGCGAGGAACTCCGCGTTCATGCGCCCTCATCCAAGGAAAAATCATATAGGTCGGCCGACCCGGGCGACAAGTAAGGGACGTCCGCGCGAACACCGGCGAGCTCGAGCCGTTGTACCAAGGTTTCGAGCGATGGTTCCGGCTCCGCGCGGACGGCTTCCGCGAGCAGGCGGCATCGCTGCATTCCGAAGCTCTCTCCCGTGCCGGGATCCTCGGCCAGACCCAG
>OMOG01000305.1:21398-23429 GCA_900290305.1 Candidatus Sulfopaludibacter sp. SbA4
AAGAGCCGCGCCGTGACCTGGTAGTAGCGTTTGTGGACGTAGAGCACCGCGGCGTCCAGCCGTCCATACGAGTAGCTCTCGACACCGGTCTTGAAGCGGAATGGCACTCGCAAACGGTTCAAAGCTGCGGTGAGCTCACCCGCCAGCAAGACTGCGCCACTGGATTTGACAGCCCAATAGAATCGCACCATACTGGCGGGATCGAACTCTTCCTCGGGAGAGTTTCCGAACGCGAAATAGAAACCCGGTTGCATGGTGGACGATTCTCTGGGGAAGAATGCCCGCAGGTGCATGCCGGCTCGGGGAGGCAGTTCGGGGCCTTCCAGGGTGAGGAAGTCGCCTGGCCAAAAGCTGCGGACCGACTCATAACGTTTGGCCGTGACGCGTCCGGCGCCATCCACGCGAACGATCTCCCAACCGTCGCCCCACAAATCCTGGCCGGTGTTGGCCCTGGATAGCTGGGGAAGCAAGCTGCCGTTGACGGCAGGTTGGGAAACTCCCGCGGAATCCGGCGAAGCCGTCACTGAGTTGCAGAAGCACCGTTGATACAACCAATGCTGCAGCCGGGTGGATGGATCCGGCCCGGCGGAATCCGAGGGCTCGCCGGCCCGGATGGCTGCCAGGATTTTCGCGAGGTCGTGAAGAAACTTTTCACGCATAACGATCAAAGCCCCAGCAGGGTCTGCCGCGCCGCCTCGGGGTCCTTGAGGATGTTGAGACTCAGTTGCAGAAGACAGATCGCCTGCGCGGTCATATCCTTCGCGAAGTAGAGACATTCGAATGCAGACTGGATCATACGGGCCGCACCGAACCGGATAGTCCGCATCAGAAACTCATTGGCATCGGAATCGCTGAACCCCCGGGCTCCGATGTATGCCAGCCAGAAGCTGCGGATCGGCCGATGCATCTGGTCGAGTGGATATTGGGCCATGTCCACCGCCTGCGCCGGATCGCCATAGGCGTCCAGCGGCAGGGCCAACACCCAGAACACGAGAAAATTCTGGAGAAAAGCTCCCACGTCCCAGCAGGCATCGCCGAGATCGGCCATTTCCCAATCCACCAGTTTGAGCGTAGCGCCGTGTACCAGGAAATTCTCCCACTTGATATCGCCGTGCAGCAGACTGTTCACCCGCCACTCGGCCCGGAGAGCGTCCAAAGTCTGAGGGAATTCCGGATCGCCCTTAACGATTTCGAGCAGCCGGCCATTGCCTTCGCTAAGTACGGGATAGTATTCCGGTGGTATCTGATGCATGGAGAGTATCCAGGGAGTGACTCGGGCAAACACTGACTGATAGGGGCTCTCCATGATCCAGGCGCCCGCATCGGAATGATAGCTTGACAGCAGTCTTCCCGCTTCTGCGGCGATGTTCTCGGGAAGGCGTTCAAGGCGCCGATAATAATCGGAAAGGGTCTCTGCGCCGTCCAGGAGCTCGACGACGAGGACGTGCCGCGCCCGATCGTACCCCCGGAACCCGGGTGAGATGCGCCTTAGCGGAGCTAGCGGAGGTTGAGTTTGGGCAAGCCAATAACAACTGGCTTCCCTCTGCAAAGTGGCGATCGGCTCGGATTCTACTTTCAGGACCTGTTTGACGAAGTAACCAGGCTGGTTGCGGCGGATGACTTTGAAGTTACGGTTACGGCGCTGGTAGTCCAGGACGAGATAGTCGCCTTCCACGACGGAGTCGCGGCTGATGTAGCCTTTTTCGAGCAGGTAGTATGCCAGATTGTCGGCGGTGAGGAGCGGCATGCGTCAGGCGGTTGAGGGTGGCATCCGGTAAGCCACCCTCATGAGGAGCTGGGGGTCTATGGGCACGGTGGGGTCGCCGGTGTGCAACCCGCCGGTGGGGTTGGACAGTCAGGGGTACCCGGTGATGGGACAAATGGAAACAGAAGACACGGCGTGGCGGGAGTGCAGGGCGCAAGAGCGCTTGAGCACAGTGGCGTACCCGGCGTGCAGGGGGAGCCGGCTGCCGTGCTGGGACAGTTCGGCGTATTGGGCGTGCAGGGGACTGATGCCACGCTGGGACAGTT
>OMOG01000065.1:0-127 GCA_900290305.1 Candidatus Sulfopaludibacter sp. SbA4
GTTCGCCCAAGAAGCGGCTGCACCCCAAGCGTGCTGAAAAAATCCCCGCTGACCCAACTGGCGTTCGCGTTGCGAACCTCGCCGCCCCCAGCCAGATTGAGTTGAATGGGGCTGTAGGCGAAGGCTC
>OMOG01000065.1:137-10777 GCA_900290305.1 Candidatus Sulfopaludibacter sp. SbA4
CCCAGCCAGATTGAGTTGAATGGGGCTGTAGGCGAAGGCTCCCGAGAAGACATCCTGGCGGTCACGCACCTGCTCCCAAATGGGGTTCGTAAACGTCGTGCCGTATTCGGTCTTCATGACGAGTTGGACGAGCTGTTCGGGATGGCTCACCGGCAACGTTTTTAGAATGACGGCATTGATTAGACTGAAGATAGCCGTATTGGCGCCAATGCCGAGAGCCAGCGACAGAATCGCGATTGCGGAAAACCCAGGACTGGAGCACAAGGCACGGAACCCAGGACTGGAGCACAAGGCACGGAGCGCGTAGCGGACATCCTGAAGCACGTCGTCGAACATGCATTGTTCCTCCGACGGCATTCATCGGGTCGAACCGCGCACGCCGGGAAGGCGAGTCTCCGGCGCAGAATGCCGCTAAGGGTAAATACTGCTGAGGCGAGCGAAAGTTACACCGGATCTCTTCCTTAAATTCATAGAGGAAGCTCTCGACGAACGGGGTGGTTCCGAGCGTGGAGGGGAGCCCCCGATCCAGCCCGATGGCGATAATCAGAGGTTACGCGTCCCCACTCGATGGCTCGAAGGGGCGAGTGATCCTGGGGTGGACGTCTGCGCTGGCGTCGGTCCACCCTACGCCGTCTTTCGCGGGTAAGCGGCTTAGTCACTTTGGCCACCGTGCTCCCGCAGGACCGCCACCACCTTGTCGTGTTTCATCTTCTGCGCCCAGGCCCTCGGCGTCGCCCACAGCTCAGCGTCCGTCTCTACCGGGTCCACGCCCCGCTCCAGCAGAAGCTTCACGAAATGGAGACGGCCCCAGCGGCATGCCCAGCCGAGCGCCGTGCTTTTGAGCAGGTCATCGCGGATATCGGTTCGCGCGCCTGCGTCCAACAGCATTTCGGCATAGGGCAGATGCTCCTTCCCGCCTCGTGCCATGACCGTGTGCAGCATCGTGCGGCCGGAATGGCTTTGGTTGGGATCGGCGCGACTGAGCAGCAGGCGGAAACACGCCAGCCCGCGCTCGACTCCGCCATCGCAAGTGAACGCTTGCCAGAGCGACCCGAGCCAGCCCGAATCCTCGCGCGCCCAGTCGATTCGGTCCAGCGCCATGCGCACGATTTCGGGATCGCCTCCACCCNNTTCCGCTACCTTCCCGCCGACCGCCACAATACCTCCGCGCAGACGCCCTGCGGCCTCGTCCGCCAGCATCTGCCGCGCCACTTCCGTTTGGCAGAGGAATCCCGCCGAAACGGCATCCAGCAAGCCGCCATGCCGCTCGAACAGTTGGACCAGATCCCAGTCCTTCTGGGAATACGCCCGATACAAGGGCGAACCGGCGGTATAGACGTTCGCGTTGGGGTCGGCGCCCTTGGCCAGCAGCATTTCCGCCATCTTCCGCTTGTTCGACGTGACGCAGTTGTACAGAGGGCAGCCTTGGGAGTAAATGATTTCGTCCATCCCCTCCACCCGCACACGTTCATCAGGATCGAGTCCGAGATCGAGGAGCAGTCCCAGAATCTCAGGCTTGTCATGTCCCACAGCGGTCGAGAGCAGCCCGCTGAACCCTACAAAGTGGCTGATCGCAGTGGGGCTGAGCGAGCCCTCCGCATGGCGGGCGCGGATCCAGTCTGTTCTACCCAGTGCGACCGCCGAAAACGATCCCAGCTCCGCGCCACGGCTCAACAGAACGTTGGCCACGGCTTCGAATTTCCCCGGATTTCCGCTTTCGCCCCATCCTCTGCCGGAAGCGGCCAAGTCGAGCGGGGTCCATATGCCGTGGGCTCGGCGATTCGGGTCCGCGCCACGATCGAGCAACCACGCAGTCCCTTCCCGGTGGAGGGCGCAGGCGGCGGCGTGAAGCGGTGTCGCGCCGTCGGGACTCGCGGAATGAACCAGCGTTGGTTCGGCTCGCAGGATCTCAATTGCGCGACCACTCTGCCAGGTCTCTACCCAGAACAGGGTTTCGGGTGTGGAGGGCGCGCCACTGCCGGCGTGGGCCTCGCGACGGCGCTGCTCTTCCTCACGAATGACGGCAACGATGTCGTCGAATCCGCGCTCGGCGGCCAGCGTAATCGCCGTTGTCGCGTCGCGGTGCGGATAGATTCCACTGCGGGCGTCGGCTCCGTGCTGCATGAGCAGCCGCGTCATTTCAGGGGAACGATTCAAAACCGCGTAGTGGATTGCGTGATGCTCGTCTTCTCCCACACCCATGTTGACCAGCTCGGGCCGGGCGCGGAGCATGGCCTGGACCTTTTCCAGATCGCTCGCGCGCACCGCCTGTAGCAGCCGTTTGACAGTGATGCCGTCCACGTAGGCCTTCAATTTGGGCCAACTCTCGAAGCCATATGCGCGCGCCAGAACAAGTTGGGCATCGTGAAGCGCGAACGTAGCGGCGTCGTCGCCGCGGTAGTGCGCGTTTACCTCGGTGATGGCGGCTGCATCTCCGCCGCGAATGGCTTCCAGCAACTCCTTGGCCTGGCGCTTCAGTTGATCGAGATCTGTGTGTTCGCGGAAGGCGCGAGTGGGAAGAGATCGGTTCATAATGAGCTCCTTTCCTGGCTGCGTTTTCACGTCAGCCGCTACGCCCGGTGTCCGCTCGCTCGGGCAGAAAAGAGTCCATCAAAACAGGATATGGCTCGTTCATTTTCAGGGGGACACAGTCCTTTCCGCGGACACGGTGGCGCCCTGACGCGCCAGAGACATCTTACCAGAGCTAACCGCGACATGTCGCGTACTGTTTAGCCCCCATTTCTCACACTCCGCCGGCCGACGTGGCGCAGGCACTCGTGCCTGCAGTGTCGAGACCCGTCTCGACACCTTTTCGCGGTTGTGACACAGTGTCGAAGACGGGCGTCGGCATGAGTGCCGACGCGGCAGGCACGAGTGGCTGCGCCACAGTGTCGACACCAGGCGTCGGCATGAGTGCCGACGCGGCAGGCACGAGTGCCGGCACGAGTGCCTGCGCCACGTCACCGCAACCGAACGTTTGTGAGAAATGGGGGTTAGCGAACCTCCCGCACCGGGCGTATCACGCGCCACTCGGAAAGAGGTTCAGTAGCCCGCCTGCTGGATTAGTACCGACGAACGCCCCAGCGTCTTCCAATCAAGCGGCCGCGTTCGCAGGCGTGTCGCCCAAGTGGTCCCAAACGGCCACCGCGAGAACAACCGCATGCCCTCTCCTCCGGAAAGATTGACGGCGCTGCCACATGGGGCGACTCACACGAACAAGCGCAGCTACTGGACCTTTCGCCCTCTCCTCGCCAGCAGCCCCCAGGCTGCTGATTCCAACCACGAAACGTGTCATCATAGTCGGTTCACTGTTGCCATGACACCACAGGAGTTCATCCACAAATGGCGCCCGTCCCGGCTTCGAGAGCGCCAAGCCTCGCAAGAGCACTTTATTGATCTCTGCCGCGTTTTGGAAGAGCCAACACCAGCTGAGGGCGACAGCGAGGGGATCTCCTTCTGCTTTGACTACGGAGCTGCAAAGACGGGCGGCGGAGACGGGTTCGCCGACGTTTGGAAGAAGGGGTGCTTCGGCTGGGAGTACAAAGGGAAACACAAGGACCTGATCGCTGCCTATGCGCAGCTCAAGGAGTATGCTGACGACCTGCAGAATCCACCGCTGCTGATCGTATCCGACATGGACAGGATTGTGATCCGGACCAACTTCACAAACACTGTTCAGGAGATCCACACGATCTCGCTCGACGACATCGCCCTCGTTGAAAAGCGCCGTTTGCTGAAGTGGGCCTTCACCGAACCGGAACGCCTCACACCCAACATCAGCCGGGAACAGTTGACCGAAACCGCTGCCGGACAATTCTCGGAGCTGGCCCAGCGCCTACGCGGCAAGAACCACGAGCCCCTTCGAGTGGCCCATTTCATGATCAAGATGCTGTTCTGCATGTTCGCGGAGCACATCAACATTCTCCCGTCCGGTCTTTTCACGCGTTTGCTTGAGGCCGCGAGCCGCCACCCGCAACAGTTCGAACCCATGGCGAAGGAGTTGTTCTCGGCCATGGGGCACGGCGGGCGGTTCGGCACCGAGATCATCGACTGGTTCGATGGAGGTCTGTTCGACGACGACGACACAATCGAGATCGAGAAACCGGATATCGACCAGATCTCCAAGGTATCCCAGCTAGACTGGAGCTCAATCGAGCCCTCCATATTCGGGACGCTGTTTGAGCGCGGCCTGGACCCTAGCAAGCGGAGTCAGCTGGGTGCGCACTTCACCGATCAGCGGTCAATCATGCGGATCGTAGAGCCGGTCGTCTTGGCCCCTCTTCGCGCCGAGTGGGAATCCGTCAAGGCCAAGATCGCTGAGACGATGAGGGAGTATCGTCAGATCGTGAAGAGACCGGGTCCGCCCGGGACCGACGTGCAGGTAAGGTTCGGCCAATCCAAGGAGGAACTCGCGCCGCTGCAGGTCGGCCGAAGCAGAGCTGCCACCACCGCGGCGGCAAATAGGCTCTTGGCGAAGGCCAAAGATCTCTGCAGGGACTTCCTCAGTCGACTGGAGAACTTCCGAGTCCTGGATCCGGCCTGCGGTTCCGGCAACTTTCTGTATCTGTCGCTGCTGGGGCTGAAGGACCTTGAGCAGTCCGTTATTATGGAAGCCGAACAGCTCGGCCTTGAGCGTTTCCTTCCGTCCGTTGGGCCGCAATCCGTCATGGGGATTGAGCAGAACCCCTATGCCGCAGAACTGGCGCGCGTTACGGTATGGATCGGCCAAATTCAGTGGATGCTGCGCCACGGATGGGGATTATCGAAAAACCCGATACTAAAACCCCTTGACCAGATCAGTTGCAGGGACGCCATTCTGAATCCCGACGGCACTGAGGCCGAATGGCCGATTGCCGACTGCATTGTGGGGAACCCACCGTTTCTTGGTGACCGATTCCATCTAAGTGTCCTCGGGGAGGACTATACCTTACGCCTCCGGGCTGCCTATTCGGGGCGAGTACCCGCTCGCGCGGATCTGGTTGTCTATTGGGTGCTGAAAGCGGCTGAGAAGGCTATCAACGGCGATGTGCAGGCATTCGGCCTTGTTGCTACAAAATCGATCGCCAAGGGAGCAAGTCGCGTGCCTCTCGATCTCCTAACCTGCAACGGCAGGGAGCTGATATACGACGCATGGACGAATGAGCCGTGGGTTGTCGAAGGGGCAAAGGTCCGCGTGAGCATTGTCTGCGCAGTCACTTCCAGTAGAAAGGCCCTGGTCGGTGGTCCACGACTTAACGGCCAGCCCGCCGTCCGCATCAACCCGGACCTTACGTCTGGTATTGATATCACGAAGGCGAAGCCACTGGCGGAGAATGCCCACCTGGCCTTTCAGGGAGTCAAGCTTACTGGCCCATTTGACATTTCAGGCGATGAGGCGCGGCGTATGCTGCAGTGTCCCCTGAACCCAAACGGTCGTTCGAACGCGGACGTGATCTCCCGACTCTACGACATTGACGATGTAGTCGGCCGAGATAGTGATCGCTGGGTGATCGACTTTGGGACGGGTCTCAGCGAACACGAAGCCGCACTTTACGAAGAGCCCTTCAGAATCGTGGCGGAGCGGGTGGTACCCTTCCGTCAAAATCCCGATCAGTCCCGTAGCACTGAGCGGCGGTTGGTCGAGAAGTATTGGGAGTTCCAGAGACCACGGCCCAAAATGCGGAAGGCGCTCGCCAACATGCCTCGCTTCATTGTGACGCCTGAGAGCTCCGAACATCGCGTGTTCATCTTCGCGCCCGGTCAGGTGCTGATCCAGGGAAGCCTGTTCTGCATAGCCTCGGACGATGATGAAGCGTTCGGCATCCTTAGCTCGCGGTTTCACGAGATCTGGGCGACCGCTCAGGGTAATCGTCTAGGCGTCGGGAATCAACGCAGATACAATAAGGACGTCGCGTTTGAGACGTTTCCGTTCCCGCAACGTCTGGCTCCGGGCCCACTCAGTACCCGCGTCGGCGGCCCTGTGCCGTCCGCCATCGCGGCTGCCGCCAGTCAACTGTACGAACTGCGTGAGCGATGGCTTAACCCCCCCGCCCTGGCGAGGCGGGAACCGGATATCGTACCAGGCTACCCGGATCGGCTGGTGCCCATTAATCAACAGGCTTTCGAGGAACTTATGAAACGAACGCTGACAGAACTCTACAATCAGCGGCCTACATGGCTTAACCAAGCCCACACGGCCCTCGACGAGGCCGTTGCCGCTGCATACGGCTGGCCGGCCGACATCTGCGAGGAAGAAGTCTTGAGAAGACTGCTGGATCTCAACCTGGCCCGATCTGCATAAATCATGCCGGCCTGCCGACGAAATGTCACTTTGACCGCTTGGCGTTCAGCCCTGTCGAATCAGGGCCAGAGCGTGGAGCGAGAGCGCGGCCGCAAAGCCAGAAAGCTCCGCTCGGAAGGTATCTTGGGAAACCATGACTTGAATTCCAAGTCAACCATTATCGCAATCTCATCACGGGTCATGCGTACGACGGCATCAGCCGGCGCAGACTCTTCCCCGAACGTGTTCTGATCGATCACTCCCGGGAAGTCCCGATCCCCGAAGAATCGGTACCCATAAGCGCCCTTGCGTCTTCCAATCAACCGGCCGCGTTCGCAGGCATGTCGCCCAAGTGGTCCCAAACGGGCACCGCGAGAACAACCGCATGCCCTCTCCTCCGGAAAGATTGACGGCGCTGCCATGATAGCGCGCATCGAGCCTGGGCGCCGTAAGCATGAAGTCCAGCCCCCGACAGCGGCACTTGACGGCAGCGGATCACACCCCAACGTGCCCGAAGCAAATGCTTCCGGTGACTGCGGTAGTTCCGGCCCCTCCCCAATCCTCCCCACCCCTGAAAAAGCACCCGAATCCGCTCCTTCAAAAAACACGATCACAGACGAACCGGATTTATTTTTCAGGACACTTTCACTTATTCTAAAGCTACTTACCGGCACGCTCGCGCCCTCCGCCGGGCAAACCTGCCACATCTGTCTGCTAGATTTAAATCAGGAAGGGAAATGCGTTCGCCAGCGCAATTAGGGAGCAACCCCTAGGCGACGCATCGATGCGTCGCCTGGGTGGCGGGGCCGCCCGCCGGAATTCCGGAAGGATCCTTCCGAAACGATTCGCGTAACTCCAGCGGATTCAACGTCCGCCTCCCGAAAAACCGACGGATCTCGCCGGAAAGTAGCAGGATGCAAGACGGGATCGCACGCCATGAAATCACTCAACCGAAACTCGCGGCTCCGCACTCGCTTTCAGGAAGACGCCCGCATTGCCGATCTCCGCACCGGCGCGGGTGACGATGATTTTCCACAAAATGACCAATCATCGTCACCCGATTTTGAGTCGTCTCCGCAACCCACAGAAACAGAGGAGCTTACCCCAGCCCCAAAAATAAATCGACACATGCCAAATTCTTCGTCACCCGCGTCACCCGGCGCCCCCGTCCCGGCCGCTCACATGCAGCCTCCAGCCGCCGATCCGGGTGACAGTTGGAGCGAAAAAAACCCTCCCCACCTGTCACCCAAATTTGGCTCCTCTCCGCAACCCTCAGAAACAGAGCAACTTAGAGCGGCACCAAATAATGTGCGGGCTCACCCCGGATTTTGCGTCTCCACCGTCACCCGGCCCCCCGCGCCACCCGTCCCGAGGCACTGCCAACTCCAGGGTGACAAATCGCCCGCGATCGATCATAATCGTCTTTACCCCCCGAGAGGAAGGACTGGCCGGGCCCTCGTGTCGCAACCATCTTCGAATCCTTTCGCCGCCTCGGAGACCAGCATCCGGCAACTCATCGCCAACGGCAAAACCAAACCTGCGTTGGAGAATGCCAAGGAAGTCCACAAGACCCACGGCACACGCGCCTCAGAGGAGTTGCTGATCGACGCATATACCGCGCGAATTCAAGCGCTTAACGAGCAAAACCTCAAGTTGGAGGCGAAGTCGCTGCTGGACCTGGTGCGCAGCCGCTTTCCGTCCGCCCAAGCCCGAATCGACGCCCGTATCGAGACGCTCACCTCGCCCGCTCGCGGCCTCGAAACTCTGGTGGCGTCGCTCACCGATCCCGAACTGGCGCCCGAACACCGCGCCGCCATCGAGCAGCGTGTCCAGCGAGAGGCCGGCGATCTGGCGGAGCTTGCAGGCTGTGCGGCCCTGCCTGCGGACCATCCCCTGAGGCAGGCCGCTGCGGCGCTCCTGAAGGCCTTCGTGGCGGTGACCACGGGACCAGTTGCCGAAGACGAATTGGCGCTGCCTGCGGTATCCCGCCGCAGCCCTCTGGCTCCCTGGAAACTGCTGGTGCGTGCTATCGGGCATTTCTACCGCAAGGAAGACAGCCGGGCGCGCGAATGCCTGGATGCGATTCCGCCCGAGTCGGCGCCCGCGCGTCTCATCCCGTCCCTGCGCGCCATGCTCGGAGACCGACTGGCAGCGCCGCTCGCGCCTGCCGCAGCGCGCCTGGTCTCCTTGACAACGGAAGACTCGCTGCCGCTGCGCAATGCGCTCGAGAAACTGGACCAAGCGCTGGAGTCCGAGGCCGACGACAAGCCGATCTTGCAAGCCGCCAAAGCCGCGGTGCGCGAATGCAGCCTGCACGCGCCCTACCGCCTCGAAAAGTTGAAGCAACACATCTCCGTCCGCTGCGCCATGGCCGATCTGGACAAGGACAGGGTGATCGCGACCATCGGAGGCCTTCGCCAAGACGCCTATTTCTACAGGCTGTTCGCACGCGGCATGGAGTTGACGCACGATCCGGAAGATCTCACCATGGCTTGCGGCGTGTGGGACGAATTCCGGGAACAGGCGGTAAAGGAAGGTTGGTTTTCCTTCAACGGCGCCGAAGCCGCCACGTTATACCTCCACATGACGAGCGTCCTGGGCAGGCTGCCCGATGGATTGCTGGATGAGCTGCACCAGTCCATTCGCGCGAAATTCAAGCAGACGGGCGAACTGCCCTACTTCCTCTTTCCCCAAATGCTCTACCAGCGCGCCTGCACGCTCGATCCACACTTCGAAGCGTTCGCGCAGTGGATGGAATGGGCCAAGAGCCAGAAGGACGAGCAGGCCTGCCAGGTGGCCGAAGCTTGGCACGCGATCCGCCCCGACGATATCGATCCGATTCTCTACCTGATGGGCGACGCCTCGGACCGAAACCTCTTCCCCACCGCTCTCAAGTATTTGGCCCGGGCGGAACGCATCGATGGCGTTCATCCGGCGGTCCGCCGCGCGCGCCTGCAATTCCTGGCGGGAGGCGCCATCAAATACATACAGCAGAAGAAACCGCACCTGGCCGAAGAGCGGCTCGCGGAGATGGCCGGGCTTCCGCAGTCGCAACAGGGCGACCGCCCCGCGTTTCTCGCCGCCTTGCGTTACCTGGCCGGCACGCTGCGCGGCGATATCCAGACGACCGCCGCGCACCGCAGCGAAACCGAGCGGCTGCTGGGCAGCAAAGTGGGAGCGGCGCTTTTGATTTTCGGCGTGGCTACGGCGGCCAAGCGCGGAGCGTTCGAATCACTGGAGCCGCCTGGTAAGATCGACAAAATCGAGCGCGCCGCGCTTCCGGCAGCCGTGGCCCGGGTGGTGGCGCTGGCGGCGGACATGAACGCTATGAAGCTGCAGATTCCGTGGAGCTACATTGCGGAAACCGCCAAGCAGCTTCCGCGCAACAGCCAGTCGCTCGACACCAGCCAGCTTCAGTACCTGGCCCAGGCGGGTTTGTGCTCCACGCATGCGGAGCTGGGTTACGCCGCCACTGCCGCCGGACTGGAACGCGGCGGCCCCACCGGCGCCCGCTTCCTGCTGCTGCGGGCGAAGCTGCTGCCCCCGGGCCACGAGGATCGCCGCACCGTATGTGCCGCCGCCGCCGCCGAACTCGGGCGCCAGCAGCGGGACATGCGACTGGTGGAAGAGGCCGTCGAGTTGACGCGCGGAAGGGTCGGTCCGCAAGCCCTCACGCTGACGCTCGAACAGGCCGCCGAGGTGCTCCGCAAGGAAAAGGCGGCCAAGCGGCTGCCCAAGCACCCCGGGCAAGGTCCGAGTTACCGCAACCTGCTGCCCAGGAATCTGTGCCCCTGCCCCACCTGTCGCGCCCAGCGGGGCGAGCTGGTCGGCGACCCTTACGACGAGTTCGAGGACGACGAGTTCGCAGACGATTTCACCGACGAGGATTTCGACAAGCTCGACTTTGAGGAGATGATGGAGGAGTTCCCCCTTCCACCCGGTGTGCCACCCCAGATCGGCCGCGTGCTCTTCGAGGAGGCGAAGAAGGCCGCCAAGCGGGGCGAGTCGCTCGATGACTTGCAGTCGCGGCTGTTCAGGTTTCTCACGGGGGGCGGAACGGGCAAGAAAGGCAGGCGGAGATAGTGGACGCGAGAGAAATACTAGGCATCCCCTTGAATGCGGGCGAAGAAGAGATCCGCGCCGCGTATGTGCAGAAGGTGAAGGAGCATCCGCCCGATCGCTCGCCCGAGCAGTTCGAGAAGATTCGCGACGCCTACGAGACGCTGCGCGATCCGCGCCGCCGCATGCGCGACATGCTGCTCTCCGCCGACCCCGAAGCGTCGCTGACGAGCCTCATCTTGGGCGAGGCGAACCAGCGCCGCTTCACCGGCCCGCAGCCCTGGTTGGATGTATTGAAGAAGGGCGGTGGCCCGTGCTGATG
>OMOG01000299.1 GCA_900290305.1 Candidatus Sulfopaludibacter sp. SbA4
GGGTCGGGGGTTGGGGGTTGGGGGTTGGGGAAGGTGCGCTCGCATCTTTTCTGGTGCGCGGAATCAGCGCGGTTCCACGGCGCTGGGCACCCATTTCAATAGAGCTTGAACCAGGTTGTCCATCTTGACGGGCTTGGCAATATAGTCGTCCATGCCAGCGGCGATGCAATGTTCGCGGCAGCCCTCCATGGCTTCGGCGGTCATGGCGACGATGGGGACCCGCCACCGCGAGCCGTGCCGCCGGCGAATTGCTGCAGCCGCAGTATAGCCGTCCATTTCCGGCATGTGGCAGTCCATGAAAATCAGGTCATAGGGAAGCAATTCGAGCATGGCGATGGCCTCCCGGCCGTTGGCCGCCACATCCGCGCGCAGACCGAGCTTCTCCAGCATGCGCAGGGCGACCTTCTGGTTGACCACGTTGTCTTCGGCTACCAGCACGCGCAGGGAACTGCCCGCAAACCTCGCGGCTAACGAAGGTTTCGTCGCCGCCATCTCAGGCTGGGACTGCAGTTTCCTGGCCCACGCGGTGGCGAGTGTGTTCAGGAGCTGCGACTGTCGGACCGGCTTGAGCAAACAGGCATCGATGCCGATCCCTTGGAGGCGGCGGACCTCGTTCCAGTGGCCAACCGAGGTGAGGACGACCAATATGGTGTCGCGGATCTGCGGATCGGCCTTGATGGCCGAGGCCAGGGTGGCTCCGTCGAGGACCGGCATCTGGTAGTCGAGCAGGACGAAGTGATAGGGATCTCCGGCTTCCCGGGCCGCGCGTAGAGCGGGGACGACTTCTTCGCCCGAAGCGAAGCTCCCGTTGCGCATCTTCCAACTGGAGATCTGTTCGTGAAGCACGCGGCGATTGACTTCGTTGTCGTCCACGATGAGCACGCGGAGGTTTCCCAACTCGGCGGCCGCCACCGGTTGCGCATCGGGTTGCGCGTCGAGGGCCAGCGGCAGGCTGAACCAGAACGTGGACCCTTCAGCGACGCGGCTGTGCACTCCTATGGCGCCGCCCATGAGGCCGACGAGCTGCTTGGAAATGGCCAGTCCGAGTCCCGTGCCCCCGTACTTGCGCGTGGTGGAGCCATCCACCTGGCTGAATTTCCGGAAGAGGGAGTCGATCTCTTCGGCGGCGATGCCCAGGCCGGTATCCGCCACCGAGACGCGCATGTGGGCCTGGTTGGTCTCCCGAGCCTCGCATTCCACTGTAATCAGCACCTGGCCGCGGGGAGTGAACTTGACCGCATTCCCTACCAGGTTCGTCAGCACCTGACGGATTCTGCCTCCATCGCCGACGAAATGGCGGGGAATACCGGACGGGTATTCGAGCAGGAGGTCGAGCTTTTGATTTTCCGCCTTGGGGGCGAGCATCTCGTTCACTTCCTCGATTACCAGGCGCAAATCGAAGGGGAAAGACTCGATGGCCAGCCGGCCGGCTTCGATCTTGGAGAAGTCGAGAATGTCGTTGATGATGCTGAGCAGGGCTTCGCCGGACCGGCGCACGGTCTCCGCATATTCCCGTTGTTCGGGCGCCAGCTCGGTATCCAGCAGGAGACCGGTCATGCCGATCACGCCGTTCATGGGGGTGCGGATTTCATGGCTCATGGCGGCCAGGAACGCGCTCTTGGCATGGCTGGCAGCCTCGGCTTCCCGTTGGGCGATGCGCAACCGCCGGGCCAGCCAGAGGACAAAGATCAGGGTGGGTACGAGGACGCCCAGGGCGCTCAGAAATACGATCGAATAAAAGCGCGCCCGGCGATAGGCGAAGATGGTGCTCACTTCCAGGCTGATCTTCGCGTTCCAGCGAAAATCGATGGCGGCGAGCGAACCGTCGGCGGCCATCCGGCCGATCTCGTCGCGCAGCAGGCCGGCGGCGCGGATGGCTTCACGGCTATGCTTGTTGGCGCCCACGCCAAACCAGAACGTGGCGCCATCGAGGGGCAAAACCCCCAGAGGCCCGATCGGGCAACCCGGCACCCACAAATCGGCAAACGGGTCCATGGCGAGCAGGCCGGTCTGGGCGGCCCCCGCGCACACTGCCTCGACTACGTCCGCGGGGACCCTTTGGGGCACGACTTTCGCGCCGGGGAGGTACTGCCGCGCGATGCGGGCGTCACTGGCGATTTTGGTGACGGCGGCCAGGGTTTTGCCGGAGACGTCCTGCGCACCGGTGATGTGGAGGGCCTGCGGAAAGATCAGGGCGTAGGTGGTCCTTGCCCAGGGCGCGCTGATATAAAGGAGCTTCCGGCGCTCGGGCAAATCGGCCATCAAAGGCCAGAGATCGACCGCTCCCGACGACAGGGCCTTTTCCGGACCTTGCGGCGAGAAGACCCATTGCAGCTCCATGTGCCGCCGTTGCGCGGCCTCCCGAAGAAGTTGAACGGCCGGACCGGTCGGGTTTCCGCGCTCATCCGGGAAGTGGTACGGCGGAGAGTTTTGAAATCCGACTCTCAGGGCGCGCGCAACCGGGGTGCGGGAGGCGGAGTAATAGAGTGCGAGTGGCAGCAAAACGACGATTGCCGCAGCCGAGAGCCATAGATAACTGCCGTGAGACCGCATTCCGAGCGTCCGCTTCAGGAGCTACGTGAATACTATCGGCTGGTATCGGCGGCGGCAGTAGGGGGGAAGAGGCGTGAAGGCAGTAGAATGCTTGAGAAGCCGGCGGCGCCCGCTAACTCGGTGAGCTTTATACCTTGTCGGAATCCGACGAAGGCGTTTTCAAGGAGTCTTTGAATCCTCGAATGCCTTCCGCCAGTCCCTTGCCTAACTCGGGGAGCTTTTGTGGGCCGAAGAGCAAGAGCGCTACCACCAGGATGACCAGGAGATGTCGGGGTTGGAGCAGATCTTCAATCATAAAATCCTTGACGTCAGTTTAACAAATATTTGGGCCACGAATAGACACCAATGAACACGGCGCGGCAAGGCCGCAACCAAAGGTGGCTGAACCGCTGCGATGCAGACGACTGGCCGAAGATTGGAGAAGCCGCGTTCATCTGCGTTCCTATGCCGCCCATATTGCATGGCTGAGGCGACGCGCAGATCCCAAGAAAGCAGAATTGGCCGCAGATGAACACAGATGAACGCGGATAAGACAAAAGCAATTGCAAGCCATCAGCTACGAGACCGCGCTGCATAGCCGAGACGTAGTCCCGCGACTTCCACATTCTGCGGCGGTTAGCTGAAAATCTTTGCAGTGCGCAAAGAAAACGAAGGTTAGTAGTACGAATGAAACAAGGCACTTATTCGTGTTAATCCGTGTGCATTCGTGGCCCAAATGCTTTTCTTCACAGCGGTGGCCGGACCCACTCCCCCGTGGCGACCCGGTCGACGAGAACCCGGCCAAGCTCCGCTACGCTCAAAGGGATCGCTTCAGATTAATCGGTTGCGCCGGAACTCCGCGTCGGAAAGATGGGCGGCAAGCTTGTCGGATTCTTCCAATCCGCGCCGGATCTGCTCGTCGACTTTGTCCTGGTTTTCATACCGTAAGCGATCTGGTCCAGAACAACCTCTATGATCTTCACTTTCGTGCCGCCGATCCAGGCGATGCCCCAATCGTCCAGTTCAATCTGCGCAGCGAAGGTGGCGGTCACGCGGTTTCTCCTGGCTTCAGTATACGCCAGCGGATTCGGCGGGCGCCCCGACACGCAGCACTGCCACTCGCCACTCGCCGGCTTCCTTCTTCAAGACAAAGACAGCCCGGAGCGATCGCTTCACGATCAGGCTGCCGTACTGCGAGCCGGCGGCATCCACCACGGCCACGTCCGGAGTCACGAATCGCACGGCCTTCACCTCGAAGTACACCTGCGACACTTCCGGCCCGCGGTAATGCGAGAGGTCGTCGAGGTCGGCGTCCAGCGTGAGCACGGACTGGCGTTGGTGCGGGTCGTTGAAGCGGGCGATGGCTTTGCGGACCGCGTCGCCGTCATCGGCCCGCGCGCATAGGGTCCACAGGAGGGGGATCGACCACAGCATTCTCATGCGATGGGAATGCCGCCAGGAGCCCGATCCTTTCACGCGAGCCTACTCGCCCTTGATCGCCTTCCAGGTCTTGTCCGGATTGAAGCGCGTCATCTGCCTGGCCAGCGCGACGGTGCCCGTGCCGAGATCCTTCTCGTAGACCACCCCGCGGTGATTCACGATGAACGTCTGGATTCCGGAAACGCCATACTCGGCCGGGAAAGCCACCAGCGCGAAGCCGCCGATCATCTTTCCCTTCACCACGTAGTCCATCGCGCCGCCCTCCGCTTCGGGTCCCTGCGCCTTCAGAATATGGAAGTAGTAACCGTGATACGGCTCGGGTTTTTTTCCTTCGGCAAGCATGGCCGCGGACGCGTGGGCAAAGGATTTCGGTACCAGGTTGTCCGGCTCGCCGCTGCGACGAATCCACGACGTCCTGTGGCTGCCGGTTGACGTCGTAATTCAATCGTTTCCGAACGTTGAGGGACACCACCAGGGCCTGGATGGTGGCATCCCAATTCTGTTGTTGCCCGACCTCGGCGAGGATCGGCTCGCCGGATTGCTTGAGGCCGTACCGGTTCGTACGTTTTTGTAGACTCCTGATCGGTTAACTCTCTTGACAAACTAAGAATTGTTCGTATAATCAACTCAGTTCAATTCCTCCGATAGCGGGGTTTTTGGGCCCGTTGATCTAAGGGATAACCGCAGTTCGCGGCCAGACAATCGCTTACGGGTGTCGGCGGCGCGCACGCGGAGATTGCCCCCGCACGAAACGGTACTTACTTTCAGGAGACTGACTTGATCTCTCCAGGGAGGTGTAACCGGTGTCCCACCTACTCACAAGGTTCAAGGTAGCCGTTGTCGCTACCGTGATTGTTTGCGGGCTGCACGGGCAGCAGCCGCCCCAAAATCCGACAAACCCAAGCGCACAACCTGACCCCACTCAGCAACCCTACCCGATACTGGACTCCACTTTTGCGACCTATCATGGGGTGCTCGTTCCGAGCCACACGGAGTATGCAGGTCCAAACACAGGGAAGGTCGTTCCCGATGGGTGCGTGTTTCGCGTACACCTTGATGCAAACGAGAAGGCAATCGAGGCCCGCCAGATCGGTCCGCCAAGAAGGAACAGCGACACCGACTGCGAAGCCGACTTTGTCGTCGGCGTCCCCACGCAATCACCGCCGCCGGCGTCTGGGGTGATGCGTCAGGTGTCTCGCAATGCGCCGCCTAGCAGTCCGGGGTCCGGCATCCCCGCCCCGCCCGGGTTAGGCGGGGGTCCCGCGGTCGGTACGGTCCCAGCTCAAGTGCCGTCGCCTAACGCCGCGAAGCCAGGCAGCCTCCGAAGAAGAGGCGGCGATATAATCCGACTGCCCAGACCTCATGCTCCGGAGCCGCGAGCGGACGGACTGACGCCGAAGCTCTTGTGTTGGCCTCCGATCGATTGCTACGCGCCGTATCAGTCGCTGGCCCAGGGCTACGGGTACAGCTATGTGCTGGACCCCGCTCGAATCACGGTGAACAGTGTGACCAGTCAGATCTGGTGGTATTACAGCGCCTTTTGGCAGCTTGGGTGCGCCTTTGACGGATCTGGATACGATACCACCACAGCGTTTTGGCCGACGTCGTGGTTCCTCTATTCGGACGTCCCGGCTGACTACTCTTATTGCACCGATGACGGAATGGGGGGCTACATTGAAGACAGCTACACTGCGATAGTAGATTACGCTATCTTCGAGAACCCCGTGTTCTGTGCTTTCACCACCACTTGGGCTGAGTACTACCCTCAAGAGGTCGATGGCAACAGCGATGGCACGATGGACGGGTGGTACGACTCTTACATTTTCGGAAGCCCTTGTTCAGGGTGGCTCACACCCCAAGCCATGCAGCTCCGCCGAAATCAGTGAAGATCGGGCGTAAACCGATGACCGATAGCATGTGGATTGGCGCGATCCCGTTGCTGCTCGTGATTGCCGCCGACGCCTTTGTTTTGGGCATTTTGGAAGCGGGGGCGATGGCGATACCTCATGCTCCTGCGCCTGAAAGCCACCTGACTTTCATCATAATGGGTGCGTATGCCATCTTAGCAGCCATCGTGATTGTTCCGAACGTGGTGGTGCGAAGCATCGTCGCCGGTTTGCTGCTTCTGGGAGCCATGGCGGGTGCGGCCAGTGTCGGCATGCTCTGGATCCCAGCCGTCGGTGCCGCGGTATATGCGGCAAGATATCAGTCCAGACTCCAGCGGAACGCCTCTGAAAATTGAGAAACGGGTATTATCGTCGCTGCCGCCATCCACTTCAACCAATCCGGCAGTTGCGCGTGAGGTTGGCAAGGCTGGTGGCTTGGCGGACGCTGACCGGCGATTCGGCAGGCGGTGCCCACAGGTGCTCCCCGGTAGTCTCGTATGGAGCCGAAGGTCCAGCGGGCAGTTGGATCTCTTCCCCCGTTTGCAGCGTGCGGTAACTGCCGGCACGGAGCCGCGAGCGGACGGACTGACACCGAAGCTTCTGTGTTGGCCTCCGATCGATTGCTACACGCCGTATCAATGGCAGGCCCAAGGCTACGGGTACAGCTATGTAACGGACCCGCTGCCGCCCCCAATTCACCATCACGGTGAACAGCGTGACCAGTCAGATCTGGTGGTACTACAGCAGCGTTTGGCAGCTTGGGTGCGCCTTGATGGTTCGGGATACGATACCACGACCGCAGCTTGGGCAACGTCGTGGTTCCTCTACTCGGACGCCCCGGATGACTACTCTTACTGCACCGACGATGGAATGGGGGGCTACATTGAGGACAACTACACTGCGATAGTAGATTACGTTACCTTCGAGAACCCTGTGTTCTGCTTTTTGACGACCACCTGGGTTGATTACTACCCTCAGGAGGTCGATGGGAACAGCGATGGCTCGATGGACGGGTGGTACGACTCTTACATTTTCGGAAGCCCTTGTTCAGGGTGGCTCTCACCACAGGCCATGCAGCTTCACCGAAATTACTGAAGATCGGGTGTAAACCGATGACCGATCGCATGCGGGTTGGCGCGGATCATCCAATTGGCGCCCGCCGAGTAGCTGCTCTGCGGGCGCGGCCAGTGCCGGCGCGCCCCACCTTCCAGCCATCGCTGCCGATTAGTTTATTGGTCCTCTTGCTGAACGGGAAAGTGGAGTTACAAATGAAGTGACGCTGATAACGGTGGTGTGTCTGTTGCTTATCTTACTGGTTGGCGCCCGCAGAACCTTTAGAGCAACTCACTGGCTCATCGTCCTGCTTCTGATGTTTATTGCCATCTTCATGATGTCGCAGATTAAGTAGGTTCGGAAACCGGAAGAGAGGAAACTCACTTGCCCAAAGTGCGGCGCCACATGAAAGAGTGCGCGCTTGGCCCAGGGGAAACCGCAAGTCGAAAAGCAGCGAATGAAACCCGATCCGCAGGCAGCGCCAACGGGTGCTCCTCCGTGGTCTCGCGGGGAGCGGATCCACCGCAGGATTCTCATGCACTGGGAGTGCCGCCAGGAGCCCGATCCTTTCACGCGAGCCTACTCGCCCTTGATCGCCTTCCAGGTCTTGTCCGGATTGAAGCGCGTCATCTGCCTGGCCAGCGCGACGGTGCCCGTGCCGAGATCCTTCTCGTAGACCACCCCGTGGTGATTCACCATGAAGGTCTTGATTCCAGACACGCCGTACTCTGCCGGGAAAGCCACCAGTGCGAAGCCGCCGATCATCTTACCCTTCACCACGTAGTCCAAGGCGCCGCCCTCCGCCTCGGGTCCCTGCGCCTTCAGAATATGGAAGTAGTAACCGTGATACGGCTCGGGCTTTTTTCCTTCGGCAAGCATGGCCGCGGACGCATCCGCAAAGGCTTTCGGTACAAGGTTCTGGGGCTCGCCCGGCCAATAGAGGCCATCCTTCTTGCCGGTAGTACTGACGATCTTCTGCGCGTATTGCAGCATGCCCGCGGATTCGCGGTCGGCGGCGGCGTATTCCATCTGGGCTTCCACGTAGCCGCGGCAGACATCGATGGCGGTCATCTCGTTGCGGCCGACGCGGCGCGCCAGGATCTCCACGCGCCCGGCGCCGGCATCGAAATGCCACTGCCCGCCCTTAGCCACGATGGGCACGGGGAAGGGCCAGTCTTGCGGGCCGACCACCAGGGTGGCGCGGTTCGGCATACCGGGATCGGGTTCCACCTGCATCTTCTCGTGCGCCATACGCGCAAATTCGGCGCGCCCGTTCTTGTCTTCGGCGGGATCCCCGGACTCCACGATGTCTTTCCCCTCCGGTCCGAAGATCTTGAGCATGGCCGCCGAGTCGTTGTGCCCGGCGGCATCGATAAGCGCCTGCGCCGCTTCCTGCGGAGAAGCAAACGTGCGTTGGCTGCCCTGGGGAGCAGCCAACGCGGTACCGGCCGCCAGTGCAGCGGCGCCAAGCCACAAAGCGATTGTCTTCACGGTTCTCTTCATCGGGGTCTCCTATTTTCTTCTGCCGCCGCCGCCACCCGACCGGGGGGCAGGGGCCGCGCGGGGCGCCGGAGCCGAGCGAGCGGGCGTGCTGCGCGCGGCGCCGAGGCTGGAGTATCCGTGGTCCGCATGCGCCCGCGCCGCCTCGCCATTATTCTGCATGCCGCCGAATGCGCTGCGGTTCTGCGCCTGCGGTGCGCTTTGCGGAACCTGCCGATTGCCGAACCGCTCCGCCGGCTGCGCGTTTTGCGTGCGATTGACTTGCGGCGCGGAGCGCGGCGCCACGTTCTGCCGCACATTGCCCTGGTACTGGCTCCGCAACGCGGGGCTGGCATACGGCACGCCTTGCCGGTGGGCGGCGTCGTGCGCCCACACCGCGGTGCCGTGCACGTTGGTGACGTTAACCGTGTTGAAGTTGTACCGGTGAATGAAGGTGTTGTTGACGATCACGGTGTGGTTCCCCCATCCCGGATGCCAGCCCCAACCTCCCCAGCCACCCCACCCGCCGCCGAAGAAGAATCCCACATTGATGCCCAGGCCGAATCCGAATCCCAGGCCGCCGACGATCACGCTGCGCGGAGGCCAATACCACCGGGGATAGGGATACCACAGCGGCGGTCCCCAGATCCACGCGGGGTCGTATACGGGAACGTAGAGCACCGCGGGGTCGGCCGGCATGATTTGAATCACGGGCTGGCCGGCATCGGTTGCGGTAGTGACATTCAATTGCGGCGTGGAGGCCAGTTTGCCCGCCTGCTGGGCCTTCTGGCGCATGCGCTGCACCGCATCCATTACGTCCTGTTGTTGCGCGAGAAAGGCGTTGCCCAGATTAGTGGTCCAGGTGACGTCGTCGTTCAAGCGCTTGAGAACGTCGGGGAAGACTACCAGGGCCTGGATGCTGGCGTCCCAGTTCTGCTGTTGCGCGGCCTGGGTGAGGGCCGGCCCGTTGATGCCGGGATTCCTCTGGAGCCACTGGAAGGCTTGCACCACTTCCAGCGGATAGGTTGCGGCCACCATGATCTGACTCAGGAGCGGATCGGGATAGAGCGCGATCGGAGCTACCAGGTCGTCGAGTTGGTCGGGCGAGAGCGTCTGGCCCGGCGGTGGGGGCGGGGGTGGCTCCTGCTGCGCGTATAGAATGGCGTTACCCGGCGCCAGCAGAAGAATACAGAGAAGAAATGCGGCCACCTTGTCTCTGGCGGCGATGAGTGACTGGAGCATGTCGAACCTCCTCAACACGTAGCATCGGGTTGGCTGAATGCCGACCCACTAATTATACGCCAGCCCCGATACACAAGTTACCGGCGCCGAGGCCTCGCAAAGTACTGGCACGATTAAAATTCCGACACCTGCGGAGGCTCGAAAGGGCCATTGCGCGGGTGCACGCGCTGCCAGAGGTGGGCCAGACAGCTTGCCCGTGCGAAGCCGGGATCGGTTTATGTCGTCTGTCAACCGGCCGGGCTAAAAGCCGGCTGCCCGCCGGCTGAGGGCGGCGGCGGGCAGGATTGCCCGCTCCACAATAAATGCAGAATCGCAACGTAAGCGGCATTGGTCTGAAGCCTGCCCCACCCTCCCGCACTTCCCTTCCCCCCTCCCGTTGTTGCATCATTACCTGTATGCCGAAAACTCGGGAAATCTCCGTGTGGGCGGGGACCCGCAAGGGCGCCTTTCGTTTCCGGTCGCGCGACCGGAAGGCGTGGAAGGTGGAAGGCCCCTTTTTCCGCGGCCTGGAAGTCAACCACGTGGCGCAGGACCCTCGCGAGCCGCAGCGCTTTTACGCCGCGGTCAACAGCGCCTGGTTCGGCGCACACATTCATGCCAGCGGCGATGGCGGCAAGGAGTGGAAGCTTTCCGAGACGGGGTTGGAAGTGAAGTGCCTGCCCAATACCTCGCTGGCGCGCGTCTGGCGGATTGAGCCGGGCGCCGCGGACGAGCCGGGCGTGGTCTATGCGGGTGGCGATCCCGGGGTCCTGTTCCGCAGCGGCGATTGGGGCGAGAGCTGGGCCGAGGTTGCCTCGCTCACCGCGCATCCCACGCGCGCCCGCTGGAACCCGGGAGCCGGCGGCATGTGTCTGCACTCCATCCAGTGCCTGGGCGGCGGCCGCATGATCGTGGCCATCTCCGCCGCGGGCGCCTTCCGCACCAGCGATGCCGGTGCTACGTGGACGCCGTTCAACCAGGGCGTGCGCGCCGATTTCCTGCCCGAGAAGTTCCCCGAAGTCGGCCAGTGCGTGCACCACCTGGTAGCGCACCCGCGCAATCCCGAGGCGCTCTACCAGCAGAACCACTGCGGCATTTACCGCGGGCGCTTCGACGGCAAGAAGTGGACCGACATTTCCCGCGGACTGCCCTCGCGCTTCGGCTTCGGCATGGCGGTTCCGGCGGCCGAGGCGGAGACCGTGTTCACGGTGCCGATCGAAGCTTCCGAATACCGTTGTACGCCCGAGGGAAAGTTCCGCGTGGCGCGCAGCCGCGACGGCGGCAAGACCTGGAAGCTGCTGAGCCGCGGCCTGCCGCAGAAGAACGCGCACCTGCTGGTGTTGCGGGAAGCCATGACCGCCGACAGCGAATCGCCCGCCGGCCTTTACGTGGGCACCACCGGCGGCCAGCTCTATTACACCGCCGACGCGGGCGAACATTGGGATGTTCTGGCGGAGCATCTGCCGCCGGTGATTTCGGTGGCAGTAACGCGATAAACTCGTACACTCCTATGGTTGGCAAGACAATTTCCCATTACGAGATCCTGGAGAAGCTGGGCGCCGGAGGGATGGGTGACATCTACAAGGCCCACGACAACAAGCTCAACCGCACGGTGGCGATCAAGGTGCTTGCGGTGGCCAACTCCGAAGGCACCGGGCGGCGCCGCTTTATTCAGGAAGCGCAGGCCGCCTCCGCGCTGAACCACCCCAACATCATCACCATCCACGACATCGTGTCGCAGGACGACAACGAGTTCATGGTGATGGAGTACGTCGCGGGCAAGACGCTGGCCGACGTCATTCCCCCCGAGGGGATGACCATCCGGAATACGTTGCGCTGTGCGGTGCAGATCGCGGATGCCCTGCAGGCCGCGCACGCCGCGGGCATCATCCATCGCGACCTCAAGCCCGGCAACGTGATGGTCACGGACGCGGGCAGGGTGAAGGTGCTGGATTTCGGCCTCGCCAAGTTCACCGGCCGCGACTCGGGCGTCGGACTCGACGACGCAACCGTGACCAATGTGGATGCCGCGCCGCTGACCGTCAAAGGATCGATCATCGGCACGGTCAGCTACATGTCGCCGGAACAGGCGCAAGGCAAGACGGTGGACCAGCGCACCGACATCTTCTCCTTCGGAGTGGTGTTGTACGAGATGGTCACGGGCCAGCGCGCTTTTCAAGCCGACTCGGCCATCACGACCATCACCGCGATCCTGCGCGATGAGGCCCGGCCCATCGCCGAGATCGCGAAAGACGTGCCGGCCGAGCTGGAGCAGATCATCGGGCGCGCCCTGCGGAAGAATCCGGACGATCGCTGGCAGAGTATGGCGGAGGTGCAGGCGGCGCTCGAAAATCTGAAGCAACGGTCCGATTCGGGCACGCTCACCATGACGCCACCCCCGCCGTCGGCGCCGCGCCCGGCGATCCCGGCAAAGGCGGCGGCGAAGAAACCGCCGATGACCGCGATGGTGGCCGCCGCCGCCGCCCTCGTTTTGGCCGCTGCCGGCGGAGGCATCTGGTGGAAGAAGCACCATGCCCGCA
>OMOG01000396.1:0-4513 GCA_900290305.1 Candidatus Sulfopaludibacter sp. SbA4
CGTCGAGCGCGGCGCCGCCATCCTCATCGGCGCCAAGGCCCCCATCGTGCAAGGCGCGCTGCTGTCCTCGGTGCTGGTGCCCTTCGTGCCCGAGGCCGAGATCGAGGAAACCGTGCGCGAACTGCTGGCGCGCATCTGGGAATTCTGGGGCGAGTATGCCAAGAACCGCGAGCGCGTCGGCGAGCTGATCCAGCGCGTGGGCATGTCCGCGTTCCTCGACGGCATCGGCCTGGAACCGTGCCCCGAGATGGTCGCCTTCCCGCGCGACAACCCGTATGTGTTCTTCCAGAAGGAGGACGTGAAATGACCGCTACCCAGCCCCCCAAGCGCATCACCGATATCGGTCCTCCACACTACGAGAAGTTTCTGCACCCGCTCATCAAGCGGAACTACGGCCAATGGCGGTACCACGAAACGTTAGCGCCGGGCGTGCTCTGCCACGTGGCCGAATCGGGCGAGCGCATCTACACCGTGCGTGCCGGCTCACCGCGGCTGCTGAGCGTTTCGACCATCCGGCGCTTCGCGGACCTCGCCGACAAATATTCCGGCGGCTACCTGCGCTTCACCAGCCGCCACAACATCGAATTCCTGCTCGACAACCCGGCCAACATCGAGCCGCTCAAGCGTGAGTTGCAGGAAGCCGGCTTCCCGGTGGGCGGCACCAATAATTCGATCAGCAACGTGGTACACACGCAAGGCTGGATCCACTGCCACTCGGCCGCCACCGATGCGTCGGGCATCGTCAAAGCCCTGATGGACGAGCTGCACCCGCACTTCACGCGCGAGGACCTGCCCGCCAAGCTGCGCGTGGCGATGGCCTGCTGCGTGAACATGTGCGGCGCGGTGCACTGCTCCGATATCGCCATTCTGGGAATCCATCGCAAGCCGCCCCAGGTCCGGCATGACGTGCCGCGCAAAGGCTGCGAGATCCCCACCCTCATCGCCTCTTGTCCCACCGGCGCCATACGGCCCGCGGTTGTGGATGGCAAGCGCACCGTGGACGTGGTGGAGGAGCAGTGCATGTACTGCTCCAACTGCTTCACCGTATGCGCCGCCATGCAGATGAACGACCCGGAAAACGACGGCCTCTCCATCTGGGTGGGCGGCAAGGTCAGCAACGCGCGCAGCGAGCCGAAGTTCTCCAAGCTGGCCATTCCGTTCCTGCCCAACAATCCGCCGCGGTGGCCGGAGGTGGTGAGCGCGGTAACCAACATCGTGGACGTGTATGCCGCCAACGCCCGCCGCTTCGAGCGTCTGGGCGAATGGGTGGAGCGCGTGGGATGGCCGCGGTTCTTCGAGCTGACCGGCATCCCGTTCACCCGCTACCACATCGACGATTTCCGGTACGCGGGCCTGAGCTACGCCCGCTCGACCCACATGCGGTTGCGGCCATGATGACGGGACTCTTCAAGCCGGTGAAGAAGCCGGTGATCCGGCACCTGTCGGCCCCCGGCGGCGACATCGGTCCGTACCGCCCGCAGTACAGCGCCAAGACCGCGCCCTGCACCGGCGCCTGCCCCAGCGTGGGCGATATCCGTGGATGGCTGACCGCGGTGGCCGACGCCGAAGCCAATCTCCGCACCCCGGAGCAGGCGCTCCGCTCGGCGTGGGAAAAGATCTCCGCGCGCAACCCGTTCCCGTCCGTGTGCGGCAGGGTCTGTCCGGCCGATTGCGAACAAGTCTGCCCGCGGGAAGCCAAGGATGGAGCGGTGGCCATCCGCGCCTTCGAGCGCTACATAGGAGATCTCGCGCTGGAGTTAGCCCCCATTTCTCACACTCCGCCGGCCGATGTGGCGCAGGGGGTGCCCTCTGGGCCCGTGCCTGTAGTGTCGAGACTCGTCTCGACACCTTTTCGCGGTTGTGACACAGTGTCGAAGACAGGCGTCGGCATGAGTGCCGACGCGGCAGGCACGGGCCCAGAGGGCACCCCCTGCGCCACGTCACCGCAACCGAACCCTTGTGAGAAATGGGGGTTAGGGTTGGCCCATGGGTTGACGCCCGCTGTCCAGGCCGCGGGCCGCCGCGAAGCAGCCGTCTCCGGCGCCGGTCCCGCCGGCCTCTCGTGCGCCTGCCAACTCGCTCGCCGCGGATGGCGCGTCACGGTGTTCGACGCCGCGGAGCCCGGAGGCTTCCTGCGCGCTCTGCCCGGCCTGCCGGCCGAAATCCTGGACCGCGAGATCGCCCGCATCACGGCCCTCGGCGTCACCCTGCGGCCGGAGCCCGCGCCCGGCGTCGTCGCCTTCACCGATCCCGGGGGCACGTTGGCCAAGCTCCCCCACCTGATTGCGGAGGGCCGAATCGCCGCGGAAGCCTTCGACAATGCCGCCCGCGGTCTTGCACCCGAGAAGCGCGATGCCCCGCCCCGCGTCGCCCCCGATCGCATCAAGACGTCATGGTATGTGGAAGCGCCGCGCCACGAAGAGATCCGAAACGAATCCGACGCCGTGGCCGAAGCCCGCCGCTGCTTTGCCTGTGGCACCTGTATGGGCTGCGGCAATTGCTGGATGTATTGCTCCAACGGCTGCTTCGAAAAGACCCCCAAGGGGAATCGTTTCAAACTCAAAATCGAGCTGTGCCACGGATGCAGCCGCTGCGCGGAAGAGTGCCCGTCCGGCTACATCGACATGTTGTAATCCCAACGAAGAGGTACCCGAGTTGCCAAAATACGAACACGATGGACGCGTTTACGAGGTGGATGAAGACGGCTTCCTGCAGGAGCCGGAGATGTGGAACGAAACCGTGGCCCGCGATTTCGCGGCCACCGAGGACGTGGCCGAGATGACCGACGCCCACTGGGTCGTCGTCAACTACCTGCGCAATTACTACCTGCAATTCGGCATCGCCCCCATGATCCGCAAGGTGGTCAAGGAGACCGGCTTCAAGCTCAACCAGATTTATGAGCTGTTCCCTTCGGGCCCCGCCAAGGGCGCCTGCAAGGTGGCCGGACTGCCCAAGCCCACCGGCTGCGTGTAATATGCTTGCCGCCGCCATCGCCTACCTCGCCTTCGCGATCTTCGTCGCGGGGACGGTCTGGCGCGTGGTGGCGTGGGCGCGTGTGCCTGTGCCGTTCCCCATCGTGCTCACCTGCGGCCAGCAGAAATCGCTGCCCGGCATCCGCGCGGCCTGGCTGGAAAATCCGTGGACGCGCGCGGGCGTGGCCTGCCGGTTGGCGCTGGAGGTCGTGACGTTCCGCTCCCTGTTGCGGAATTCGCGCGCCCAATTGCTGCCGGGCCCGCGCTTCGTCTACCGCGGCGATCGCTCGCTGTGGATCGGCGCGCTGCTATTCCACGGCTGCCTTTTTTGGGTGTTCGTAGGACACCTGCGATTCGTCCTCGAACCCGCACGCCTCGGTCCGGCCAACCGCTTCGTGGATGCCGGACTGCTCGCCGCGCTGGCGTTCCTCTTCCTGCGGCGCGTGCTCGACTCCCGCCTGCGGTACCTGACCCTGGCCGCCGATTACCTGCCGCTCGCACTGATCGCCACCGTGGCCGGATCGGGCGTCCTCATGCGCTGGTGGGCCCACACGGATGTGGCCGCGGTGAAGCGCTTCGCTCTCGGCTTGGCCACGTTCCACCCGGTCGCGCCGGCCGGCGTGACCGCCCTCTTCTACATTCACCTGTTCGCCGCCAGCCTGCTGGGCGCCTCCATCCCGTTCACCAAGCTGGCGCACATGGCGGGCGTCTTCTTCAGCCCCACGCGCAACCTGCCCGCCGATTCGCGCGCGCGCCGCCACGCCAATCCCCAGCTCGCGCCCGCCCGGGTCCACACCTACGCCGAGTGGGAGGACGAGTTCCGCGACAAAATGCGCGCCGCCGGGCTGCCGCTGGGGCGCCAATGACTACAACAGTCTCAAGTCTTCGCACCCCTGGTGGGGCGGGCCCCCTGGGGGGTACCCTCTGGGTCCGCCGACCCCCCGGTCGGCCCCCTCGGGCGGCCGCGCGCCGCAGCAAGCTGGTGAGCAATGCAGCCTAAGCCCGACCAACTCGTACAGATCGACTACACGCCCCGCGAGCCGTGGCCGGGCGCCCCACCCGAATTCCGCAAAGGCACCTACTCGCACGCCGGAGCCGCCAAAAACCTCAAGTACCTCGGCCTGCCCAACCCGCGCGACTGGCAGCCCGCCGACGCCGATTGGAAGCTCCCCGAAAACTGGCGCGAAATCGTGCTCGACGGCATGCGCGAGCGCCTCGAAAAGTACCGCTCCTTCCGCCTCTTCATGGATATCTGCGTGCGCTGCGGAGCCTGCGCCGACAAGTGCCATTTCTATCTCGGCACGGGCGACCCCCGGAACATGCCGGTGCTGCGCGCCGAGCTGCTCCGCTCCGTCTACCGCCGCTATTTCACGCCCGCCGGCCGCGCGCTCGGCCGCCTCGCCGGAGCCCGCGACCTCACCGTGGACGTGCTCAAAGAGTGGTTCTACTACTTCCACCAGTGCACGGAGTGCCGCCGCTGCTCCGTCTATTGCCCCTATGGTATCGACACCGCCGAAGTCACCATGGTGGCCCGCGAGCTG
>OMOG01000396.1:4523-15828 GCA_900290305.1 Candidatus Sulfopaludibacter sp. SbA4
TTCGTCGCGCCCTCGGCCGATTTCTTCGGCACCCCGCATTACTTCACGCTGCTCGGCTACCTCATGGTGCTGCACGAGGCCGGCGTCGACTACACCTTCAGCGCCTACGCCTCCGAGGGCGGCAACTTCGGCATGTTCGCCTCCCACGAGCTGATGCAGCGGCTCAACGCCAAGATCTACGCCGAGGCCGCGCGTCTGGGCGTGAAATGGGTCTTGGGCGGCGAGTGCGGCCACATGTGGCGCGTGATGCACCAGTACATGAACACCCTCAACGGGCCGCCCGATTTCCTCGAGCCGCCAGTATCCCCGGTCACCGGAACCGTATTCGCCAATGCCCGCTCCGCCCGCGCCGTGCACATCTGCGAATTCACCGCCGACCTGGTGGCCCACGGCAAGCTGCGGCTCGACCCCGCCCGCAACGACCGCTGGACCGTCACCTTCCACGATTCCTGCAACACCGCCCGCGGCATGGGGCTGCTCGAGGAGCCTCGCCTCTTGCTGCGCGCCGCCTGCAACCGCTTCTTCGAAATGCCCGAGAACACCATCCGCGAGCGCACCCTGTGCTGCGGCAGTGGCGCGGGCCTGGGCGGCGACGAAAATTTCGAAACCCGCATGCGCGGAGGGCTGCCGCGCGCCGCCGCGGTGCGGCAAGTCAAAGAGGCGCACGGCGTCAACCTGCTGGCCTGCATCTGCGCCATCGACAAAGCCTCCCTCCCCAAGCTGCTGGACTACTGGGTCGGCGGCGTGGAGGTGGCCGGTGTCCACGAGCTGCTCGGCAACGCTCTCGCGATGCAAGGCGAGAAGCCCCGTGCCACCGACCTGCGCGGGGAGCCGTATGTCTGAGCGCGCCATCATCGCGACGGGCATCGCTTTATTCCTGGCCGCCGCCTGCTTCCCCTTCTACCGCAACGCCGCCGCGCCGCCGCGTCCCCTGGTCCTGCCGCTGCCCGCGGGCGAGCGCGAATGCATCGCTCCCGTGGCCTACATGCGCGCCTCGCACGGCGACCTGCTCCTCGCCTGGCGCGACCGCGTCGTGCGTTCGGGCGAGCGCGTCTTCACCGCCCCCGATGGCCGTGTGCGCGAGCTGAGCCTGACCCGCACCTGCCTCGGCTGCCACGAAAAGGCGGCCTTCTGCGACCGTTGCCACGACTACGTGGCCATCGGCCCCGACTGCTGGAACTGCCACGTCGATCCGCGGAGGCCGCAATGAAAATCACCCGCCAAGCCTTTCTGGCGCTGCTGGCCGCCGCCGCGCGCGCATTCCCCAGACCGCGCCGCATGGCCATGGCCATCGATCTCGCGAAATGCTGGAAAGACCGCGGCTGCACCCGCTGCTCCCAGGCCTGCCACGCCGCGCACAACGTCCCGCAGATCCCCGACCGGCGCCGCGAAATCAAGTGGATCTGGAAGGATCGTTTCGAAAACGCGTTCGGCGAGGAGAGCGCCAGCCCCGCCGTCGCCGGCGCTCCCGTGCCGCTGCTCTGCAATCACTGCGAACACCCCGCGTGCGTGAAAGTCTGCCCCACCGGCGCCACCTTCAAGCGCGCGAGCGACGGCCTGGTGATGATGGACGAACATCGCTGCATCGGCTGCCGCTATTGCATGGCCGCGTGCCCTTACGGCTCCCGCAGCTTCAACTGGAGCGACCCGCGGCCCTTCCTGCGCACCATCGATCCGGCGTATCCCACGCGCACCAAAGGCGTGGTCGAAAAGTGCACCTTCTGCGCCGAGCGCCTGGCACGCGGCGGGCAGCCCGCCTGCGTCGAGGTGTGCCCGCCCAAAGCCATGGTCTTCGGCGACGCGGCCGACCCGTCCTCCGCCGTCGCGCAGCTTCTCCAAACCCGGCACGCTTTCCGCCGCAAGCCCGAGTTGGGTGCCGGGCCCAACGTTTTCTACCTGCTTTAGAGGCCGCATTACCTTAGAAACCCCATGACTGTTCTTGCCAAAGCGATGTTGGGCGGCCGGGCCTACCGGTGGTGGCTCACCGCCCTGGCCGCCGCGATCGTCACCGGAGTCCTGCTCTGGCTGCGCCAATGGCACCAGGGGCTGGCAGTCACCGGCATGAGCCGCGACGTGGCCTGGGGCCTCTACATCGGTCAGTTCACGTTTTTCGTGGGAGTCGCGGCTTCCGCCGTCACCGTGGTGCTGCCGTATTACCTCCACGCCTGGAGAGCCTTCGCCCGTGTCGTGATCCTCGGCGAGCTATTGGCCATCGCCTCCATCGTGGTCTCGCTGCTGTTCGTCCTCGTCGATATGGGGCGGCCCGACCGCCTGCTCAACGTGCTGCTGCACCCGTCGCCCTCTTCGCTGATGTTCTGGGACATGCTGGCGCTTGCGGGCTACCTGGCGCTAAATGTCATTGTCGCGCGCGCCGCGCTGGCGGCCGAGATCGATGGCGCGCCGCCCGCCACTTGGACGCGCGGCCTCGTCCTGCTTTCAATCCCGTGGGCCGTCTCCATCCACACCGTCACCGCGTTTCTCTATGCCGGGCTGGCGGGCCGCCCCTTCTGGCTGACGGCCGCGATGGCCCCCCGATTCCTGGCTTCCGCGTTCGCCGCCGGTCCCGCCCTCCTGATCTTGCTCTGTGGCGCGTTCCGCTACGACATCGGCGAGGAAGCCCTCTGCAAGCTCCGGCTCGTGATGACCTACGCCATGACCGCCAACGTCTTCCTGGCCCTGATGGAAGTCTTCACCGCATTCTACAGCGGCATCCCCGGACACGCCGCGCCGTATAGTTCGTGGACTTGGCTTTCCGGCGGCTTCGCGGCCGCGGCACTCGCCCTCGCGCTGGGCCGAAGCCGCTACGCGCCGGCGGCCGTCTTCGCGTCCCTGGCCATCGACAAAGGCGTGGTGCTCATTCCCGCCGGATTCATCCCGTCGCCCTCAGGCGCAGTGACGCCCTACATCCCCACCGCGGTCGAACTAGGCATCGTGCTGGCGATCTGGTCGGTGGGCGCATTGCTGGTGACCATTCTGTTCCGCGTCGCGATTGCCGCCCGCGAGCTGGATGCCGGGGCGTCGCCTCAGTGCCTGGCGAGTTGAACTCACGCCGAGATTGGCAGAATCTTCCGCGCCGCAAAGCATGGTTTTCTCAGTGCTCTCCACTGCCTCCGTTTACTCAGGTTTTGACTTCCTCTGGGTTTTCTCCGCGTCTTCCTCCGCGTGCTCAGCGCCTCCGCGTCAAAATATACGCCCCCCTTGGTTCCGGCTCGGCCGGGTCGGGAGGGATAATGAACTTGTAGCCCCCCTTCCGGCCTATGGCGACCCTCAGTGACAGCCCTGACGCAGACGCATGGCGAGACCCCACTCCGCCCTCCAGCAAGCTCCGCTGGTTGCTCCTGTTCGTCTCCGTACTCTTGCTGGCGATCTTGCTGGTGTCCGGCGCCCTGGCTGTCCGCTTTCTCGCGGCCATCCACACCCAGGAACTGGCGGTCACCCACGCGCTCGCCGAGCGCACCAACGCTCTCTCCGGACTCTGGCTCTCCATCCAGAGTTACAACCAGGCCGTCCAGCAATTCGTCGCGCAGACCGCCGCCGACCGCGACGCCGACCGCCGCCGCCTCGACCAGCTCACCCTCGAAATCGCCTCCGATTTCGAACGCTATCCCAGCGTCCGCGACTCCGAAGAAGACGCGCTGCTGAACGGTATGATGCGCGTCTTCTCGCAACAGCGGACGCTCTACGTCACGATTCTCTCGGCGAGACCCGCGGAGCGCAAACACCAAGCCGAGAGCATGCTTGCCCAACACATCGTGCCCGCCCAGAAGCAGGTCCTGGACTGGTCCGGCAAACTCCAGGAATGGAACGGAGAGCGCGCCCAGCAGGCCGATCGCGCCCTCGTCACGCAGTTCGGGAATCTGCAGGGCAGCCTGTCGCGGGTGCTCGCCATCGGTTTCGGAAGCGGTCTGCTGCTGGTGCTGGGAAGCATGGCCTGGATCGCGCGGCTCGACCGGCAGACCCGCGTCCGCTACGTCGAGCTCGCGCGAAGCCAGCACTCGCTGCAGCAGCTCTCGGCGCGCCTGGTGGACGCCCAGGAGACCGAGCGGCGCGCCATCTCGCGCGAGCTGCATGACGAAGTCGGGCAGGCATTGGGAGCCCTGCTGGTGGATATCGGGCGGCTCTCGACCACACTCGCGAACGACCATCCCGAGGTCAAGGCCCAACTGGACAATCTGAAGTCGGTGGCCGAGCGAACCTTCCAATCCGTCCGAAATATGGCGCTCCTGCTCCGCCCCTCCATGCTCGACGACCTTGGGCTGGCAGCCGCCCTGGAATGGCAGGGAAGAGAGGTATCGCGGCGCAGCCAAGTCGAAGTTGCCGTGGAATCGGAGAACGTCCCCGAAGACCTGCCCGACGAGCACAAGATTTGCATCTACCGTCTCGTCCAGGAAGCCCTCACCAACGCGGTGCGCCACTCCGGCGCCCGCAACGCCAAGGTTGTGGTGGACAAGGTCACGGTCGATCGGAAGGAGAAATCCATCGTCGTGCGGGTCACCGATGACGGCCACGGCTTCGATCCGGTACGTTCGCGCGGAATGGGAATCCTGGGAATGGAGGAGCGCGTGAAACGCCTGGGCGGAACCTTGCGCGTGGAATCGCAACCCGGGAAAGGCGCCACCGTCACCGCCGAGCTTCCCATTCCGCCCGCCCCGGGAGGTAATGCGTGAGGCAAATCCGCGTCCTGCTGGCCGACGACCACACGCTCATCCGCGCGGGCCTGCGCATGGTGGTGGATGCCGAACCCGATCTCACGGTGGTCGGCGAAGCCAGCGACGGGCGCGAGGCCGTGGCCGCCGCCGCAAAGCTGAAGCCCGACGTGGTGGTGATGGATATCGGCATGCCGAGCCTCAACGGCATCGAGGCGTGCCGCCAGATTCGTGCCGAGCTGCCGGATGCCCAAGTCGTCATGCTCAGCATGCACTCCGACGAAGGCTACGTGCTCCGCGCCCTGAAAGCCGGAGCCAAGGCCTACCTGCTCAAGGACTCCGCCGAGGCCGACCTCGCCCGCGCCATCCGCGCCGCAGCCGCCGGCAAATCTTTCTTCAGTCCCGCGGTCGGCCAGGTGCTGCTCGAGGACTACATGCGCAGGCTCGAGCGCACCGGCGCCGAGGATTCCTACGAGCTGCTCTCGCCCCGCGAGCGGGAAATTCTGCAACTCGTCGCCGAAGGCAAATCCAGCAAGGACATCGCGAACCTCCTCAACCTCAGCGTCTATACGGTGGAGACCCATCGCGCCCGGGTCATGCAAAAACTCAATCTCCGCGGCATTCCCGAGCTGATNNTTGCGGCTCTGCTGCTCTGTGGGGCAGCCAATCCTGGCTGCCGCCGGCTTCAGCCGGCGCTCCGCAACCCGCGAGATTTCCGCTCCCCCCGCGATTGCTGCGCCATACCCAATCGCCGGGACCCCTCATACCGACTCCCCGGTATCAACCCTTCAAGCCCCCATCCGTCCATTGAATTGAGGCCAACGGGACTCAACAACCTGCCCGAGGCCGTCGAATTCAATTTGGAGGCTACATGTACAAACAGAATTTCTGGAGGCGGCGCCACGCAGCGTTGCTGGCCGCGGCACTCGCGGTAGGAATCGGCGGCGCCGGCTACGCCGCGGTCGACCACCTGGCGCACCATCCCGCGATGGAATTGAACCTCGCGAGTTCCGACCAGGCTCCCAGCCGGACCGGGTTTGCGCCGGTCGTGAAAAAGGCGCTGCCCTCCGTCGTCAATATCGCCACGTCCAAAGTATCCAAGATGCCCACGGGCTTCTTCCAACAGATGCCCGATGATCCGCTGTTCCGCCAGTTCTTCGGCGACAACGACAACCGTCAGTTCCGCACCCCGCGCGAAATGCCGCAACAGCGCGAAAAGGCTCTCGGCTCCGGTGTCATCATGACCCGCGACGGCTATATCCTCACCAACAACCATGTGGTCGATGGGGCCACCGACGTCCAGGTCACCCTGGGCGACAAGCGCGAGTTCAAAGCCAAGATCGTCGGCACCGATCCCAAGACGGACATCGCGGTCCTGAAGATCGACGCCACCAATCTGCCCTTGATCACCGTGGCTGACTCATCAAAGGTCCAGGTCGGCGACTACGCGCTGGCCATCGGCGATCCCTTCGGTGTCGGCCAGACCGTCACCATGGGAATTGTCAGTGCCACCGGCCGCTCCGCCCTCGGAATCGAAGACTATGAAGACTTCATTCAGACCGACGCTCCCATCAATCCCGGCAACTCCGGCGGCGCCCTGGTCGACGACCGTGGCAACCTGATCGGCATCAATACCGCCATCATCGCCCATGGCTCCGAAGGCAACCAGGGCATCGGCTTCGCCATCCCCGCCAACATGGCGCGCAACGTCATGCAGCAGATCGTGGAGCACGGCAAAGTCACTCGCGCCTACCTGGGAATCGTCCCGCAAGACGTGACTCCGGCCATCGCCAAAGCCTTCGGTGACAAAGACCTGACAGGCGCCCTCGTCGGCGACGTCAGCCCCAACAGCCCGGCCTCCCGCAGCGGCCTCGAAAAGGGCGACATCATTCTCGATCTCAACGGCAAGCCCGTCGGGAACAGCAATGACCTGCGCATGTCCATCTCGATGATGGCTCCCGACTCCACCGTAACCCTGCGCGTCCTGCGCAGCGGATCCGAACGCAACTTCACGGTGAAGCTGGGTGAGCTTCCCACCACCGAAGCTTCGGTCGAGCCCGCCAGTAAGGGTTCCAGCAGCAGCGCGCTGTCCGGCGTCTCGGTGCAGGATCTGGACGGCCAGTCCGCCAAGGATCTCGGACTTCCCGCCAACGCCCAGGGCGTGGTGGTCACCAAGGTCGGCCCCGGCAGCCCCGCCGCCGAAGCGGGCCTTCGCCGCGGTGACGTCATCCAGGAAGTCAACCGCAAGCCCGTCCGCAACACTTCCGATTTCGAGCGCGCCGTCGCCGGCTCGAAAGAGGACACTCTCCTGTTGGTCAATCGGCACGGTAGCACTATGTATCTCGCTGTCTAATTGATGACCAAACAGGGTGGCCGGCTCCGGGGATCCTCCGCCCCGGGGCCGGCTTTTGTTTTGGCCAAGTGTAGTGGAAAGCACCGACTCCGTTTCTATGACCGCGGTCACACAACCCGGTATCGAAGACGTTTGTCACCTGGCGCTCGATACCGGCGGGCGGTCAACTTAACGGTCAACGACCTGGCAGTCTCGGGCGCCAGGGCCGAGACATTAGTGGTCACTTATGTTTTGGAGGCAGGACTGCCGCCGCGGCCTCGCGTATTCGGGAAGTCCAGGCATCCGTCTATCACGTGATCCGCGCTAATCTGGAATTAATCCAACATGCCCGTGCTAGAGTTTTTTGGAACCGCCGGCTGCCCCCACACTCGCGAGATGCCCGAGTGGCTCGAATTCCGCGGCCGCGACTTCCTGGAATACGACGTGGAACTGGATCGCGCGGCCTTCGCGCGCATGCGCGAGCTGACCGGCGGCCAGCGGCTCGTGCCCGTGCTGGTCTTAGCGCCATGACCTGCGCCCGGTCCATCCGCGTGCGAGGCGTGGTGCAGGGAGTCGGATTCCGCCCGTTCATCTTCCGCCTCGCTCATGCCAACACCCTCGCGGGCTGGGTGCTGAACGGCGAAGAAGGCGTGGAGATTCACCTGGAGGGCGCCGAGCCCNNAGGCCCAGCCTCCGCCCGCCGCCCGCATCACCGCGCTCGAAGTGCGCACGGCCGAGCCCGCCGGCTTCCGGGATTTTTCGATTCGCGAAAGCCGCTCGCACGCGCAGCCCTCCACCCGCATCTCCCCCGATCTGCCCGTCTGCGACGAGTGCCTCCGCGAGTTGTTCGACCCCGCCGACCGCCGCTATCTGTATCCTTATATCAACTGCACCAACTGCGGCCCACGCTACACCATCACGCAGGCGCTGCCTTACGACCGGCACAACACCACCATGAGCCACTGGCCTTTGGACGATGCCTGTGCCCGCCAGTATCACGACCCCGCCGACCGCCGCTTTCACGCGCAGCCCGTCTCCTGCCCCGCCTGCGGCCCGAACTACTTGCAACCCGGCATTGCGGCCACGGCGGACCTGCTGCGGTCCGGCAAAATCGTCGCCGTCAAGGGAATCGGAGGCTATCATTTGGTCTGCGACGCGGCCAATCACGCCGCCGTGCTCGCGCTGCGCGAGCGGAAATTTCGCAAGGAAAAACCGTTCGCCGTCATGGCCAAAGACCTCACCTGCGCCCGCGCCCTGGTACACCTGACCGCGGATGCCGAAGCGTTGATGACGTCGCCTGCGCGGCCGATCGTGCTCTCCCCGGCGCGCGCCGCTCTCGCGGGAGTGGCGCCCGATAACGACGAAATCGGCGTCATGCTGCCCTACGCGCCGCTCCACTACCTGCTGTTCGCCGCGGGCGCCCCCGACGTGTTGGTGATGACCAGCGCCAACCGCTCCTCCGAGCCCATCGCCTACACCGACGACGACGCGCGCGAACGGCTCTCCGAAATCGCCGACGCCTTCCTCATCGGCGAGCGGCCGATCGCGCGGCGCGTGGACGATTCCGTGGCCCGCGCCGGCGCCTTCGGCCCGGTAATCCTGCGCCGTTCCCGAGGCTATGCGCCGGGTGCGGTCGCGCGCTTCGCGGTGGATCGTCCCATCCTGGCGGTCGGCGCCGATCTCAAAAATACGATCACGCTCGTTGCCAGCGGCCAGGCCTTCGTCAGCCAGCACATCGGAGACCTCGACCACTACCAGGCCTTCGAAGCCTTCCGCGAGACCATCCGCGACCTCCTCGCCATGTACCAGGTGCGGCCGGAAGATCTGCTGGTGGTTCGCGACGCGCACCCGCAATATGTCTCGACCACGCTCGCCTTGGAACTGCCCGCCGCGGAGCGATGGCCGGTGCAGCACCACCGCGCCCACATCGCCTCCGTACTGGCCGAACGCGAGGCCTGGGACGAGCCCGTGCTCGGCGTCAGCTTCGACGGCACGGGCTACGGCGACGACGGAGCGATCTGGGGCGGCGAGATTTTCGCGGGAAGCATCGCGCGCGGATTCGAGCGGATCGCGCACCTGCGCTACGCGCCGCTTCCCGGAGGCGATGCCGCCGCGCAGCACCCGGTGCAGGCCGCGGCCGGCTTCCTGCTGAATATCGAGGGCCTCCCAAACCTGGCGGCGGAGCCGTTTCTGTTTCCGCAACGCTATGAAGTGGCGCGCCACTTGGCCCGCACAGGGGTGCGAACCTTTCAGACCAGCTCGATGGGGCGGCTCTTCGACACCGCTGCCGCTCTGCTCGGCTTCCATACCGCGATCACCTTCGAGGGCCAGGCGGCCATGTGGCTGGAGCACATCGCGCGCACTGCTCCGCCGCGCGACGCATATCCGTTCCCCCTGGTTGAAGCGGAGCTCGACTTCCGCCCGCTGCTCCTGGCGGTGGCCGAGGACCGCCGCCGCGGCCGTGACCCGGGAGAGATCGCGCGCGCATTCCAACTGGGCATCGCGCAAGGCCTGTGCGCCGCTCTCGAAACGTTGAGCCGCCAAACCGGCACCGGGACGGTGGTACTATCGGGCGGGGTATTTCAAAACGAGATGTTGCTCGCCGACATCCAAGCGCTGGTTGCCGACAGCCGCCTGCGCATCTGGACCAATCACGCCGTCCCGCCGAACGACGGCGGCATCAGCCTGGGACAAGCGGCCATGGCCGCGATGGGAGCGCCAAATCCATGAGCACGGAGCCGCGGCTGGTCGAGGTCCGGAGAAACATCCTCAAGCACAACGACGTCATCGCCGCCGAACTGCGCAAGCGCTTCCGCGAAGCCGGTGTCTACACCGTAAGCCTGGTGTCGAGTCCCGGATCGGGCAAGACGGCGTTCCTCGAAAAGACGCTTTCGCTTCTCGGCAGGAATCATCGTGTGGCCGCGCTGGTCGGCGACCTTGCCACCGAGAACGACGCGGCCCGCCTCCGCCGCAGCCAGGCGCCTGTCAAACAGATCACCACCGGCACGGTCTGTCACCTGGAAGCCGCCATGGTCCGCGGCGCCCTGGATGAATGGAACCTCGACGACCTGGACTTTCTCTTCATCGAGAATGTCGGCAACCTGGTCTGTCCGTCGTCCTATGATTTGGGAGAGAATCTCCGCCTGGTGCTGCTCTCGGTAACCGAGGGGGAGGATAAGCCGCTCAAGTACCCCACCATTTTCAACACCGCGGATGTGGCCGTGATCACCAAAATCGACCTCGCCGGCGCTGTGGAGTTCGACTGGGAAACCGTGCTCTCCAACATTCAGGCCGTCCGCCCCAAAATGGAGGTCTTGCGCGTTTCCGCGAAAACCGGCGAGGGTTTGGACGAATGGCAACGCTTCCTGGAAGCTCGCCTCAGGCCCTGATCGCATCCACGTACGATTGCGCGCACGTTGGCAGGTGGAAGCGCCTGCCCCACCACAGAACGGCCTTTCCATTTTGCGCCGTTTGCGTTAGGTTTCCATACAGAGGTAGTCAAGCATGGCAGGACGAGCACCGGTGATACCCCGGAAATCCAAGGCCGAACCCCTTGCCTTGGAAGAGCGGATTCGGCGGGCCCTCGCGAGGTGTGCGGAGCGCGCCCGCGACGACGGGCCGGAGGCGGAGCCGGAGCAGGAAAATCCGGCCGGGGAGGAACCCGAGACGTCCAGGGATTGATCCGCAGCGTCCGAATCAGCTAGCCAAGCTAGCCGAGCTAGCCCGCCGCCGGCGCGCTGCTTTCCAGAACGCAGATGTCGTCGAGATTGCGGTACTGCTCCGCGTAATCCAGCCCGTATCCCACCACGAACTCGTCGGGAATCTGAAACCCGACGTAGCTGGCGTGCACCGGGCGGAGCCGCCGCTCGGGCTTGTCCAGCAGCGCGGCGATGCGGATGGATTTCGGCCGCCTCTGCTCCAGCACGTGCATCAGGTAATTCAAAGTAACGCCGCTGTCCACGATATCCTCCACGATCAGCACGTCAGAGCCTTCGAGCGAGATGTCGAGGTCCTTGGTGACCTTCACTTCGCCGGATGTGGTCTTGCCCTTGCCGTACGTCGAAATCCCCATGAAGTCGACATACACGTCGCGCTTCATGGCGCGGGCCAGGTCCGTGAGGAAGAAACAGGCGCCCTTCAGGATGCAGATCATGTGCAGGCGGCCCTCGGGATAGTCGCGGGAAATCTGCTCGCCGAGCTCGCGAATGCGGGCGTGAATTCTCTCGGCGGAGATCAGCACCCGTAGCTTGGGATCAGTCATGGAATCCAATTATCCGCCGAGCTTGAACCGCGTGCTCATGGGCCCCAGGTGGATATGCGCGCCCGT
>OMOG01000115.1:0-12525 GCA_900290305.1 Candidatus Sulfopaludibacter sp. SbA4
GGAAATATAGTTGGAATCCGGACGTGACCGGGGTTTTGGGAATTTCAGGAAATGGCTAGCTAGCCAAGCTAGCCAAGCTAGCCAAGCTAGCCGATGTGGGCGCGGCCGGGGGCGGAGCGGCCGTTGGATGGTCGTGTTTAATAGATCGTGTTGAGGACTCTGCTACTCTTCTACTCTTCCAACAGCCGCCGCGCCCCGCGCAACAGCGAAGATTCGCCGCCTTCTGTAAACTGCCTAAGCACCCTGCGTAATAGGGTCCGGCCGCGGCTTATGTCCCCCCGCCGGCGATGCAGTCGAAAGATGCTCTTTGCCGCGCTCAACTCCAGCAGGCGACATCCCGCTCGCCGCGCCAGGCGCAGAGCGGACGCAAACTCCGCCGCGACCGCGGGCAGCAGCGAATCCTCACCGGTAGCCAGCAACGCCTCCCCTTTGATGCGATGTGTCTCCGGCTCGTAGCATCGGCACTCCGTCCGCGCCGCGAACTCGAGCGCTTCGTCGCATAGCGCCTGCGCCTCGTCTAGTGCACCCCGCGCCACAAGCGCTTCTGCCAGCAACGTCAGGTGATACGGCCGGTCGAGCAGCGATTTCATATCATTCTGCCGGTCCAGACTTCCGCGCAACTCCGTAATCGCTTCTTCGGCACGACCCATGCGGCCTAGCGCCGACCCCCTGACGATCCGTGCCCACTCCAGAAACAAAGGCAGATCATGCTTGCGGCCCATTCCGATCGTCGCTTCCAGGTCGCCGCAGCATTGGGCGTTTTCCTCGCGCGTGTGGCGAATATAGCCTCGCCAGAACAACGCATACGTCAGGCTCGGAGGATGCACGAGTCGTTGCGCGAGTTCAATCGAGATCTCGGCCTTCTCGAGTGCCTGGTCAAGCAACCCCGAATAAGCGAGCGCCCGTGCCAGCAAGCTGAGCGACGTAACGCACGGATCCATCACATAGATGGATGGCTGCAACACGTGATCGCCCACCGGATAACCCTCGAAGATCCTTTCCAGGGTCTCGCGCCCCTCTCGCAATCGGCCCATGAACAGGAATGTCGTGCCAAGTGCGTGCAACGCTTCCACTCGCGCGATTGGTTCGGCAGAATCTTCGGTGGTCCGGACCATCTCCCGTGCGACAGCCAAGGCGCTTGGCAGATCGCTCCGGTTGATGTAGCAGGTGTGCAGGCCCCAGAGGACCGGCACCAGGCGCCGCCTCTCCTCCACCAGAAGACAGAGTTCGCGCGATCTCGTGTACGTCTTTTCCACCTCCGGCGCCGCATACCCGCGTGTGGCCATCAGCGCCAGCCCGCGGATGAGCGAGAAGCGCAATTCCTGGCAGTTGCGCTCCCGCGATTCCGCCAGCCATGCCAGCGCCTTCAAACCACGCTCGCACAGTGCCGCAGCCTCCGCGTAAGCGAACAGGCGAGCCGCGTTGCGCGCCGCACGCAGAAAGTGTTCCGAAGCATTCGCCATGTCCCGGCCGGCTTCGAACAGCACGGCGAGGTCGGACGCGATCTCCCGCGCCCCCGCGCCGGTAAGCCCGGCCAGGCAACGAGCCGTCTCCAGACAGAGCCCTGCCCGCCGGGACGGGACCAGCGACTTGTATAGAGCGTGCTGGTAGAAGAGGTGGATAAAGCGATAACGCACCGACAACGTCCCGTCCGAAAACTCCCGCTCACCCACCGCCCGCACGAAGTCGTGCTCTGCATCGAGTGCCTGCAGCCGCTCCTCGACCTCGGCCGGATCGCGGGAAAGCACTCGTGCCACTACCGCCGAGTCGAACTGGAGTCCCTGCACCGCGGCCGTTAAGAGAATCATCCGGTCTTCCTCGCCGGTCTTCTGGACCTTCAGCCGGATCATGCTCCTGATCCCCACTGGAATCAACTGGCGAATCTCGCTCGGCGGCTGCGTGCAACTCCAGATCCCGCCCTGTTCGACCAGGACGCGGTGGTCACGCAGATAGCGCAGCATTTCAGTCATAAAAAGCGCGTTGCCCTCTGTCCTCTGATAGACAATCTGCGGCAATACTTCAGGAAATGTGTTCCGGGGGAATTGCTGCGAGATGTAGCTCGCCACGTCTTCTCCAGTCAGAAACGAAACAGGGATCTCCCGGCACTTCCCTCTCCGCTCGAGATCGAGCTTGAGTTTGGCCGGCGCACGGTCGGCGGCAAGGGCCGTGGCCGGGCGATACGCCATCAGCAGCAGGAGGCGCGTACGGTTCATTCTCGCTCCGACATACGTCAGCAGATCGCACGTGGAGGAATCAGCCCACTGCACGTCGTCCAAGAACAAGACGACCGGCCGGTCTCGCGACAACTCCTCGAAAAACGAAATGAATTCCCGCCGCATCCGCTCCGGTGAAGTTCCCGCCGCATCCGCTCCGGTGAAGTCTGTCTGCTCTGGCTGGACCGGTCATCGGCGGTCTCCCCCGCGACTTGCGCATACCAATCGGGCGCCGTGCTCTTCATCAGCCGAGTCAAGTCGCCCGATGGTTCGCGGTGCAGCAAATCCTCCAGGATTTCGAAAATCGGCGCAAAGGCTTCGGTCTCGGCCAATCGCTCGGAGCACTGCCCGGCGCCAATGAACGCTCCGGCCCCGGCGTCCGAAAGATGGGAAAGAAACTCTTCCGCCAACGTAGTCTTTCCCACACCTGCCTCGCCGCTGATCATGACCGCCAGCCCGCTTCCTGCCGCCACAGAGGCAAACCCGGCCTGCAAATCGCTCAACTCGGCCGCGCGACCCACGGAGCGGGAAGGCGCCGGTTTTGCCGCGGCAGCCCGCTCTCCAAATGCTGCACTGCGCCACGCCGCCTGGGGTACGTAACCTCCACGAGGAAGAGCGACCACCACCAGGTCTGCTTGCCCGGTGCTCTGGTAGTATTCCGCCAATTTGGCTCGCAGGCGTCCTGCCACGATGCGGACCACAGGATCTTCATGCGGGTCATACGACGGACCGCGGCCGAACACTTCGGTCCCGAGCACGGATTCCTTGATTTCCCCGCCTCGTCCTGCCAGCGCCATCTCCACAATGAAGCGAAAGAAGGCGCTCAGCCGCTCCGAGCGCAGGAACAGCGGATCCCTTAGAATTCGTTCTAACTGACGGCGCACATCGTTCTCACCGGGTGCAGGTGCGGGTGCGCGTCCGGCGGCATCGGGCATGCAATCCTCTTCCGATCAGTCCAACAGTTGTAGGTATCATACCCCAAGTTACTTCCGCGTGAGCTGGCTTTGCGGCATACTTCTCGCATGGGACGCGATTCAGCGTCCATTAAGAAACGATGACACCAATGGCCGCTTTCAGACTGGCCGTTCCGCTTGTACCGGCGACAGGAAATCATCCTGCTTGGAGGAAATATGAAATCGAAATTGATTGCGGGCGTGAGTCTGATGACCTCGCCCACGTGGGCCCTTCTGGGGTCGCGACCGCAACTAAAACAATCCGGCGAACGCGATCCTCAGCTAGGCATTTCAATTAATTGCCACTGCGGGGATACAGAAGAGAAGACCTTTGTGGGTGCCCACGCGGACCCCACCGAGGGATTCTTAATGACGACTTTGCCGGGCAGACCCGGCCATCTGAAAGGAGATGAGCATGCCGCTCACGCTTGACGATTTTACGCAGGGAGCCTATCAAAAAACCCTACTGCCCGGCCAATCGGACTCCAATCTTCAACAACCCCCCGGCCGTCAAACAGTTTTTACCAATGGTGCTACATCCTCAAATCCGTGGAACCAACCGTCCTCACTTGCTATCGGCATTCAGAATCGCAAGGGCATCTTGATAGTGAGCCCTGGTTTCGGAGCCGCATGCAGTTTGTTTTTGAACTACGGGACCTTTCAAAATGATCCTCCCGGTTCTCCATTGCACCTGAATCTCCGCGCATATTCGTCTTTCCAGATAAACCTTGCAGGCCTTTCCGCCAGCGTAGGCCTGACCGCAACTGCAGTTATAGCCCCGCACAGCGGCGGCCTGCTGTATGACGCGGGTGTTGGGATAGTGCGGCCGCCTTCTGAAAATCCCTTCTCCATAAACTATCCGTGGACGAGCTTTAAGAATGGGGCGCTCCACCTCAGCGATATCGACGTCAGCGATATTGACGGCATCCAAGTCGTTCTGGGGGGCGGCGGCACAACCGTTACTTACGGAATATTGTCCTTTCAGGCGCTACCCTAGATCGGACGGTANNAGTCGCAGACGACAGGAGTCGCCGTCACGGACTTCGACGCCACCGTGAATATGAACGACCGCGGTGGCCGTGCTACGGGCGCACGCAAGCAATCCGCAAACATGCAGCTACCCGGTTTGACAGTGCCTAAGCTTGGGTGTACATTTTTTTTGCACGCAAGATGGAAATCCCGGCCAACTGTACGTTGTAATTAGTCACGCCAATTTTGCCAAGGGAGGCTAAAATGTTGCAGAGCAACTGGCAGTTTTGCAAGAAATGCGAAGGGCTGTTCTTCGCCGGTAACAACCTGGGGCTTTGCCCCGCGGGAGGCACTCACGACGACAGCGCCAGCGGCGGCTATGCTCTCGGCAACTCGGGCGCCGGCCAGTCCAACTGGAATTGGTGCAACAAGTGCCAGGGCCTCTTCTTCGCTGGCGTCAACCTCGGTGTTTGCCCGGCGCACTCGCATAGCAACGTTGGGAGCGGCAACTACGTTCTCCCCAACTCGGGCGCCGGCCAGTCCGGCTGGAGGTGGTGCGATAAGTGCCAGGGCCTGTTCTTCCCCGCTGGCAGCGACCTTGGTGTCTGCGCGGCGGGAGGCTCCCACAACGACGGTGCCAGCGGAAACTATGTTCTCGATAATGCGGGGGCAACCATCCCGCCCGGCTGGCGATGGTGCAACAAGTGCCAACTCCTCTTCTTAGAACTGACCCCTGCGAAGAGCTCATCCCCCGGAGGGCCGATCGTGAACAACCTTGGTGTCTGCCCGGCGGGGGGCACACACGATGCCACCGGCAGCGGTAACTATAATCTCTCCGCCTCCGGTGCGGGTCAGTCCGGCTGGAACGTGTGCAATCAGTGCCAGAGCCTATTCTTCGCCGGCGGCAGCAGCATGGGTGTTTGTCCGGCACCGCTCTCCCATAACAGCGTTGGGAGCGCCGATTACGTCCTCCCCAACTCGGGCGACGGCCAGTCGGGTTGGAAGTGGTGCAACAAGTGCCAGGGCCTCTTCTTCCCCTCCGGCACCAACCTTGGTGCGTGCCCGGCGGGAGGCGCCCATGACGACAGAACGAGCGGCAACTATTTCCTTACTCTCCGTGGCGGCAATATCAACGACGTTCTGTGCAACAACTGTCAGAACATTGAAGGCCTGTGCGTGAGGTTGGACGTTACGGAAGATCTTGTCGCGCCTAAGACGGCGCAGGATCAGGGCGGCTTTTCGCTGCAACTGAACGCTTTTCCTCAGCCTGGCCAAACCAGTCAAGGTCAACAGCTCAATTGGCTGCAGTACGTGTGGTATGTCACGGGCGGGGCAGCGTACGGGGAGGTTCAGTACTGGCAAATAGGAGCCCCACACTCCTGGCCTTCCGGGTACACCCCTGTTCCCGGCACGACACCGTGGCTGCCCAGCGTCGACACGCAGCAGTCGCTTGGCGTTAGCCTGCCTGGTAACGTCGTTGGGGCGGGATCTGTTGTGGAGATCGCGCTAGCGACGGACAGCTCTGGAAATGTTACAAGCGCGACATTTAGCCTTACTGACAGCGCTGGACACGTGTCCAGCGCGGTCGTATCTTTCGCCGCAGGCCAGCAGTACGCGATCGCTGCGTTCCAGGTAAACCTGGTCGCGCCGCCCAGCGGGCAGGCGACGTTTACTTCCGGAGCGGGAACTCTTACGTACTCAGTTTCGTCTGGTAATCTCAGCGTCACGCCCGGCGCGGCGGCTCAGTGCTCGGTGCCCTATTGGGCTGGACAGGAGCTTGGAGATCAGGCCGAGACGGGCGAGACGTCAAATGCGCTCTACGGCGCGATCACCCCCTCCTCCGGATCATCGCTGACTCAACCAGTCACCACATAGGCGGCGTGAGTAGTCCGATTTAGGGCAGGTGGAAGGGGCTCCAGGAACGGCGAGGGCGGGCGCAATGCCGTCGGCGTGTCCGATATCGAGCAGCATTCCCTCGGAGACTACGCCACGCATCCGGCGGGGTTCGAGGTTCACCACAAACAGCGCCTGCTTGCCTTCGATCTCCTTAGGATTGGGGCGTTCCTGTTTGAGCCGGCGACAATCACCCGTTGGAAAGCTCCGAAACTCACGCGGAGCGCGACGAGTTTGCCGGCGCCGGGGACGTCTTCGACCGCCTCGATCGTTCCCACTCGGATATCCACCTGGTTGAGGAGGTCGATGGATATGTTGGTTTGGCGGCGGCTACATCCATGGAAGTCAGTGTAGCTTTTGCAGGAGCCGGCGGAAAGCGGGCTGCACGCCGCCTGAAGGCGGCGGCGGGCAGGATTGCCCGCCCCACCAGGAACAGGCCCACCAATCCAGGCCTATGGGCTCACAGGATTTTGGCAAAATGAAGAAATGACAGACGACAAAAACCGATCGTCTGTCCCACCTATGAGTAAGCCGTTGCAAAGTCTACTACTCCGTACCCCGTCGACGTGCGGCAGCAGCAGGCGATGATATCGCCTTGGGCTACCTGCTTGCGGCTCGTGACATTTCCGCCATCCGGGGCAGTTTCATTTTGAGTGAGCCACGCTCCGAAGTTTTCGCCCAATCGCTTGAAACGCATGTTGACCACACCAACGCCTTTGACGGAGATGAGCTCGATCTCCCTGACGCCAGGGCCACTCGCGCTCCAGGCCGGAGCGATTTCGACGATACCCTGCCCGCCTACGTTCTTTACCGTGAAACCAGTAATCTTTTGAGGCGGGAATGTCATGGTGACCCCATCGAAACTGTGGGTATCGGGCCAGCCGAAAGGAGTAGCCCCCTTGGCGTCCTTCAGGTTTGCCAGGGCGTCCACGGCCTCGATCGGTCCGCGCCGCTGACTGTCCCAATTGATGTAATCCAGGGAGATGAAGTTCGGGTAGTGCGCTCCGTAGGAGAAAAAGAATTGCTTAGCGTGGTCGAGAATCTTTGCCTTGTCGTTACGATCCCATTCACTGCCGGTGGGAGCATTTCCGAAATGGTTCATGAACTTCACGGGGTTGTTATAGTTCGACCCTTTCCGGAGATTCACCCACGTGGGGATGCGCAGAGACTCGTCTCCGTAGACGTTTTCGGCGAAGGTGGCCGTCATCACGGGGAATATCGACTGCGCCCCTTCGTCGGGTTCGCGCTCGATGAACGCAAACAGGCGGTGGTTCCGTGCGATCAAGGCCGATAGCTTCTCTTTCATGGCATCCTCCTGGACGCTTCTGCCCTCTTTGTAGAAGGGTACAGGCTCCCGGAGCAACTGCTTCACTTCAGTTCGCGTACCGCCGCTGGTGATCGTGCCGGGCAGAAAGCGTTTCGTAAGCGATTGGCTGAGTGCGTACAGGGGCGTTTTCGAGTTCCAGGCCATTCCAGGGCCGGGCCCTTTCAAATAACTCTCGAAGAACAAAGTCACAACGTCGTTCGGATGCGCTGCGAGCCAAGCCGCAATCTCGTCTCGAACCTGGCTCCAGTTCGTGGCACTCGCGTCGTTGCCATGTCCGTGTTGGAGGTGGAGTGTGTCCTCGCTGTCTCCATAAATGTCGAGCGCAAGTCCCCTGACGCCATAGTCCAGCAATTGAGCGATATTCCACTTTTGGTTGGGGGCAATTTGCGTGTTCCAGGCGTTGTGCGGAACCAGCCAGCGCTGCTGCGAAAAGGTTCCTTCGTTGTTATTGATCATCGTCGATCTTTCCTTTATGACCTGGGCCTTCCGTTAAGGCTCCGGGGCTCTGTTAAGGCTATCACAGGTCGCCAACTTCCCCTGCGGGCGGAGTGATGTCTTGGGACTAACCCGCCCGGCAGCCGTTCGGTACCGGCCGTTCCGGGACGGCGAGGGCGGGCGCAATGCCGTCGACGTACCCGATATCGAACAGCATTCCCTCGGAGACTACGCCGCGCATCCGGCGGGGTTCGAGGTTCACCACGAACAGCGCCTGCCGGCCTTCGATCTCCTTCGGATTGGGGCGTTCCTGTTTGAGGCCGGCGACAATCACCCGATGGAAAGTTCCGAAATTCACGCGGAGCGCGACGAGTTTTTCGGCGCCGGGGACGTCTTCGAACGCCTCTATGGTTCCCACGCGGATGTCCACCTGGTTGAGGAGGTCGATGGAGATGGTTGGTTTGGCGGCGGCTACATCCATGGAAGTCAGTGTAGCTTTTTGCAGGGGCCGGGTGAAAGCCTTAGGGAGGAATTCTCACCCAAGAGCGAGGCACGCCGCCTGAAGGCGGCGGCGGGCACGATTGCCCCACGTTTCGTACCGCAAATGTACAAACTACAGAGCGCTAAGCCGATCGTCTAGTGTGCTACTGGCGCAGGGCTTCGAGAATGCGCTGACTCAGCACATCGACAAAACGCCCAGGCACATAACCGTTCAGGCGGCTGAATACCCGGCCGCGCTTATCGGTGACGATGGTGGTCGGAATCGTCGTGATCTGCATCGCGCGCGACAGTCCGTCTTCGAAATAGACCTGGTCGGACCAGTTCGCATCGGCCAGAAAGGGCTTGACCGCTTCGCGATCCTCGTCGGTCGAGATCGAAAGGAAGACCACGTCGGGATCCACCTGGTAGCGCTGCTTCACCTGTTCGTAGAGCGGATGCTGTGCGCGGCACGGCACGCACCACGTGGCCCAGAAATCGAACACCACCACCTTGCCCTTCAAGCTGGCCATGCTCAGCTTGCGTCCGTCCGGACCGCTCAGGGTGAATTCCATGGGGTCGGTAAGCTGCGCGTTGGGATCGTTGGCCCGCATGCGCAGATCCCGGGTATGGACCACGGCATAAGTGCGGTCGTAAGCTTCGAGCACCAGCTCGCCGAGTCCGGCCTCGGAGCCGTTCAACTGGCGATACAGCTCGCCCATGTGACTGCGGTCGTGGGCGCGTTCGGCCTCGGTGTTTTTCGGGTCGGGGATGGTGAATGCGTCGGCCAGGGCGCGAACCGCCTCCTCCTTCTTGCCGAGCCGCTCGTAGCAGCGCGCCACCTCGCGTGCCGCATCGGCGCACGGCCAGGTATCGAAGGCGCGCTGGGCCAGGGCCAGCGCTTCGTCGGAGCGGCCCAGGATTCCGGTAGCGTGCGCCGCGGCGGCCAGGGAGCGGCCGATCCCGCGATCGGTCTGGTTCTGCCAGTCGGCGCCGCTCGAGCTGCCGCGGCCGCCGGTCTTCTGCATCTGGCGGATCAGCTCCTCGTAGTGGAAGGCGTATTTCAGGGCGCGTTCCGCATTCTCCTTCGACTCGGCGGCCAGCAGCGACCGGGTCACGAACTCCAGGATCTGCAGATCGTCGGGCTGGCGGGCCAGCACGCGCTCGCCATAAAGAATAATGCGCGGGCCGTCATTGGCTTCCGCCGCGGCGCGCACGGCGGCGCGCTCCAGCTCCTCCTTGCGCGGCGAATCGGGATATTTCTGGAGGTGCTTCTCGACGGCGCGGAGATACTCGATGGGGCTGGAACCGGCTTCGGAAAGCGCGTTCTCCAGGTCCGCCTGTTCCCGCGGCGAGATCGGCGGGCGGGTGGGGCGGGTTTGGGCGGGGATGGAGGGGGTGAGAAGCAGCAGGGCGATCAGCAAGAGGTTGGCAGGCGAAAGCGCCTGCCCCACGCGCAGGGCCAGGAGCAAGAAGTTGGCAGGCGAAAGCACCTGCCCCACCAATGCAGGAAGAAGCTTCATGGTTTGGGATTGCGAATGGCTTCCGCGATCTCCGACGCCCGCGCCCTGGCAGTGTGCATGTAGCTTTCGTTCTTGGCGATTCGGTCGAGCGTCGGGAGATACTGATCCAGCCCCACCAGGCGCTTGCGCTCCATGGCCGATTCCAGCAGCGTCAGGGCTTTGACCACGCCCAGCCGGTCGTACTTGGCGGCGCGATCGAGATCGATGCGGTGCTGGGCCGATTCCGCCATGCGCTCGAACCAGTCCAACAAGACCTGCGCATTGGGGTCTTCGGAGTAGTTGAACTTGGCCTCGGTCTGCTCGGCGCCGTTTTCCCAACGGAACGTCTTCATCCCCATGAAGGCTACCTTTAATTGCGAGTCGAGGGGGTGTTTGAAGTAGTCCAGCCTGGCGGCCAGGTCGAACACGGTCTGCGTCTCGGCCGGCGTGAGCTGGAATTTGAGGGGCAGGTCGTCGTCTTCGGCCTCGCGGTAATCCGCGGCTCCGCTCTTCGCGAGCGTGACCTTCATGAACGCCGGCACGCTGTTCGGAAAGGATTTGGAGTATACGAGGCGCGGCTCGTCACCGGCGAGAAGAACACTCGCGAAGAGCAGAAGTAAAGACCACTTCATTCCGATTCCCGGTCTATGCCAGCCTGCGGCTGGCGGCTTGATGCGTGGCGTGACAGATGGCCACGGCCAAAGCGTCGCAGGCATCTTCGGACTCGATGGCTTCGGGCAGCCGCAGCAGCGACCGCACCATCATCTGCACCTGGCACTTTTCGGCCCGTCCATATCCTACCACGCTGGTTTTCACTTCCAGCGGAGAGTACTCCGCCAGCTCCATCCCCGCTTCCGCGATGACCAGCAGGGCAATTCCCCTCACGTGCGCCAGCTTCAGCGCCGTCTTCACGTTGGTCGAATAAAAAACGCCCTCCACGGCGCCAGACCCGGGCGCATGCTGGCGAATGAGGCCGCGCAACTCGCCGGCAATCTGCAGCAGCCGCCGTTCGAACGGCGACTTCACATCGGTGCGAATCACGCCCGCCGCGACCATCCGATGCTGCGCCCCGTCGCTCTCGATCACGCCATAACCGGTACGCGCCGAACCGCAATCGATGCCCAGGACGCGCACGTTATTGCGCCAGCGCCTCCAGCTCCTTCTCGTCGATATCGAAGTTGGAGTAGACGTTCTGCACGTCGTCGTGCTCCTCCAGGGCCTCGCTCAGCCGCAACATGCCGCCGGCATTCTTGCCTTCCAGTTTGATGAGGTTTTTGGGAACCATGGCGATGCTGGCTTCCTCATGCGGGATGTGGCTGGCATCCAGCGCCTTGATCACGGCCTCGTGCGCTTCGGGAGGCGAAAGAACCATCCAGCGGTCGCCGTCGTTGCGGAGATCGTCGCCGCCGGCGTCGAGAACCACGCCCATGAGCTGGTCTTCGCCGGCCTTATCGCCGGGGACGAAGATCTGGCTCTTGCGCTCGAACATCCAGGCGACGCTGCCCTGCTCGCCCATGTTGCCGCCGTTCTTGGAAAAGACATGGCGGATTTCGCTGACCGTGCGGTTGCGGTTGTCGGTGGCGACGTTGACCAGGACGGCTGCGCCTCCTGGGCCGTAGCCTTCGAACATGACCTCTTCGATCTGGCCGCCCTCCAGTTCGCCGGTGCCGCGCATGATGGCCTTCTTGATGTTGTCGGCGGGCATGCTGACGGCCTTGGCGGCCAGGATGGCGGTGCGAAGGCGGGGGTTCGCGTCGGGATCGCCGCCGTTGCGGGCGGCGATCGAAATTTCCTTAATGATGCGCGTGAACGATTTTCCGCGCTTGGCGTCGAGAGCCGCCTTTTTGTGCTTGATGGTGGCCCATTTGGAATGTCCTGACATGTGAGACCTCTCAGGTAGGCCCGGCCACGGCGGCCGGGAGAGACATATGTTATGAATTCAACGTATTGAGGATAGCAGAATCGGGAATAGGGCTCAAGCCGAACGGGAGCGCTCAGGGAGCGCTCACCGCGGAGACACGGAGGAACGGAGGCAAGCGCGGAGAAAACCAGGGAAAAGGCAAGACCGGAGGGAACGGCGTGGGAGGGCCTCGCTACCCGGTCGGACCGGAAGGCTGAAGAAGGGGGCTCAGCCTGGAAAGCGTGGCGGAAACCGTGTCCGCGGGAAGAACGCAGATTAGACGCGCTTTTCGCGCTCGCCAATCCAAGCTCTTGACCTGGTCCGCCAGAATCGCTCCGCCGGCCTTGAGGCCTTCCGGGATGACGACTTCGAACGGGTACCCTTTGATGCTGCTGGTGATGGGGCAGAGAAGGGCCAGCCCCACTTTGCCGTTATAGCTCGCCGGAGATAACACGAGGGCTGGCCGGCGTCCGCGCCGTTCGTGGCCCGCCTGCGGGTCCATTTCGATCCAGACTGCTTGCCCCCGATCGGGCACCCAGTTGGTCACCAGACTTCCTTGCCCTTGGGCTTGCCGAAGTCCACCTCGCGGTGAATGTTCTCCTCGGTCACACCTGCCAGGAGTTCCTCCAGCGTAGGTTTCCGGTCCCGCACCGGAATCAGAACCACTTTGCCCTTGGCCGGTTTCATGTCTACCACGTCGCCTTCCGCCAATTCCGATTCCACCGCGACCGCCTTGGGAATCCGGACCGCCAGGCTGTTTCCCCAACGTTGAACCGAGACTTTCATCTGTATCTACAAAGAAGATACACCCTGTCGGTGTGGCGGCGCAAGCCATTCGAGGTCATTCGTCCGGGCC
>OMOG01000115.1:12535-14107 GCA_900290305.1 Candidatus Sulfopaludibacter sp. SbA4
ATTCGTCCGGGCCGGTGGTATCGTAGTACCTGTGAGGACCGGTTCGCGGGGGACTGGAACGAAACGATATGCCGCTCACCTCAGCTTTTTGGCTTCCGCTATGCGCGGTTGCGGCCCTGGTATCCTCGGCCGCCGCACAGAACTCGCCAAAACCTCCCGAACCACTCGGCGCCCGTGACATGTTCTACCACCCGGTACTGGAGGAAGCCGCGCCGGGCAAGACCGTCCCGCCGGGCAAAGGCAAGTCCGGGAAGAAGGCCGCACCCACGCAAGCTCCCACGGCACTCCAGGACCAGGTACGCGAGCGGCCTCCGGTTTCCACCTCGCCACGTCCTACCCCGGCCGATGGAGGACAGATCATCCGGGCGACCGCTCCGCCCCCGACTCAGGGACCCGCGCTCGGCCTGCGATACGCCATCTTAAAGAAACATACCGAGGTCGCGGCCGACACGGTGTTCCACAAGGGCGACCAGGTCCAACTCAGGATCGAGACCAACCAGCCGGCCTACCTCTACATCATCAGTCAGGGATCGAGCGGCGCCTGGAAAGTTCGAGTCCCTTCCGCCGAGGTCCCCGGCAGCAACCGTGTCGAAGCCCGGACCCCCTATGAGTTCCCGTCGAAGGGCCAGGCCTTTGGCTTCGACAACCTCACGGGCGCCGAGAAGCTTTTTGTCATCGTGTCGCGCGATGCCGTGCCCGATATCCAGGACCAGATGGGCGGCCTCCAGGGAAGGCCGGCCGTCGTCGAGTCCCGTCTGAATATCCCGGACGACAAGATCTCCCAAATGCGGCAACTTTACTCGCGCGACCTGATCATCGAGCCGGTCAATCCCGACACCACCGGCGACAAGGAAGCGAGGAAGGAATTCGCGATGTACGTGGTGAATCCCACGGGAAGTCCCAATTCGCGCTTAGTGGCCGACATTTCCCTGGAACACCAATGATCCGGGGCACTCGCGCCTGGCTGGCCGCCGCTTCCCGGTCCGGCGATCTACGAGTTCCGCCTGGCTCATCTGCTGGCGATACCGTGGCGCAGGCACTCGTGCCTGCCGGGTCGAGACTCATCCGACCCATCTTAAGGCGTCGCGAAAGCGCCGGCATGAGTGCCCGACCCAGCGGGTACCCCGGCAGCCTGAGAGGCTGCGCCACAATCGCCTCGCGAAATCTTGTAACACAGTGATACCTCTACTGCCCGCCGGACTGGGCAACCGACGTGCCCGCCGAGTTGGTCAGCGTCACCGAAACCGTACCGAGGGCGCTGGTGTTGCCGGTAAACGGGAAGGGAACGGTGAGTGAGAACGTGCCGCCGCTGGGATTTTCGTTGGCCGGGACAAACCACCCGCTTGCGGCAGTGGTCAGTGAGACCGTTTGCGAAGTGCCATTGAGCGTGGCATTCGGGGCAGCCGCGAAGGTGAAGGTCGCGCCGGTCAGGTCGCGGGGCGTCGAACTGGCGTCCAGAATCACCTGGAAGCCTGAAGACGTGATGCTGGTAATTTTTACGGAGCCCGGCACGATGACCGGCGCGAGCCGCGGCACCGTGATCGGCGCGCTGGGCACCGGCGACGGAAGCGG
>OMOG01000115.1:14117-15352 GCA_900290305.1 Candidatus Sulfopaludibacter sp. SbA4
GGTGGAGTTCGCGGGGATGGCGACCGCGGGAGAGGTCGTGCTCCCGGTGACAAACTGCAAGGGGCTGTTGACGAAGCTCGAGTCCAGGCCCGACGCATTGGGTGCGAATGTGAGCTTATAAGTTCCGTTCAACGCCACCGGGTAGGCCGTGCCCAGAGTCACTTGCGGGGCTGGCTGGTCGGAGATGGTGGTGGGCTGAGTGACTGTAATGGAAATCGGCGGCAGCGCAGGGTTCACGGTCAAAGTGACCACGGCGGTGTTGGCTTGCCCCAGGCTGTCCTGCACGCGTATGGTCAACGGGAAGGCGCCGGCGGTTTTCGGCGTGCCCGCGAGAATCCCGTTGTTTCCCGAGGTTGTCACGGTCAGTTCCTGCGTGCCGGAGACCAGCGACCAGGTGAGGGGCGGGGTTCCGCCGGAAGCGGTGAAAGTCTGCGAATACGCCGCACCCACGAACGCCGGCGGGATCGTGCCCGGGCTAATCTGCAGCGACGGCCCCGGATTCACGGTCTCGGCGATCGCGTTCGAAGTGCCCGGCGCGTTGCCGGCATCGCCGCCGTAGGAGACCGTAAGCGTGTGGCTGCCTGCCGTCAAGGTGGCGATGGTGAATATCGCGGTGCCGCCACTGAGAGTGGCAGTGCCCAGGGTGGTTGCGCCATCGAGGAACGTCACGATTCCGGTGGCCGCAGATGGCGTGACGGCCGCAGTCAAGGTCACGCTCTGGCCGGCAGTGGACGGGTTTGGCGATGCGGTCAGCACGGTCTTGGTGGCCGTCAGGCCCACGGTCGCGGTAACTGCGCTCGAAGTGCTGGTCCCGTACGTGGAATCGCCGCTGTAGGACGCGGTGAGCGTGTGGACGCCGGAGGTCAGTGTGGTGGTGGTGAGGGTCGCGGTGCCGGCGTTCAGCGGCGCCGTTCCCAGGGTCGCGGAGCCGCCATCCAGGAAGGTCACGGTTCCGGTGGCGGCCGATGGGGCGACGGTCGCGGTCAGGGTGACGGTCTGGCCGGGTGTGGACGCTGCCGGCGACACTGCCAGCGTCGTGGTAGTGGTCAGCAGCCCCGGGGTTACGGTGACTGTATTCGACGTGCTGGCGGCGTAACTGCCATCGCCGTTGTAAGTAGCGGTCAGGGTGTGCGCGCCCGGCGCCAGAGTCGCTATGGAGAAAGTTGCGGTCGCGTTGGTGAGCGCGATGGTGCCCAGGGTAGTGGCGCCGTCCTTGAATGTCACGGTTCCGGTGG
>OMOG01000115.1:15362-24104 GCA_900290305.1 Candidatus Sulfopaludibacter sp. SbA4
AGTCAGCAAGGTGGACGAGAGCGTCAGCGTGGTGGTGGTGGGCGCCTTAGCGATGATCTCGGTGATCGGGCTGGATTGGGCCGACAAATTGTTGGGTCCGCTGTAATTGGCCAGCAGCAAGTGGGAGCCCACCGTCAGCGTGGAGACGGTGAGGGTTGCGGTTCCGTTGCTCAGCGTGGCCGTGCCTCCCACGTTGCCAGCGGTTGCGCTGTCGGAGACAAAGACGATTCCGGTCAAGGTGGCCGGAGTGACGGTGATGGTCAGAGTGACGGACTGGCCAAAGTTCGCCGGGTTGGGCGAGGCCGCCAGGGTAACGGTCGGGTTGAGCGCATTAATGGTTTCCGCGATCGCGGCGGAAGTGCTGGGGCTGTCGGAGGTGTCTCCGTTGTAGGTGGCAGTCAGGGAGTGGCTGCCCACAGACAAGCTGGATGTGGTGAAGGTGGCGCTTCCGTTGACGAGATTCACGGTGCCGAGGGTGGTGTTGCCGTCCAGGAAGGTGACGGTTCCGGTGGCGGTCGCGGGGGTGACCACGGCGTTCAGGACGACGGGCTGGCTGGAGGTCCCGGGATTGGGCGAGACGGTGAGGGTGGTGGTTGTGGTGTTAGCAGATTGATTCACTACTTCGACAATTGTGTTGGATGTGCTGGCGCTAAAGGTGCTATCGCCGCTGTAAGCGGCCGTCAGTGTGTGACTGCCGGCGGTCAGTGAGCCGATGGTGAAGTTGGCGCTCCCGTTGACCAGGTTCACGGTGGCGAGCGTCGCGCCGCTGTCCTTGAAGGTGACGGTCCCGGTGGCGCTGGTGGGGATGACGATGGCGTTCAGGGTGACGGGCTGGCCGGAGTTGGCGGGATTCGCAGACACCGAGAGACTGGTGGCGGTCGATCCCTGACCCACGGCGACCCCGACAGCGGCGGATGTGCTGCCGTTGAAATTACTATCGCCGCTGTAGGTGGCGGTCAGCGAATGGCTGCCGGCCGCGAGGGTGGAGGTGCTCATGATGGCGATGCCGCCGTTCAGCGGCGCGGTGCCGATTGGGTTTGCTCCATCAGAGAAGGTCACGCTGCCGGTGGCGGTGGAGGGGGCCACCGTGGCGGTGAGGGTCACGGGCTGGCCGAGCGTGGCGGAGGCCGGCGTGGCCGTCAGCGAGGTGGTCGTGGACGCCTTGCCAACCACCAGGGTGACCGCTCCGGACGTGCTGCTATTGAAATTGCTGTCGCCGCTGTAGGTGGCGGCGAGCGAGTGGCTGCCGGTGGCGAGGCTGGAGGTGGTGATGGAAGCGGCGCCGTTGACGAGGTTGACAGTGCCGATCGGGTTCGAACCGTCGGAGAAGCTCACGGTCCCGGTGGCGTTGGACGGGCTGACCGTGGCGGTGAGGGTCACGGGCTGGCCGAGCGTGGCGGGATTGGGCGAGGCCGTAAGGCTGGTGGTGGTGGACGCCTTGCCGACCACCAGAATGACCGTTCCGGACGTGCTGCCGTTGAAGCTGGCGTCGCCGTTGTAGGTGGCGGCGAGCGAGTGGCTGCCTGTCGTCAAGCTGGAGGTGGAGAAGGTCGCGCTGCCGTTGACGAGGTTGACAGTGCCGATTGGGTTCGTTCCGTCGGAGAAGCTCACGGTCCCGGTGGCGTTGGCGGGGGTGACCGTGGCGGAGAGGGTGACGGACTGGCCGGGCGTGGCGGGATTGGGCGAGGCCGTAAGGCTGGTGGTGGTGGACGCTTTGTTCACGACCTCGGTAACTTGCGGGGAGGTGCTCGTGCCGTAGGTGGAATCGCCGTTGTAGGTGGCGGTCAGCCCGTGGCTGCCGGCGGACAGGGTGGAGGTGCTGGTGGTCGCACTTCCGCCGGACAGGGTGGCCGTGCCGATGGGGTTCGCTCCGTCACGGAAGGTCACGGTGCCCGTGGGCTGCGATCCAACCGCGGTGTTGGCGGAGGCGGTCACTGTCGCGGTGAGGGTTACGGACTGCCCCACGGTCGCCGGATTCGGAGATGCCGTGAGAGAGGTGGAGGTCGGAGTAACGGTTTGATTCACGGTCAAGGAAACCGCGGGCGAGGTGCTCGAGCTGTTGGTGGAGTCGCCGTTATAGGTGGCGGTGAGGGAGTGGGTGCCGGCGGCCAGAGTGGAGGTGGTGGTGGTCGCGGTTCCGTTGGACAGGGTGGCCGTGCCGATTGGGTTCGATCCGTCAAAAAAGGTGACGTTTCCGGTGGCGCCGGATTGCGAGACGGTGGCAGTGAGGGTCACGGGCTGCCCGGTGTTGGCGGGATTCGGACTGACCGAGAGGGTGGTCCGGGTGGAGAACTTGTTGACGGTCTGGGTAATGGCCTTCGAGGTGCTTCCGGTGTAGTTGCTGTCGCCGGCGTAGGTGGCGGTGAGGGTGTGGTCGCCGACCGCGAGGGTGGACGTCTGTAGGGCCACGCTGCCGTTGCTGAGTTGAGCGCTTCCGAGCGAGGTCTGGCCGTCGAAGATGGTGACGGCGCCAGTCGGATTGGAGCCCGCGCCCGTCACGGTTACAGAGATAGTTACGGCCTGGTTGGTAACCGAGGGGTTGGGCGAAGAGGCGATGGTGGTGGCCGATGGCGCCTGATTGACCGTCTGAGTGGTCCCTTTGGCAGAGCTCGCGGCGTAAGTGGCGTCGCCATTGTAGGTGGCGGTCAGGAAGTGGTTGCCGGCGGAGAGGGTGGAAGTGGTGAGGGTGGCGCTTCCCTGGGCCAGATTCGCGGTGCCGAGCTGGGCGCCGCCATCAAAGAAGGTCACGGTTCCCGCAGGCGCGGGGCCTGGCGGGGTCGTATAGGACACGGTCGCCGTCAGGGTCACGGACTGCCCGTAGGTCGAAGCGTTGGGTGCGCTACTGATGGATGTCGAGGTCGGGCCTTTGTTCACGGTGTAGGAGACAGTGTTCGAACGGATCGCCGAGGCCCCAGTGGCGGGTTGGTAGGTGGCTTGGAGCGAGTGATTGCCGACGCTCAGGTTCATGGTCGAGAAGATCGCAACGCCGTCGGAATTGGTGGTGGCGGCGCCAATCGCGGTAGTGCCGTCGAGGAAGTTGATCGTGGCGCCCTGGCCCAGTCCTTGGGTACTGACGGTCATGGTCACCGACTGGCCGTAGGTGGAGGAGCCGGCCGGCGATACGGACAGGTTGAGAACGGCCTGTCCCCAGGCCAGGCAGCCGAAAGCGGCGAGCAACAAGACCAGGCGGAGAGGAAGGCGGCTCATTGGACAACCTCCTGGATGATGGCCGGTATGAAGACGAACCGGCCGGCGTTGCCGTCGCGCCAGAAGACGCTACCGGGCTGGCCGGGTTTGGCGGAAATCAGGAAGGTGTCGCGATTGCGCAAGGGAACGAGCTGCACGGGTGCGGTTGACGTGGGAAAGGTTTGGATGTCGCCGGACGCCAGGTCGACCGCCAACACGGCTTTGGCCGCGGGCCTGGCGACGAAAAGGGTGGCGCCATCCGTGGCGGGGTAGAGTCTTCCGATGCCTGAGAGGCCGGAGACGAGGACGCGGATGTCCAACGTGGAATCGAGGTTCCGCAAGAGGTGGATGGAAGCGGTGCTGGCGTCCGAGACGGCCACGCCGGCGCCGTTGCGAAGGACGGCGAGGGAGACGATCCGGCCGACCGAAAGCAGGAGTTGCGGCGGGCCGCCTGGGGAGAGCCGGTACACGGAATTGCGGGAAGCGATCAGCAGGAGGCTGCCGTCATCGCTCAGCGCGGCGGAGAGGGGCTGTTCGGGAAAGGTTGAGGCGTCCAGGTCGAGGGCGAGTTGGGGAGCGGCGGGGAGGCCGGTCAGAAGCTGCAGGCGCTGGGCGGAAGAAGAGAACAGCACCGCCGCTCGGCCGCTTGCGCTGAAGGCCACCCAATCGGCAGCGGGCATGGCGCCGGGGAGGGGCGCCACATGGTCGACCGCGCCGGCGCTGAGGAACAGGACGGCGGGCGCGGCATCGCCGGATTCGATGAGGGCGTAGTCCGGCCCGGGCGCGAGATGGATGCGGGTGACTCCGTCCGGCAGGGGGATCGGGTCGCTGAACAGATAGGCGCCCGGCACGCCGGAGATGGTGCGCAATACCGGCTGGGAGGGATCGGCCACGTATCCGGCGATGGGACTCGAGAGGTTCGCGTCGGCCAGCAGCAAGCTGGGGATCAGGAGCGGAAGGCAACCAAGCAGGGGTTGTGGAAAGTGGATTCTCATGGCGTTTGGCGTTCTCCCGGCGTTCTCTAATGGGGGGGCCCGATGACGATACCGCTGCCGGCTCCGCCGATGGTGCCCGACACCGAGGGCGGAGTCGGCACCGGGGGCGGAGTCGACGAGCTTCCTTTGCTTCTGGTGGCAACGACGGCCGCGACGGCGCCGGCGGCGGCTACGGCGGCGACAATGCCAATGATGGCGCCGGTGGAAAGCCCGCCGGCCGCAACGGTGGACTGCGCGATGCTGGCGTCGGCCTCCAGTCCCTGGTGCGAAGCGTGCACCTTGATTTCGAATTTGCCTCCGGTGGAATTCAGTTGCACACGGGGCATTACGGCGCGGCCGTTGCTGTCGGCGACTATGGTGGCGCTCTTCGAGCCGTTGACGAAAGTGCCTCCCGGCCCGTTGCCGGGCAGCAGAAAGACGACTACCGCCCCGGCGACGGGCTTGTGGTTCTCGTCCTCCACTTGCACGATGGTTTCGCGCGCGGTGCGGAGTTTCACGTTGTTGATGGCGCCCTCGCCTTCGACGATGACGAGGTTGAGCTTGCGGGGTGCCTGCGGCTCCTGGGCGGTAAGAACCATGGAGGCCAGGACGATTGGTACAACCAACGATCGGAGCGAGCGTGAGAGCATGAAGGACCCTCCCGTTGGGTCAGTTAATCTTAGATGATGGGTTGGCCGGAGACAAGCGCTTTGGTACCGTTTCCGGGCGGGGGCCGGTGGACCGGCGCCACGGCCGTGCGGTCCGCCACTGTATAATCGGATACATGGATCTACGTCCTCTGCACGACCGCGTGATGGTGAAACGGCTCGAAGAAGGTGAGCAGCGCCGCGGCGGAATCATCATTCCCGACAGCGCCAAGGAAAAACCGCAACAGGCGGATGTCAAGGCGGTGGGGAATGGCAAGCTTCTGGAGACCGGCGAGCGGGTAGCGCTCGAAGTCAAGGCTGGCGACCGCATTCTCTTCGGCAAGTACTCGGGTGCGGAAATCAAAATCGACGGCGAAGAGTACCTGATACTGAAGGAAGATGAGATCCTCGGGGTCTTGGAATAGGTGTGCTACTCTAGGGGTTAACCCCACTTCAGGAGTTTGTTCGATGTTTTTACGGACGAGCCTCAGGCCGCTTGTGGTCTGCGCGGCTCTCTTTGCAATCAGCCAGGCGGCCCCCGCACAGGTCAAGGTAGCGGTGGTGAACCTGCAACGCGCCGTGTTCGAATCGGCCGAGATCAAGAAGGCCGATGTCGAGATGCAGGCGAAATTCAAGCCGCGGCAGGACGAGATCGACCAGTTGAACCGGGAGCTTGGCGCCATAGCGCAACAACTGCAAAACGGCGCCGGCAAGCTGACCGCGCAGGCCGAGAGCGACCTCAACGCCACAGGGCAGACCAAGCAGCGGCAGTTGCAGCGCAAGACTGACGATCTGAACGCCGATGCCACCGCCTTCCGCAACGACATCCTGTCGAAGAGCAGCGCGAAGATGACGGAGGTGGTGAAGAAACTGGCGGAGGAGAAGGGGATGGACCTGATCGTGGACACCACCACCACCCTCTACTTCAAGCCTGCCATGGACCTCACCAACGACGCCATCGCCGCCTACGACAAGGCGTACCCAGTGGCACCAGTGACACCGGCGGCCCCGAAGAAGTAACCTGTAGGAGATGGCCGGCTATCTCGATCACTATGGCGCTGGCGTAGACCGGCGTTTGAAAATCATCAAAATCGTGGCGATTTCGGTGGCGGTGTTGCTGGTGGCCACTGGAATCTCGCTTTTCGTTTTCCATGACTACCGTCAGGAACAACAGGTCAAGCGCTTCTTCGCCCTGCTGGAGCGCCACGACTATCAGGCGGCTTACGAATTGTGGGTGCGCACGGAAACCGACCGCCGGGGCTACCCGTTTGCCTCATTCCTGCAGGATTGGGGTCCCGAGAGCGACCACCGGAGCGTCGCCGACTTTCGCATCGCCAAAAGCCGTTCCTGCGGATCGGGCGTGATCCTCACGGTGGATTTCAGCGGCGGTAAAGAGGAGAAGCTGTGGGTCGAGCGGAACAACCTGACGATCGGTTTCTCGCCGCTCCCCGGCTGCCCGCCGCCCCGCTGAAACAGGGAGATCTCGACGCGGAGGCGCGGGAACGGAGACAAGCGCGGAGGGAAACAGGGAGAAAGTCAAAACCTGAGGGTTCAATGGGGCACCCGGCTTTTGGCAAGCGGCCGCGGCTTGCACAATTGCCCGCGGCGTATACAATAAGATTCGGAGAAAGGCGAACATGGAAACGACAATGGCCGGTCTGGAAGGCGTCATCGCAGGCGAATCCGAGATTTGTTATATCGATGGATACCAGGGTATCCTCAGCTACCGCGGCTACAACATACACACCCTGGCGGACCATGCCATTTTCGAAGAAGTGATTTTCCTTCTGTGGAACGGATGGCTGCCCAAGCGGGCGGAACTGGACCAACTGAAGAAGGAACTGGTGGCGGAGCGAGGCCTGCCCGCCCCGGTGATCGAATTTCTGCGGGGTGCGGCGGGCGGCGCCCCCATGGACGTGCTGCGCACGGCCGTTTCGATGCTCGGCGTGTACGATCTCGAAGCGCAGGACATGTCGGCGGAAGCCAATCACCGCAAGGCAGTGCGGCTGATGTCCAGGACCGCCGACATCGTGACCACGTTCGACCGCCTGCGCCAGGGCAAGCCGGTGATCGAGGGCGATCCGAATCTGGGGCTCGCGGCGAATTTCCTGTACACCCTGACGGGGAACCGGCCCGACGAGGTGATGGAGCGCGCCTTCGACGTGGCCTTGACTTTGCATGCCGACCACGAGCTGAACGCCTCTACGTTTGCGGCGCGGGTGACGGCGGCGACGCTGTCGGACATTTATTCTTCCATCACCAGCGGCATCGGCGCATTGAAGGGGCCGCTGCACGGCGGCGCGAACCAGGATGTGATGAAGTTGCTTCTCGAACTGGGCGACGAAGACGAGGCCGTTGACCGTGTCAAGAACACGCTGGCGCGCAAGGTGAAGATTCCGGGCTTCGGCCACCGTGTCTACCGCACCGACGATCCGCGCGCCACGCACCTGCGGGTGATGTCGGAGGAACTGGGCAAGCGCACCGGGCACGAGAAGCTCTACCGGCTTTCCAGGCGCATGGAAGAAACCGTGAAGGAGATCAAGGGACTGAATCCGAACGTGGATTTCTACTCGGCATCCACCTACTACTCGCTGGGCATCCCGATCGACCTGTTCACTCCGATTTTCGCCGTGAGCCGCATGTCGGGCTGGACCGCGCACGTGCTGGAGCAGTACCGCAACAACCGCCTGATTCGCCCGCGGGCCGAGTACAAGGGCAAACCCGACGGTCAAACGTGGATTCCGATCGGGGACCGTTAGTCATGGATGAAAAGGCATTTTACAGCGAGTCGCAGGCCACCAAGCCGGCCACGCTGCACTGTCCGTACTGCCGCAGCGCGGAGACGTACGAGTTGCATTGGGTGGTGCGCAAGAAGAAGGACCGCATCCCGCCCGGCGCCGATGAGCGCGACCGCGCCAAGTTCCAGAAGGCGCAAAGTTACATGGTGCTGATGGACGATAAGGTGGCGTGCAAGAACCTGCGGTGCCGCAAGCGCTTCGATATTTCGGGCGTGAAGACGATGGCGTTCCTTTAGATCCCGGCTCCGGAATCCATCGACAGTGGCTGCGGTGTGAATTGGTCTCCACGGTTGCGCTGCTGTCCTATTTACGTGACTTCATCGACTTTGAACTCTAGCCGTGCGCCGTGCCGAATGTGGAGCACTTGAATCCGCTTCTCCTTCTCTTGGATCCGGTAGATTACCCGGTAGACGTGCGGCTTACCACCATATAGAAGGTGTCTCAGGTTCATGTTCTCGGGCATTACCGGGCAGCGATGGGGGGTCGCCCGAAGGCTGCGGATGGCGCTCCTGAGCCCCAGGTGCCAGGTGCCGGCGGGATCCGGCGACTTGGCCCCGATCCAGTCATAGATTCCAGCGAGGTCGCGCTGCGCGCGAGGCATGATCTCAACCCGATATGCCATGAGCGGCTTCGAACTCGGCGAAGAACTCCTCGATGTCGCGGCCTTTGGCTTGCCGAGCTTCCTCCAGGCCCTGGCGGATACCTTCGTACACGTCGGCGCGGGCGGCGATATCGAGAAGGCGCTGGTAGGCTTGGGCGTCCTGGACGACGGCGGCGGCCTTGCCTTTCACAGTGAGCACCACGGGCCGCTTGCTCTTCCTGAGTTGCTTCATGAAATCCCCGGAGCGTCGCCGAAACGTAGTAAGCGATTGGATGTCCTTGGTGATGTCCAACATGGAGGCCGTATCCAAAGATAGCACCTTTTTAGGTGCCGTGCACGAGCGGCGGCGGTGGCTGCGGCATCCGTATGCGACTATTTTATCGGCTCATGCTACAGGCGGTGGCCACCGATCCGACCACCCATGCGGCCATGGTGAAGCCGTCCCGAGTGTGGCCGGAAGGACCACGCGACGAAACTTAGCGCTCGTCGCGAAATAACCGTGCCAACCGCTCCCTTACGGTCGCGGCTCCGATGCG